>DASTAE010000105.1:0-17129 GCA_035712985.1 Actinospica sp.
TCCGATGCACGCGAACCAGCCCTGGTATCCGACGGTGATCTTGCCGACGACGTCCCCGGGAGCGCTCGCCGCCGCGGCGGGCGAGGCGGACAGCGCACCGAGGGCTCCCTGGGCGACGGGCAGCGCGGCGGCCGAGAGCAGGAGGTTTCTGCGGGTGATGGGCATGCGGTGGAGCGTAGAACTCCGGACACATGGTCGCAATAACTGAAAGGAAGTTTCGAAACTTGCATTACTAGGGCTGCAAGAATTTGCGGTTGCGGAGCAGGCTTCGCGACGCGTTCGTCTTGGTTCCAGGGGGCGTTCATGACGGCGTGTCACGCTGGAAATCATGAGTGATGACTGCTGTCCGCTGAGCCGCCGTCAGATCCTCCGGATGGCCACGGTGGGGGCCGCCGCCGGGATGGTGATCCCGGGAGCCGCGTTGAGTCCGGCCCAGGCCGCCGCCGCGCGGGCCGCCGGGGTGTATCCGCAGGACCTCGAGCTGGTCACCGTGACGGACGACTCCTTCGTCCTCACCTGGTACACGGCCTCGGGGCCCGCGCCGGCGATACCGTACCAGCCGAGTCAGGAGCCTGCGGCCGTCGCGACGGACGGCTACGTGCGCTACGGCACGGACCCGAATCGGCTCGACCGGATCGCGGTGGAGCGCGGCGGTGAGACCGCTTACCACTACATCGAGGTGACGGGGCTTCGGCCGGGGACGACGTACTACTACCAGGCCTTTTCCGCGGACGTGCAGGTTCCGTCGCGGTTGACGCCGGAGCTGACGTACCCGGCCGGCGGTGTCGTCGTGCCGACCAATCCGACGGATGCTCAGCTGCTGCAGCTGCTCGGCGAGCTGCTTTCGTCGGGAGTTGTGAACGAGTCCGCGCCGGGGTCGATCACGACGCTGGTGCCGCCGAAGGGCAGGCATCTGTTCACGGTCGCGCTGGCGAACGACCTGCACATCGGGGAGACCGTCAGCGGTCTGGTGATCTCGGGCTTCCCACCCGGTTTCTCACAGGTGCCGGGGCTGCCGCCGTATCCGGTCGCGATGACCGAGGCGATGACGCAGGACGCGGCCCGGCGCGGCGCGCACGCGCTGCTGGTGGCCGGGGACATCAGCTCATCAGCGCTGTCCGAGGAGCTGGTCGACTCCAAGCAGCTGCTCGACGAGTTCGGCACGCTCCGTCTCGACGGCGAGCTCGGCCCGCGCAGCTACGTCGTCGCGCGGGGCAACCACGACCAGCCGAAAACCGGCGCCGCGTACGCGTCCTGCGCCGCCGTGGACGGGGCCGCGGGCTATTTCGACTGCCTTCCCGCTGTCTACGACCTGCCGCAGGGCACGCTCACCCGGACCGAGCTCGGGGGCATGCGCTTCATCGGGCTCGACACGACGACGCTCAACGCCCCCAGCGGCGCGATCGGCGACGCGCAGTTCGAGGAGTTGAGCGGGATCCTGGCGGAGAACCCCGAGCAGCCGACACTGGTCTTCGGACACCACCCGGTGACCGACGAGGCGGCGCTCACCACGATCGCGGGGCCCGGGTTCGACCTGGACCGGGCCGACGCGGCGCGGCTCGAGGCGCTCTACGCGGCGACGCCCGGCGTCTTCTTCCACCACAGCGGCCACACGCACCGCAACCAGCGCACCGCCTCGCCGGTCGCGGCGAACGTGGAGTTCCTCGAGGTCGCGGCCACGAAGGAGTATCCGGGCGGATTCGCGCTGCTCAAGGTGTACGAGGGCGGCTACCTGCTCAACTTCTACAAGAGCCGCGGGGATCTGGCCCGGCAGTGGAGCCAGACCTCCAGCGGCGAGTACCTGGGCCTCTATCCGGCCTACACGCTGGGCACGACGGCCGACCGGAACCACGCCGTCGCCCGCGACTTCGGGTGTCTGGGGCCCGGCGGGGGCCATGGCCTGTGACCGCGGCGGCGTGGAGGCGGTAGGTTGGCTTCATGCGTTGTCCTAGCACGAGCGGCCCGGGAGGCATAGCAGCACGCAGGCTCCGATCGAGCGGCCGCGCCGCCTGGTGCCGCCGCCCCCTGCGCAGCAGCACCGCCATCGGCCCGCGCCACCGCTGCGCCGCGCGGCCCCGGCGTACCTGCAGCTGATCTCAGCCACCGTGCAGCAGACGCATCGTCCGCTCTGCAGCGATGAGTGATCCGACTGCCGCGAGCTCCCCGGCCCGCGGCCTTCGCGCCACGTCCCGATACGCCGGGTGCAGGTCGGCCCACCGGCGGGCGAAGGGGCACAGCGCGAGCACCGTATGCCCCTCGGCCCTGGCGTCGTCGTACACGCGTCGCACGAGCAGCGAGCCGATCCCGAGGTCGTGCTTGTCCGGCTCGACCTCGACGTGCGGGGCGAGGATCGTCTCGCGCACCAGGATCGCGCCGGCATGCCCGACCAGGCGGCCGTCGAGATAGGCGGCGTAGCGGTGCTCGAGCTCGCGCTCGTCCTCGATGACCAACGCGTTCACGGGAGCACCCTTCCGCATTCGGGGCACAGGCGCGGCAGCAGGCAGGCGGGCTCGCCGCCCTCCTCGGCCTCCTCGCGCGCCTCCAGCCGGCGCAGCGCTTCGGGGTCGGCGGGCAGCTTGATCGACATTCCGGCGCGCTTGCGGTGCACGGTCAGGTAGGCCAGCCCCTCGGAACCCGCCTCCAGCGAGCGCCGCGAGCCGTGCGGGAGCCAGATCAGCGCGTGCGGAGCGAGGGCGATCGCCTCGCTCTCGGTGCGCAGGGTGCCGCCGCCCGCCAACGGGAGCAGCAGCACGTCCACGTCGGGCTCCCGGTGCAGCTCGACGGTCTGCTCGGGGCGCAGCCTGATCAGGTTCGCGTCCAGCTGACGGTCCGTCTCCTCCAGCCGCCACAGCGCCCCGGACGCCGAGGACGCGGACTGGGCCAGCACCCAGTCGAGGTCGGCGAGCAGACGCGGTTCCGGCTCGGTCAGTGTGCTCATGGTGCCTCGCTAGACATGGATTCGGCGTACGGGCGGAGCACGAGATGCCGCTCGCGGTGGTGCTCCTCATGGTGATCCTTGCGGCGCGCGTGCAGCAATTGGGTGAGGTCGATCGTGCCGACGACGCGGGTCGGGTCGGCGCGTTCGACGACGGGGGCGCGGGTCGTCTCGTGGACCGCGAAGGCGTAGGCCACCTCGCGCAGCGTCTGGTCGGCGAAGATCAGCGTCCGCGGCGCGTCGATGAGGGAGGTGGGCGGTGCGGGCGTCATGACCTCGCGGGCGAAGAAGATCTCGAGCGGGTCGGTGGAGTACTCGCGGGTCAGGTGCAGGCCGCGGCGGGCGATCTTCTCGGTGAGCACGGAGCGCTTGAGCAGCAGGGCCGAGAGCAGGTACGCGCTGACCGAGGCGACGAGCAGCGGGACCAGGTCGTTCCACGCGTGAGTGAGTTCGAGGGTGAACACGATGCCGGTCAGCGGGGAGCGCATCACGCCGCCGACCACGGCCGCGAGCCCGGCCATGGCCCAGAAGCCGGGGAAGACGTGCGGGAGCACATTGCCCTCGAGCGCTCCCAGCGCGCCGCCGATCATGAAGACGGGGGCGAGCACGCCGCCGGAGGTGCCCGAGCCGAGCGAGAGCGACCAGATGACCGTCTTCACGCAGAGGATCCCGAGGATCAGCGAGAGCGCGGCGCGGCCGGTCAGGAGTTGGTCGATCACGTCGTAGCCGACGCCGAGGGCGCGCGGCTCGACCAGTCCGCCGACGCCGATGATCGCGCCGCCGATCGCGGGCCACCACATCCAGTGGAACGGGAGCCTCTTGAATCCGTCCTCGGCGAGGTAGACGAGGCCGGTCGCGCCGATCGCGAGCAGGCCGCCGGTCAGGCCGGGGATCAGCGAGAGCCCGATCGCGGCCGGGCCCGGGTGCACGAGGTCCGCCACCGGGAAGATCGGGCCGGTGCCGAGCAGCCAGCCGCGGCAGACGACGGCGACGGTCACCGCCGCGCCGACGGGTATCAGGCTGCGTGGACGCCACTCGAACAGCAGCAGTTCGACGGCGAGCAGCACCGAGGCGAGCGGCGCGTCGAAGGTGGCCGCCATGCCCGAGGCCGCGCCGGCCACCAGCAGGGTCTTGCGTTCGTCGGCCGTCAGGCGCAGCGCCTGCGCGAGGATCGAGCCGACGGCGCCGCCGGTCATGATGATCGGGCCCTCGGCGCCGAACGGACCGCCCGAGCCGATGCTGACCGCCGCGGAGATCGGCTTGAGGATCGCGACGCGCGGCTGCACCCGGCTGCCGCCGATCAGGATCGACTCGATCGCCTCGGGCATGCCGTGCCCGCGGATCTTCTCGGAGCCGTACCGCGCCATCAGCCCGACGATCAGGCCGCCCGCGATCGGGGCCAGCAGGATCAGCGCGGGCGCGTGCCGGATCGCGCCGGGGGCGACCAGCGCGGTCGAGACGCGTTGGTAGAACACCAGATTCGTGATCAGGCCGATGAGCCGCAGCAGGCAGTACGCGGCGCCGGCGCCGGCCGCGCCGACCACGAGCGCGAGGCCGGTGATCGGGAGCACGCGCGGGGTCAGCGAGAAGTCTCCGAGGTGCCGCGGCGGCGCCTGCTCGCTCACAGGGCCACCGGGGCCTTCGCGCCGACCACGAGCGCGTCGCCGGCGAGCTCGACGAAGCGTTCCGCCGTCTCGGCGGCGCGCCCGCGCTCGGCGTCGCTCATGCCGTCGAGCACCTTCTCCAGCAACCGGCGCCGCCGCTCCAGCACGGCCGCGACGATCTCGCGGCCGGCCTCGGTCACCTCGACGGTCACGATGCTGCGGCTGTGCGGGTCCGCGCCGCGCGCCACGTAGCCGGGGCCCTCGAGCTTGTCGACCATGCGCGTGACCGAGGAGGCGGCCGTGCCCAGGGCCGCGGCGAGCGTCGTGCAGGAGACCCGGCCGAGCCCCTCCAGCGTGCGCAGCAGGCGGAACTGGGGCACGGTCACGGCGCTGTCCAGGGCGTCCAGGCTCTGCACCGTGACCCCGACCAGCGCCTGCGTCAGCCGCTCGAACGCGGCCACATCACTCCTCATGCCGCAAAGTCTTGCACTCTGCAAGACTTGCAGTCAACAAATCCTCACCGGGTCCGTCAAGTCTGAGCCCGCGCCGAGATACCTCTAAAGAACCGGCTAAGAAGCGCCGAGCGCGGCCCGCGGCGTCGCTCGGGCGCGGCGAACGCTGGCATACTTCCTGGGCGTGAACGCAGCAGCAGCCTCCCGCAGCCCCCACTCCCGCTCCCCGCTGACCCTGCCCGGCGCGCTGCGCGTGCCCGAGGTGGCGCTGGTGTTCTGGGTGGTGAAGCTGCTCTCCACCGCGATGGGCGAGTCGACCTCGGACGCCCTGGTGAACTCCTCGCTCGGCGCCCCGGTCGCGGTGCTGCTCGGCTTCGCCGCCTTCCTCGCCGCGCTGTTCATCCAGTTCAAGCAGGCGCGCTACCGGGCCTGGAGCTACTGGCTCGCGGTCTGCGGGGTCGGCGTGTTCGGCACCATGGCGGCCGACGTGATGCACGTGGCGCTGCACGTGCCGTACACCGCGTCCTCGATCTTCTACGCGGCGCTGCTCGCGGCGGTCTTCGGCGGCTGGAGCCGGACCGAGCGGACGCTGTCGATCCACAGCATCGACACCCCGCGCCGGGAGGGCTTCTACTGGGCCGCGGTCGTGGCGACCTTCGCGATGGGCACCGCGCTCGGCGACTTGACCGCGAACACGCTCAAGCTCGGCTACTGGCCGTCGGCGGCGCTGTTCGCCGGCATCATCCTGATCCCGCTGCTCGGCTGGCGGCTGCTCGGGTGGAACACCGTGTTCTGCTTCTGGGCCGCGTACGTGGTGACCCGGCCGCTCGGCGCCTCGATCGCGGACGGCCTCGGCAAGCCGAAGAACGTCAGCGGGATGGACCTCGGCGACGGGCCGGTCGCCGGCACCATCGCGGTGCTGATCATCCTGCTCGTCGCCTACCTGTCGGTGACGAGATCCGACGTGCAGCGGACCCCGACCCGCGCCGAGCAGGCGTTCGACGCGGTCGAGGACCCGGCCTCAGCCCAGCTTGGCGCGTAGCGCGTCCACGCGGGCCACGGCGGCGTTGAAGGAGCCGGCGGTGAGCTGGCCGCCCTGCAGCGCCGAGGCGAGCGCCTGGGTGGCCTCCTCGCCCTGCGAGACGCTGCCCGAGGAGCACAGCAGGATGTCCATCCCGGCCTCGGCGGCGTCCACGGCGCGCTGCCCGGGGCCGCCGTAGGCCTTCAGGGCGCCCGCCTCGAGCGCGTCGGTGATGGTGACCCCGCCGTAGCCGAGGCGCTGGCGCAGCTCGCCCTGGACGATCGCGGAGGACAGGCCGGCCGGACGGTTCGCGTCCAGGGCCGGGTAGACCGCCCAGGAGACCATGATCAGGTCCACGCCGACCGAGATCGCGGCCTGATACGGGAGCTCGTCCACCGAGCGCAGCTGGCTGAGCGGCTGGTTCAGGGTCACCGGCACGTTGTCGGTGTCCTCGTTGGTGGACGCGGTGCCGAGGCCCGGGAAGTGCTTCGCGGTGGCCGCGACGCCGCCCTTCTGCTGGGCCGCGATGAACGCGGCGCCGGCCTGCGAGACGATCTGCGGGTCGTTGCTGTACGAGCGCTGGAAGGCGTCGATGAAGTCGCCCGGCGTGGCGTAGACGTCGAGCACCGGGGCGAGGTTCACGTTCAGGCCGGCGTCCGAGAGCGTCCGCGCGGCGCCGCCGCCCGCGGCGGCCGCCGTGGATGCGGGGTTCGCGGACTGGCCGATGGCGAGCTCGGACTCGGTCGGCTCGCCGCCCGCGATCCGGCGGACCTCGCCGCCCTCCTGATCGGTCATCAGCAGCAGCGGCAGGTGCACCGGGCTCTCCTGCTGCGCCGCGTCCAGCTGCTTCGCGTCCGCGGCGAGCTCGGCGACGCTGGTGATGTTGTCGGCGAAGAAGATCACGCCGCCGACCTCGCCCTCCCTGATCAGTCTGAGCAGGCTGGAGGGGACCGTCGTGCCGCTGAAGGAGTAGATCACCCGCTGGCCCGCCAGCTGTACCGGCGTCAGACCCGCGAGCGGGGAGCCGGGCGAGGAGGACGGGGCGCTCGCGCTCGCGCTGGAGGACCGCGGGGCCGCGGAGCTGGAGCCGGAGCCCGAACCGGCGCCGGGGTCCGGGGCCGCGGAGGCGTTCGGCGCGGTCGTCGCGCTGGCGCATGACGCGGTGGCCAGCACGCAGCCGAGCAGCAGACCGGTCGCTGCGGTGGTGCGGCGGGACCGCCGGACGGAACGGGGAGAGGTCCGGATACTGATGCGAGACTCCTAGTCGCCTCGTCGCATATTGATGGCCGCGACGAGTCTAGAACGGATCACCGCGCTCATCCGACCACCTCGCCGACGGCGGTGGCGATCAGGCCCCCCGCGACGGCCCAGCGCCCGCCGAACCCGCCCGGCGCGCCGGGGTCCCGGGTGAGCAGCCTGGCCTCGAAGGTCCCGTCGAGCCGCAGCTCGATATCGGCCTCCTCGAAGCCCAGCCAGCGCCGGGTCAGCGGGAACCACGCCTTGTAGACCGACTCCTTCGCGCTGAACAGCACCCGGTCCCAGTGCAGGGTCTTCGGCACCCCGCCGGCGAGCGCGGCGATCCGCTCCCGCTCGGAGTCGAGCGAGATCAGGTCGAGCACGCCCTCCGGGAGCGGCGCGTGCACCTCGGCGTCGATGCCGAGGGCCGAGACGTCCCCGCTGCGGGCCACCGCGGCCGCGCAGTAGCCCGCGCAGTGCGTCATGCTGCCCACGACGCCCTCGGGCCACCGCGGCTCGCGCTGCTCCCCCGGCAGGATCGGCACCGGCGGGTAGCCGAGCTCGCCCAGGGCGCGCCGCGCGCAGCGGCGCACCGCGGCGAACTCGAGGCGGCGCTTGGCCACCGACTGCGCGATGTGCTCGCGCTCCTCGGGGAACAGGCCGGCCTCGGCGGTGTCGGGGTACCCGGCGTCGGGGCCGGCGCCCGCGGGCAGCTCGGGGATGAGCTCCTGGGCCCAGCGGACCCGGTCGGGCAGCAGGCCGTCGAGCAGGCTCACTTCCTGGCTCACCGCGAACGCCCTTCCGGTTCCGCTGTCGCTCAAGCCCCCGCGGCCCGATCGGTTCCGGGAACTCTACGCCACCCCGATCGGCGCCGGCACCACCGGCGGCGGTACGGCCAGTGAAGCCGGGGTGAGCGTCACCGAACCCTTAGCCGGGACGGCACCGGGCACGGCCGCCCGCAGCGCCTTGCGGTGCGTCTTCCGGATCAGCGAGCCGTAGGACATGATCATCCGGGTCCGGCTGAACTTGTAGCGGTTGGTGGTCATGGTCTGCAGGAAGTGCGCGTGCTGGCCGAGCGCCTCGGTCCAGGCCCAGGCCAGCGCCGCGGGCTCCGGCTCGGCGATCAGGCCGTGGCCGGAGACGATCGAGGCGCAGTCGCCCACGTCGGTGGCCACCGGGACCGCCCCGCAGAGCATGCCCTCGATCAGGCACAGCGGCGCCGCCTCGCCGAACGCCGAGGTGAGCGCGACCACGTCGGCCGCGGCGTAGATCGCCTCGGGGTCGTTGCGCACCCCGAGCAGGTGCACCCGCCCGGACAGCTCCCCGCGCAGGCCGACGGCCTCGAGGTCGCCGAGCAGGCCCTGGTTCACGCAGGTCATCCCGGCGCCGCAGAGCATCACGTGCGCGTCCGGGCGCAGGTCGAGGAACGCGCGCGCGGCGGCCAGGAAGAGCGGGACGTTCTTCATCCGGTCGTAGCGCGCGGCGAACACCACCACCGGCGCCTCGGCCGGGATGCCCAGCGAGGCCCGGACCACGGCCCGGTTGCGCCGGCTCGGCTTGAAGCGGCGCAGGTCCACCCCGTTCGGGATCACGTGCAGCAGCTCCCGCGGGATGCCGGCGGCCGCGTACGCGTCCCGGGTGGACTCGGCGCAGCACACGGCGGCGGCCAGGCGCCCCGAATACGCCGCCTCCCGCAGTTCGGAGAACGCCGCCCCCTGGTTCTCCGGATCGGAGCGGTGCAGGCACGCGATCACCGGCCGACCGTGCAGGTCGGCCCGGTTGACCAGGCCCAGAGGCTGCTCCTTGAGAGTGAGGATCACGTCCGTCCGCTCCGCCATCTCGGTGAAGCGGGCGACTTCGCAATCGGTGAAGGGGGAGCGCTCGTCAGCGCCCCGCCCCAGCGTGTCCACGGCGAGGCCCTGGGCCGTGAGCCGCCGATAGCACGCGTCCTCGTGCATCGGCTGGAAGGTCGCCTCGCGGCGCACCTCGCTGTGAATGCTCAGCAGGCTGTGCTGCTGACCGCGGCGCCCGTGCAGGCCGGAGAGCACATCCGTGTGCAGGATGCGCGCGCCGCCGCTGAAGAAGCCCTCGTAGATCGAGAGCACCCGTGTAGTACCGGTCATTGGCACATCGTGAACGACGATCCTGCGGAATGGGCGCTGCCAGCGCGCCGAAATCCAAAAACTTTCGGTGAACTTTGCCTCACCCGATCGCGATCCACGCACAACGCCTCTGAAGTGCGCAGACGGGACTCTATCCGCGCAATACCCGATAGACCTATTTTTGCGCGCGCGTATCGCGGCCGCGGTGCCACACTGGGGCCATGTCAACGCTCCCCCTCCCGCCCGACCTGCTGGCCCGGCTGCTCGATTACGACGAGGACGACGAGCAGTCCAACGAGACGCACTTCGACCGGATGGAGGAGGTCTTCGCGGCGCTCGAGTCGACCGAGAACCGGCTGGGCCTCGCGCGGGCGTTCTGGGCCGAGCCGGAGGAGCCGGTGCGGGCGCTCGGCTTCGACCTGCTGGCAGTGCAGGCGCACCGCTTCGACTGGCACGTGCAGCCGCTGATCGACGCGGCGGGCGCGCTGCCCGCGGACGCGGGTCTCAGGCTGCGGCGGGCGGCCGCGAACGCGCTGGCCTGCATCGTGGACGACGCGCGGGTGCTCGAGCCGCTGCTGCGCTTCGCCGCGGACGAGGACCCGGTGGTGCGCTGGCAGGTCGCGCGCGGCATACCCGCCGGCGTCGACCCGCTGCCGGGCGAGGCCGTGGACGCGCTCACCGGGATGCTGCGGGACGAGGACTCGGACGTGCGCGACTGGGCCGCCTTCGCGCTCGGCACCCGGGAGAACGACACGCCGGAGCTGCGGGACGCGCTGGCCCGGCTGCTGTTCGACGCGGACGACGACACCGCGGCCGAGGCCGCCTACGCGCTGGCCCGGCGCAAGGATCCGCGGGTGCTTCCGGTGCTGCGGCAGGCGCTGACGCAGCCCACGATCGGCCGGCTGTACTTCGAGGCGGCGGCCGCGCTGGCGGACCCGGAACTGCTGCCGGTGCTGCGCGGGCTCAAGGACGGCGGGTTCTCCGACGTGGACCTGGATCGGGCGATCGAGGCCTGCGGGGGCTGATCCGCTCGGCCGCGAGCGCTAGCGCGGCACGCCCGCGCCGCCTAGCCTCGAAGGCATGGCGTGGCTGATGGTCGTGTGCGCGGGAATGCTGGAGACCGGGTTCGCGGTGTGCCTGAAGAAGTCCAACGGCTTCTCACAACTGTGGCCGACCATCGGTTTCTGCGTGTTCGCGCTGAGCTCCTTCGGGCTGCTGACGCTCGCTCTGCGGCATCTCGAGGTGGGCCCGGCGTACGCGGTGTGGACCGGCATCGGCGCCGCGGGCACGGTGATCTACGGGATGGTCTACCTCGACGAGTCCACGTCGCTGCTGAAGATCACGTCGGTGGTGCTGGTGCTCGTGGGCGTGATCGGGCTCAACCTCTCCGGATCCGTGCACTGACGAAATCTCGCTGAGCCAGTACCCGACGACGCGCCGCCGGTGCGGCAGGAGGGCTCGATCGCGGTGCTCGAAAAGGTTGACCTGGAGCCCGCTCCAGGTGGCACCCTCGGATCATGAGCACTGCGACCTACTCCCCCGCGCAGGCCGTGGAGATCACCGGCTTCAGCCTGGACACGCTGCGCTACTACGAGCGGATCGGCCTGATCGAGCACGTGCACCGCGCCGCGGGCGGTCACCGCAGGTACAGCGACGACGACCTCGAGTGGCTCGACATCCTGCGCTGCCTGCGCGGCACCGGCATGCCGATCGCGCAGATGAAGGAGTTCGCCGACCAGGTCCGCGCGGGCTCGCACACCTACCCCGACCGGCTCGCGCTACTCGAAGCCCACGAGCGCATCGTCTCCGCGCAGATGGCCGTGCTGCAGGAGCAGCGGTCCAAGGTGCGGGCGAAGATCGACTACTACCGCGACGCCGTGGCCAAGAGCGCTTACTAGCTCAGTGGGCGCGGGCGGCGGCGTGGCCGGCGTGGGGGATCCAAAACCCGACCGGCGCGCTACCGGCGCTTGCGGTAGTGCGGGTCCAGGGAGTCGACGTAGTCCTTGGCCTCCTTGAGGCCGACGCCGGTCGCCTCCCGGTAGAGCTTGATGGCCTGGATCTTCTTGTCGGCGGCGAGCGCGTCGAAGAAGGCCTGGGACAGCCGGGGATCGCGCGGCGGACCCGGCACCGCGTCCCGCGGCTCGCCGCCGTGGCCGGGCGCGGGCGGCGGGAGGTAGGGCGGCGGCGGGAGGAACTCCTCGTGTCCGTTCAGGCCCAGGTGCCGGTAGAGGATGGCCACCTGGGCCTCGAGCCGTTCCAGGCGCTGCGCGGTTTCGAGGTCCATGTCGAGAGATCGTAGGGTTCCGCGGGCCCCTATGCGTCGGTTCTGGGAAAGAGCAGCGCGGGGACTGCGGACAGCGTCTCCAGGAGTTGGCCCAGATCCGCGTCGAGGCGCTGACGCGGGCTCGGCGACAGGTTCGCGACCGGGATGCCCGAGTCCGCGGTGAGGGCCTGTTGCAGTACGGCCAGCCCACGCCGCGCCGCGGTCAGCAGGCCGGGGTCGGAGCGCTGGATCAGCGGGCTCAGGATGCCGAGGAGCTCCGCGGTCCCCTGTGCGTCGGCGTAGACCGTGGCCAGGGTCGTGCCGCTGCCGTAGTCCGCGATGCCGGTCAGCTGGAACTGAAGCGCGTTCTCGAGGATCTCGTGGGTGCGCAGCGCGAGGTCGCCCGGGTCGACCTCCTCGCTCGGGAAGTCCTGCTGCAACCCGGCGGCATTCGTGACGAGGCCCTTCGTCAGGGTACGAAGCCGCTCGAGCGGGGCGCCGTGCCAGAGGGCGTATTCGGTGGCGAAGAAGCCCGTCCAGCCGCTGTCCGAGACTCCGTGCGGCAGACCGCCCGCCATGCCGTTGAGCGCGCTGTCGAAGTCGCCGAAGGCGTTGTAGGCGGCGCCGAGGCGCTCGTAGTCGAGGTGCGCCGTGAGCCAGGCCTGTTTGGCCGAGGCCAGGTCGCCCGCGACCACATCGGCGTCGAGGGCGCGGCAGTCGGCGACGAGCGCGGGGAGTCGGGACTCGACCCACTTCGTGTACGCGCGGACCGGCGTCTGCAGGTCGAGGTCGGGCATCGCGACGTAGCCGGGAGCGGCCTCGTCCGTGTGCCCGGTCACGCTGATCGCGGTGGACGTGCCGATCTTGCCGTCGCTGAAGACGCAGCGCACGGCGTAGTTCCCCGCTCCGAGGTCGGTGGCCAGCGCCAGCGTGGCGTGCGGGGCGAGGTCCTGGATCTCGGCGTAGACCTTGTCGCTTCGGGCGCTGTCGACGACGTAGACGTTCACGAAGTCGCGCGACTGGTCCGTCACCCGAAAGGTCACGGGGCCCGCTGCGAGGCTACCTGGGGGCGTGCCGCAACTGCCCGGGGCCTGGGCGAGATCGAGGGCGTGCTGGGGCGCGGGTGCGTCCGCGGCGGCGGCGAGGCCCGCCGCCGCCGCGAACCCGATCGCCGCCGCCAGCGCGCCGACCCGCAGCAGCGGGCGGGTCGGGCGTGGGCGTTGACCGATCACAGTGCTGTGTTTCTCTATCCGCTCAGGACCCGGGGTCAGCCCCAGATGTCGGTGATCGTGGTGGCGCCGGAGGCGTTGCCGGTCTCGGCGAGGCCGTACATCGTCTCCAGGGTGGCGAGCACGTTGTAGTGGTCGATGTTCTCGTCGTAGGTGCCGGTGGTGACGTTCGCGCCGTAGAAGATCGTCGGGATCTGGTTGCTCTCGCTGTAATCGTCCTCGTCCCAGGTCACGATCAGCAGGCTGTTGTTGCTCTGCGCCCAGGTCGCGTAGGCGGAGAGGTTGTTGTTCAGCCAGGTGTCGGCGTCCGAGATGGTGCCGTCGTGCATGTCGTCGTCCAGGTTCGGGATGACGAACGAGACCGTGGGCAGGGTCGAGTAGTCCGACGGGAACGAGGAGAACGGCAGCGAGTCCGAGCTCGGCACGTTGCTGAAGTTGATCCAGGGCGAGTGCTTGCGGGCGTAGGCACCCGAGGTGCACGTGGTCGAACCGGTCGACGGCAGGCCCTCGGAGTAGCCGGCGAAGGTGTATCCGGCCGCGAGCAGCTCGGAGCCGAGGTTGGCGGTCGTACCCTCGCTGACCGGGCACTTGTCCGAGCTCAGGCCGAAGGTGCTGCCCGCGAACAGGGCCATGTAGTTCGGCTCACTCGGGTGCGTGACCGCGTACGACGAGGTCATCAGGGCCCCGCCGTTCGCCAACTGGTTCATGTAGGGCGCGTCGGCGGTGTCGCCGATGATGTCGTCGTAGGAGTGGTTCTCCTCCATGACGATGACGACGTGGCTGTACTGGGGGATGGAGGAGGCGGCGAGCTTCGTCCCGGCGGTTCCGGCGGGGTGGCCGCCGGGCAGCAGGGCGAAGGCGGTCGCCAGACCGGTGACGCCGAGGACGGCGGCGGGCAGCATCGAGCGCGGGCTCAGGCGCATGGTGGGTAGCTCCGTGGGTGGGAGACGGCAGAGTCCTTACTGCAGTCATATATCTCGAAACGGGTGCCGTCCACCTGGACGGCACCCGTCGTCTTCATGAACACTCCAGGATCCGGGGTCAGCCCCAGATGTCGGTGATCGTGGTGGCGCCGGAGGCGTTGCCGGTCTCGGCGAGGCCGTACATCGTCTCCAGCGTGGCGAGAACGTTGTAGTGGTCGACGTTCTCGTCGTAGGTGCCGGTGGTGACGTTCGCGCCGTAGAAGATCGTCGGGATCTGGTTGCTCTCGCTGTAGTCGTCCTCGTCCCAGGTCACGATCAGCAGGCTGTTATTGCTCTTGGCCCAGGTCGCGTACGCCGAAAGCTTGCTCTTGAGCCAGGTGTCGGCCGCGGAGATGGTGCCGTCGTGCATGTCGTCGTCCAGGTTCGGGATGACGAAGGACACGGTCGGCAGGCTCGCGTAGTTCGAGGAGCTCGGGAACGACGTGAACGGCAGCGAGTCCGAGGTGGGCACGTTGCTGAAGTTGATCCACGGCGAGTGCTTGCGGGCGTAGGCGCCCGAGGTGCAGGTGGTCGAACCGGTCTTCGGCAGGCCCTCGGAGTAGCCCTTGAAGGTGTCGCCGGCGGCCAGCAGTTCGGAGCCGAGGTTGGCCGTGGCACCCTCGCTGACCGGGCACTTGTCCGAGCTCAGGCCGAAGGTGCTGCCCGCGAACAGGGCCATGTAGTTCGGCTCGCTCGGGTGCGTGACCGCGTACGACGAGGTCATCAGGGCCCCGCCGTTCGCCAACTGGTTCATGTACGGCGCGGAGCTGTTGCCGATGATGTCGCTGTAGGAGTGGTTCTCCTCCATCACGATCACGACGTGGCTGTACTTCGGGATGGAGGAGGCGGCGAGCTTCGTCGCCGGGGCGGCGGCGGGGTGGCCGCCGGGGACCAGGGCGAAGGCGGTCGCCAAACCGGCGACGCCGAGGATGGCGGCGGGCAGGGAGGAGCGCAGGCTCAAGCGCATCAGTCGTCTCCGTGGGTGGGAGGTGGCAGAGTCCTTACCTCAGGGATACTCCTCAGTAACGGTGCCGTCCAGCTTGCCGACGCGCGTCGGCACCGTGAACATTCCCGGGACTGAATCAAGGTTCGAGTAGCCCGAGGGCCCGCTTGGCGGCCCCCACCTTGGCCCCGGCCAACTCCCTGGCCTGCGCGGATCCGCGTCGGAGCACACCGGTGACGTGGTCCGCGTGCGCGTCGAGTTCGTCGTATCGGTCGCGGATCGGGGCGATCGTGTCGACCACCGCGTCGGCGACGGCCGTCTTCAGCTCGCCGTAGCGGTCGAAGTGCCCGGCCAGCTCACGCGGGTCTCCACCGGTACACGCGGCGAGGATGTCGAGCAGGTTCGCGACCCCGGGCCGGGTCTCGGGGTGGTAGACCACGTCGCTGCCGGTGTCGGTCACGGCGCGCATCACCTTGCGCCGCAGGGTCTTCTCGTCGTCGAGCAGGAGCAGCACTCCGGCCGCGGAGGCGCTGGACTTGCTCATCTTCGTGTCGGGCGACGCCAGGTCCTTCAGCCGGGCCGCGATCGGCGGATTGACGGCGCGTGGCAGGGTGAAGGTGTCGCCGTATCGGGAGTTGAAGCGTGCCGCGACGTCCCGGGCCAGCTCGACGTGCTGCTTCTGATCCTCCCCCACGGGAACCTCGTCGGTGTCGTAGAGCAGGATGTCGCCGGCCATCAGGATCGGGTAGGTCAGTAGGGACATGCGCACGTGCCGCTGCTTCTCGGACTTCTCCTTGAACTGGATCATCCGCTGCGCCTCGCCGTAGCCGGTGACGCATTCGAGCAGGTAGTGGATCTCTGTGTGCTGCGGCACGTGCGACTGGACCAGGAAGACGCAGCGATCCGGGTCCGTACCGGCCGCGAGCAGCAGTTTCGCGAACTCGACGGTTCGCCGTCGCACGGTGGCCGGGTCGTGTTCGAGGGTCAGGGCGTGCAGGTCGGACACGAAGATGACGGTGTCGGCGGGGTCCGCGGCGCGGCGCTGGGCCTCGACGATCGGGCGGATCGCGCCGATCAGGTTGCCGAGGTGCAGGTCGCCGGAGGGGGTGAAGCCGGTCAGTCGGCGGGCCATGGGGGTTCTCCTTCGTCACAGGATCCGTGGGGGCCGGACGGCTGCGTCGGGAGATACGCGAAACGGCCGCCCGGAAGGTGGGCGGCCGCGGAGGTTCAGGATGCGCGGAAGGGTGGTGCCGCCCGATCAGGGGCGCCACCAGCTACGAAGCTGAGCCGCGTTGCGCATGTCACCGATCGTAGCACTATGCACATCATGACCCACCGCACTTCGATCACCCGCCCGCGCATCGCGATCGCCGGCCTCGGCATCGAGTCGTCGACCTTCTCCCCCGCGCGCACGCATGCCGCCGCGTTCCACCCGCAACGCGGCGACGAGATCCTCGGCCGGTATCCCTTCCTCGCTCCGGGCACGGCGTTGCGCGAGGCCGCCGAGTGGCACGGAGCGCTGCTCGGCAAGGCCCTCCCCGGCGGCGTCGTCACCGCCGAGGCGTACGCCGAGCTGTCCGGCGAGCTCGTCGAGCGCCTCGCCGCGCTGCCGCCGCTGGACGGCCTCTGGTTCGACATCCACGGCGCGATGACCGTCGAAGGGATCGACGACGCCGAGGCGGAGCTGCTGGCCCGGATCCGCGCCGTGATCGGGCCGGACGTCGTCGTGTCCACCTCGATGGATCTGCACGGGAACGTCTCGCGCGAACTCGTCCAGCTGAGCGACCTGATCACCTGCTACCGGATGGCCCCGCACGAGGACTACCTGGAGACGAAGGAGCGCGCGCTCGACAACCTGCTGGAGCTGCTGCGCCCGGGCGCGCCGCTGCCCGTCAAGGCCTGGATTCCGGTGCCGGTGCTGCTCGCCGGGGAGCAGACCTCGACGCGGATCGAGCCGGCCCGCGGCATCTACGCGGCCGTGCCCGAGGTCGAGGCGGCGGACGGCGTGATCGACGCGGCGATCTGGGTCGGCTACGCGTGGGCCGACGAGCCGCGCAACAGGGCCGCGGTCGTCGTCACCGGGCCGGACGAGGCCGCGGTGTCGGCGGGCGCCGAGCGGCTGGCCGACGCGTTCTGGCGGGCGCGGCGCGACTTCGCGTTCGTCGCTCCGACCGGCACCTTGGACGCATGCCTGGACGAGGCGCTCGCCTCCTCGGCGCGGCCCTTCTTCGTCAGCGACAGCGGCGACAACCCGACGGCGGGCGGCGCGGGCGACGTGACCTGGGGCCTGGCGCAACTGCTGGCCCGCCCGGAGTTCCAGGACCCTGAGGGACCGGTCGCCATCTACGCCTCGCTGCCGGGACCGCGGGCCGTCGAGGAGGC
>DASTAE010000106.1:0-58769 GCA_035712985.1 Actinospica sp.
AACGGCGTGCCCGCCTTCCGGGCGCCGAAGAGCAAGAACGCCGCGACCACCCTCGCCCTGCTCGGCGGCATCGCGGTCACCATGTTCGCCGGCGTCACGGCGCTCGCTCTCGCCGCGCACGTGCACACCGCCGAGGACACCTCGCAGCTGATCGGACTGCCCGCCGGCGACACGCCGCGTACCGTGATCGCGCAGGTCGCCCGCGCCGTGTTCGGCGACAGCTCGCCGCTGTTCTACCTGCTGCAGTTCTTCACGGCGCTGATCCTGGTCCTGGCCGCCAACACGGCGTTCAACGGCTTCCCGGTGCTCGCCTCGATCCTCTCGCGCGACGGCTACCTGCCCAGGCAGCTGCGCAACCGCGGCGACCGGCTCGCCTACTCCAACGGCATCCTGCTGCTGTCCGCGCTGGCCATCGTGCTGGTCATCGCATTCCAGGCCTCGCCGACGCGGCTGATCCAGCTCTACATCATCGGCGTGTTCGTGTCCTTCGTCTGCAGCCAGTCCGGCATGATCAGGCACTGGAACCGGCTGCTGCGCGAGGAGACGGACCCGGCGGCGCGCGGCCGGATGAAGCGCTCGCGCGTCATCAACTCGGTCGGCGCCGGATTCACCGGCGTGGTGCTCGCGATCGTGCTGGCCACGAAGTTCGCCAAGGGCGCGTGGATCGTCGTCGTCGCGATGCCGGTCATCTGGCTCGTCATGCGGGCCATCCAGCGGCACTACAAGGCGGTCAGCGTCGAGCTCGAGCCGCCGGAGAAGCTCAAGCCCTTCAAGCCGCACAGCAACCACGCGGTGGTGCTCGTCTCCAAGCTGCACCTGCCCACGCTGCGCGCGCTCGGCTACGCGAAGGCCACCCGGCCGGACAGCATCCAGGCGGTGACCGTCGAGATCGATCCCGACGAGGTCGCCGCGCTGCGCGAGCTCTGGGACGCGCACGACATCCCGGTGCCGCTCACGGTGATCGCCTCGCCGTACCGCGAGATCACCCGGCCGGTCGTCGAGTTCGTCAAGCGGATGCGCACCGAGAACCCGGACGACATCGTCACCGTGTACGTGCCCGAATACGTGCTGGGTCGTTGGTGGGAGCAGATCCTGCACAACCAGTCCGCGCTGCGGCTCAAGGGCCGCCTGCTCTACCAGCGCGGCGTGGTCGTGGCCAGCGTGCCCTACCAGCTGCGCTCCGCCGCCGCGCCGCAGCAGGGCGCGCAGGCCCCGGCCGCCGCCGAGGCGCCGCTGCAGGAGACCCGATAGCCCGGCCGACGCAGACCAGGGACACGACGAGGAGAGGAAGTCCGCGACGATGCGCGAGTCCGATACCGAAGCACGCCCGGAGGCAGGTCCGCGGACCACGGCCGCGGAGGGCCGCAACCGCGGCTTCCTCAGACGGCTGATCGACCGGCTGGCCTCGGACGCCGAGGAGCTCGACGACGCGGAGCTGCAGGCCGCCACGTCCGCGCAGGGGGCGACGCCGATCGCGAACTGCCGCGACCGCGAGGCGGTCTGCATCCACGGCACGCTGCGCACGGTCACCTTCCAGCCGCGGGCCGGCGTGCCCGCGCTCCAAGCGGAACTGTGGGACGGCACCGGGGCGGTCACCGTCGTCTGGCTCGGCCGCCGGAGCATCCCGGGGATCAATCCCGGGCGCGCCATCAAGGTTCGAGGACGGATCACGGCGCTCGGCGGCCAGCGCGTGATCTACAACCCTGTCTATGAATTGAGGCCCGGACCCTCAGAGTAGTGAGCCCGCAGCCCGTCTAGCAGCGGCTACGGTGTTAAAAACGCGTATGTATTCGCGCAGCGGCCTTCTCGGCGCGGGGCGCAGGCCGTTCACTGTGGCCATGCCCTCCGTGACCGAGACCGCCGTGCCGATCCTGCCGAGCGGCGATCTGCGGCGCGCCGAGGGCTTCTACGGCTACCTCGGCTTCCGGGTCACGGCGCGCGGCGCGGGTTATCTGCAGCTCGCCTACGGGGAGATCGAGCTCCACCTCTACCTCGCCCCCGGCCACGACCCGCTGGCCAACTCCGCGGGCTGCTACCTGCGGGTGGCCGATCCGGTGCGGCTGCGCGAGGCCTGGGGCACGGACGGGCTGCGCTGCCTCGAGGTGCCGGGCTCCGCGCCCTACGGCGAGACCCTCTTCGCCCTCGTCGACCCGGACGGTAATACCCTGCGCTACGGGCGCGTCGGATAGCCGAGCGCGCCGAGGCTGCGCGCGGAGGTCGACGGTGGAAGGTCTGCAGGGGCGGGTCACGGGGCGGATCGGGCCCGGAGTGGTCGGCGAGGTCATGGTGCGGGTGCGCGGGGGCGCCGAGGCCTTCATGGCGTACGCGGCGGAGCCGGGGGAGCAGATCGCGGTCGGCACGATCGTCGTCGTGCTCGAATACCACGCGCCGCGCACGGTCTACGTTTCAGCGCTCTGACGATTCGGCGCCTCCTTAGGTAAGCCTCTGTGACGCACGAGACACATACGGCGCTCGCGGAGCCCTCGCACCCGGAAGTCCGGAGGTGTACACCGTTGGACGGGAACTTCGACAACCGGTCGAAGATCCCTCCTATGTGTAGGGGGAAGTGACCTCAAGTGCCATTGGCACTGATGACCGCGGTCATCGCGGCGGGCGGGATCCTCATCCTGGTCGCCGTGTTCAAGGCGATGTGGAGGGTGGCCGAGCCGAACCAGGCCCTGCTGATCTCCGGCGCCAAGCACCGCGTGGACGGCGTGGACGAGGGCATGGGCTTCCGGGTCGTCACCGGCCGCGGGACGCTCGTCGTCCCCGGGGTGCAGGCGGTCCGCCGGCTCTCGCTCGACCTCAACGAGGCCGACCTCGCCGTCGACTGCGTGACCAGTCAGGGGATTCCGGTTCACGTCAAGGGCGTCGTGATCTTCAAGGTCGGCGACGACCTGGTGTCCATCGCCAACGCCGCCCGGCGGTTCCTGGACCAGCAGGGGAACATGAACGCCCGGGTGCACAACATCCTCGCCGGACACCTGCGCTCGATCGTCGGCAGTCTGACCGTCGAGGAGATGATCCGGGACCGGGAGCGGCTCACCGAGCAGACCAGGGCCACGTCCGGACACGAGATGGAGAAGCTCGGCCTGACCATCGACTCCCTGCAGATCCAGGAGATCGAGGATCCGACCGGGTACATCAAGGCCCTCGCGGCGCCGCACACCGCGGCGGTGCAAAGGGACGCGCGGATCGCGCAGGCGGCGGCCGAGCGCTCGGCCACCGAGGCGGAGGCCGAGGCCAACGCCCGCAAGTCCGAGGCGATCAGGAACTCCAACATCCAGCAGGCCGGCTACCAGGCCGAGGTCGACCAGGCGAACGCGACGGCGAAGATGGCGGGTCCGCTCGCCGAGGCCGCGGCGCGCCAGGAGGTCGTCGTGCAGGAGACGAAGGTCGCCGAGCTGGAGGCCCGCAAGCGCGAGCAGCAGCTCCTGGTGGAGGTGCGCAAGCCCGCGGACGCCGAGGCCTACAAGACCGTCACGCTCGCCCAGGCGCAGCGCGAGTCCAAGGTGCACGAGGCCGAGGCCGGCGCGCGGGAGACCGAGCTGCGGGCGGGGGCCGACGCGCTGCGGGTGAAGGCGGCGGCCGAGGCCGAGGCCGCGGCGACCAGGGCGCGGGGCCTGGCGACCGCGGAGGCGACCCGGGCGACCGGTGAGGCGGAGGCGGCCGCGTCGAAGGCGCGCGGCCTCGCGGAGGCGGAGGCGGCCCGGGCCAAGGGTCTCGCCGAGGCCGAGGCGATCAAGGCGCGCGCCGCGGCGCTCGCCGAGAACCAGGAGGCCGTCATCGCGCAGGAGCTGGCCGAGAACTGGCCGGCGATCGTGCGGGCGGGGGCGGACGCGTTCGCGAGCGTGGACCACATGGTCGTGCTCAACGGCGCGGACGGCGTGAACGACCTGCTGGCCAAGGCGCTCACCATGGGCGGAACGGGCCTCGGCCTGGCCCGCCAGCTGCTGTCCTCCATGAAGGAGGAGCCGGCCGCAGAGGCCGCGACGGGCAACCACGTCCCGCCGCAGCAGGTCACGATCGACGCGCAGTAGGTAGCAGGGGACCGAGTGGGCCCGGAGCCTGATAGAGGGGAAGGCTCCGGGCCCCGCGCCGTCCGGCGGATCAGGGCTCGATGCCGGCGAGCAGCATCGCGTCGTAGAGGTCCTTGAGCCGCGGGCCGTCCTCGCCGGCGGCGTCGAGACGCAGCCATTTCAGCTTCCAGGCAAGGGACAGTTCCCTGCTGACGGCCTGCACGGGCAGCGGCTCCGCGCCGTTCGCCCGCGGTATCAGGGTCCAGACGGGCGGCTCGGGAAGCCGCTCGTCCGACGCGAGGTCGAGCTGCACCTCGCCGCCGGGCCGACCGCGGAGCCGCCAGGGGATCAGGACGCGGATGCCGCCGGGCCCGTCGCCCTCCGCGTCGTAGGAGTAGGCCCAGTCGCCATCGAGGCGGAAGCCCTCGGCGTCGAGCCGGACGCCGGGCGCCGCCCGCGGATTCCGCCGCACCAGCTCGCGCAGGTCCTCGCAGAGGGCTGCGACCGAGGTCTCGCGGGGTTCGAACTCCCAGCTCAGGCCCTCGGGCGGGACGAGCGCCCGCACGCCGCGCGTATCGTGCTCCCCCTCCCCGTCGTGCCAGATCCGGTAGCGGCCCGCGCCGTCGGCGAACTCGGGCCATTGCTGCACGACGTGGTGTCCCGCCACGTAGGGGTGCGGATCGAGCTCGTCCACCGGGATCGCGAGATTCGGCAGGACGACGAAGTCCAGGTCGCCGGGCTCGCGGGCCCGGTCGCCCAGCCAGGCCCGCAGCAGCCTGCTGCCGCGCAGCACCAGGCTCCCGCTCCAGGGCAGCTCGAGGACGAGGCCGAGCACGTGGTCGAGGGCGGCCCGGTGGGCGGCCCGTATCCGCGGTTCGTTCATTCCGGGGCGAGCATAGCCCTGTGTCGCGGCTCACAGTCGATCATCCCCGCCCCCCGCTTGCGCGACTATATTAGGTATGCCTTACCTTAGTCGGCATGACTTGGGCTGACGCTGCACCGAACCTGCTGATCGGTTTGCGGGAGGGACTCGAAGCGGGGCTGGTGGTCAGCATCCTGCTGGCCGCGCTCCGCAAGGCCGCGACCGGACCGGACGGGGAGGAACGGCCCGTCTCCACGGCGCCGGTGTGGTTCGGCGTGCTGGGCGCGGTGATGCTCTCCGGGGCCTTCGCCGCGGTGCTCACCTACTCGACCAGCGTGCTCTCCTCGACGGCGCAGCAGGCGGTCGGCGGCATCCTCAGCGTGCTGGCGGTCGGCCTGGTCACCGGGATGGTCTTCTGGATGCGGCGCACGGCCGCGACGCTCTCGGCGCACCTGCGCGGCGAGGTGCGGCGCGCGGCGGTGCTCGGCGCCGGGGCCCTGACGCTGACCGCGTTCCTGGCCGTCGGCCGCGAGGGCCTGGAGACGACGCTGTTCATGTGGACGGCGATCAAGGCCTCGGGACAGACCGTCTCGCCGCTGATCGGCGCGGGCCTCGGCCTGGCCGCGGCGGTCGTGCTGTGCTGGCTGCTCTACCGGCGCGCGGTGCGGATCAACATCGGGGTCTTCTTCAGCCGCACGGCGATCCTGCTCATCGTGATCGCGGCCGGCGTGCTCTCCTACGGGCTCGGCGACCTGCAGGAGGCCGGGTTGCTGCCGGGCCAGCAGTGGATCGCCTTCGACCTGAGCGCGCACCTCGACCCGAGCTCCTGGTGGGTCTCGATCCTCACCGGCGTGACCGATCTCGCGCCGAAGCTGACCGTGCTTCAGGTCGTCGCGTGGGTCGGCTACCTCCTCGTGGTGATCCCGCTGTTCCTGAGCGCGGGACGCACCGCTCCCGCCCCCGCCGCGGCGCCGCAGGAGCCGGCCGCCGCCGGTCGCTGGCAGCGGCTCGCGGGCGACCGGCCGTGGACCGTGGCCGGGGCGCTCGTCCTGGTCCCGGCGCTGGCCGCGGGCGTCACGATCGCGGCGCTCCCGGCCGCGGCCGCCGCGTCCACGACGACGGTGAAGGTGACGGGTTCCGCCTGCGCCGATGGCTGGGCCTCGGCGGGCAGCGGGACGCAGACCTTCGACGTCGACAACGAATCGGGGAAGGCGGGCGAGGTCATGCTCGTCAACGCGGGCGGCGCGATCGTCGGCGAGATCGAGAACCTCGGGCCGGCCACCACGGCCTCGCTGACCGCGACGCTCGGCACCGGCTCCTACAACTTCCGCTGCCTGATGAACACAGGCACGGCGGCGACCTCGGCCTCGGTGCAGGTCACCGGAAAGGCGGCCGACGCCCCGCTGGCCTTCAAGCCGGTCACGCTCGCCGAGCTGACCGCCGCGAACGAGCTGTACCAGAAGTACGCCGCCGCGGACCTGGCCACGCTGCAGACGCAGATCGCCGCGCTGCGCGCCGACATCGCCGCCGGCAACCTCGCCGCAGCCAAGGCCGACTGGCTCGCCGCGCAGCTGACCTGGGAGAGGGTCGGCGCGTCCTACGACAGCTTCGGCGACGCCGGGGTCGCGGTGGACGGACTGCCGGACGGCCTGGAGCAGGGCGTGAACGACCCCGATTTCACCGGTCTGCACCGCATCGAATACGGGCTCTACCACGGCCAGACCGCGGCGCAGCTGCTCCCGGCGGTGGACGCGCTGGCCGGCGAGATCAGCACCGTGCAGAAGACCCTGACCACCGACGACATCGCCGGCGACCCGACCAACCTGCCGCTGCGCGCCCACGAGATCATCGAGGACGCCATCCGCGACCACCTGTCGGGGATCGACGATGAGGGCGCCGGCGCCGCTTACGCCATGACGTACGCCGACACGCAGGTCGACAAGGTCGTGCTCGCCGAACTCGCCTCGCTGATCGACGCCCGCTCGCCCGGCCTCGTCGAGACCGCCGACGCCGAGCTCGCCGCCCTCGACCAGGCGCTCGACGCCGCGAAGGCGAACGGCCGGTGGCAGCCGCTGGACGCCACGCCGCTGGCGAGCCGGCAGAAGGTCGACGCCGCGATCGGCGCCCTGCTGGAAACCCTGGCCTCGGTGCCGGACCTGCTCGAAGTCCCGCCGTCCGCCTCCTGATTCCCCAGATCGAAGGTCCACCACCATGTCAGAGAACGAATCGTCCTGCCCGTTCGACCGCCGCGGCTTCCTGCGCGGTGCGGCGGCGGGCGCGGTGGGCACGGCCATGGCCGGCGGCGTGCTGATCGGCGGGGCCCATGCGGACGCCGACGCGGCGGACACCGGCCGGGTCGTCACCGCCGACTCCTACCCCTTCCACGGCGCGCACCAGTCCGGCATCCTCACGCCGACGCCGGGGGAGAAGCAGCCGTTCTCCTGCTTCGCCGCGTTCGACACCACGACCGCGTCCAAGGCCGAACTCATCACCCTGATGAAGACGCTGACGGCCCGCGCCCGCTTCCTGACCGCGGGAGGCGTCCCGGAGAACCTGGGCATCGGCCGGCCACCCGCGGACAGCGACGTGCTCGGCCCGGACATTCCGGCCGACGGACTGACCGTGACCCTCGGCCTCGGCTCCAGCCTCTTCGACGACCGCTACGGCCTCGCCGCGCTCAAGCCCTCGAAGCTCAAGCCGATGACGATCTTCCCGAACGACTCGCCTGACCCGGCGTGGATGCACGGCGACCTGCTGATCCAGTTGTGCGCCAACCACCCGGACACCATTCACCACGCGGTCCGCGACATAGCGAAGCACACCCGCGGCGCGATGCAGCTGCGCTGGAAGATCGAGGGCTACAACTCCCCGCCGCGCCCCTCAGGCACCCCGCGCAACCTGCTCGGCTTCAAGGACGGCACCGCGAACCCGACCGGGCAGCTGGCCGCCGATCTGGTCTTCGCGAACAGCGGGGAGCCGGCCTGGGCCAAGGGCGGCAGCTACCAGGTCGTGCGGCTGATCAGGATGCTGGTCGAGTTCTGGGACCGGGTCTCGATCAACGAGCAGGAGACGATGTTCGGCCGCCGCCGCGACTCCGGCGCGCCGCTGGACGGCAACGCCGAGACCGACACGCCGGACTACGCGGCCGACCCTGACGGCAACGTGATCCCGCTGGACTCGCACATCCGCCTGGCCAACCCGCGCACGTCGGCGACCGCCGACCAGCGGCTGATCCGCCGCTCGTACAACTACGATCTCGGCCTCGACCTGAACGGCGACATCCAGGCCGGGCACATCTTCGTGGCCTACAACCAGGACCTCGAGCGGCAGTTCGAGACCGTGCAGAAGCGGCTGATCGGCGAGCCGCTGATCGACTACGTCCAGCCCTTCGGCGGCGGCTACTTCTACGCGCCGCCGGGCGTCGCCGACGCGAACGACTGGTTCGCCGGCAGGCTGCTCGGTTAGCCGGAGCTAGCGCAGGGCGCCGATGACGGTGCCGCCCACGCCCGCCAGCAGGATCCCGGTCATCGCGGTGCGCGCGGCGCGGGATCCTGGCTGCGGCACCTTGAAGAACCAGATGCCCATGCTCGCGTTCACCAGCAGGCTCAGCTGGGCGATCGTGAAGCCGACGCCGGTGCCCACCCGGCCGACCAGGCCGAGCAGCGCCACGCTGCCGACGCCGAACAGCAGGCCGGAGGTTAGCAGGAACGCCGTGGCGCGCGACGGCAGCGGCACGACGCCGCCGTCGCGCGAGGCGAGCACGATCGCGCCGACGAACATGCCGACCGCGAGCGGGAAGTTGCCCAGCTGGGACGGCACGTGCGCCCACTGCGCGGGGACGAAGTAGGCGCCCCAGAGCAGGCCGGCGCCGACCGCGTAGAGGAGCCCGGCGCGGCTCGAGGTCGAGGCGGCGCCGCCAGAGTTCTGCGAACCGATGATGAGGAAGACGCCGGCGAGCACGAGCACGAGGCAGCCGCCCATGATCGCGTAGCGGGCCGCGCTGATGCCGGCGAGTTCGTTGAACAGCAGCGCTCCGAGGATGAACGCGACGATGATGTTCAGCGGCGTCCAGGTCCCGGCGGCGCGGGCGAGGCCGATGGTCTCGGTGGCCCGGAACGCGCAGAAGCTGCCCGCCGTCCATACCAGACCGCCGACCAGCGGCAGCCAGAACACCTTCCAGCCGAGCGACAGCTGCCCGGCGCTGCCGCCGGCCGCGAGCGCGATCGCCGCGAACACCAGGTTCCCGCCCGTGACGTAGAGCGTCCTGGTGGACTGCCTCGGCCCGGGGACGGCCTGCGCGATCGGGATCCACGAGCCCCACGACAGCACGATCGCGAGCGAGAGCAGCAGCGTCGTCATTGCCCACCCCCCGAACCGGTATTATCCTCGTTCATCGAGCATAAAGAGGGGCAGGTCCGATGGCAAGACCCCGCGAGGCCCGCTGGGCCGGCGCGCTCGGCCTCCTCGGCGAGGTGCGCGCCGTGCCCGGCGTCACCCGCGCCGACGCCGCGCGCCGCCTCGGGCTCGGCAGCGGCTCGGCGACGGAGATCACCGCCCGGCTGCGCGCCCTGCGCCTGCTCGACGAGGCCCCGGCGCCGGTGGCGGGACGCGGCCGGCCCACCACCTGCCTGCGGCCGCATCCGCTCGGTCCGGTCGTCGCGGCCGTCGAGGTGCGCTACGAGGACTGGCGCTGCGCGATCAGCGAGATCGACGGCCGCCCGGTCACGGCCGTCGTTCAGCGGCACGGCCGGAGCGACGGCTCGGTCGTGGTGCGGCCGATCGCCGAGGCACTGCGGGATCTCCATGCGCGGTACGGGGACCGGCTGCGCGCGGTCTCGGTGGCCGTCGCCGGGGCGGTCCAGCACGGCCGGCTGGTGCAGGCGGCGCCGCTCGGCTGGGGGCCCACCGACCTGTCCGGGATCCTGCCGGACGACACCCTGCCGCTGCTGATCGGCAACGACGCGACCCTCGCCGGACTCGCCGAGGCGCGGGGCGGCGCGGGCGCCAAGGCCGGGACGGTGCTGCACCTGACGGTCGAGGTCGGGCTCGGCGGCGTGCTCATCGTCGGCGGGGTCCCCGCCGTCGGCGCGGGAGGGGCGGGCGGCGAGTACGGCCACATCCCCTTCGGCGACCGCGCGATGCGCTGCGAGTGCGGAGCCCGCGGCTGCTGGGGCAGCGAGGTGGACGGCAGGGCCCTGGCACGCCTCCTCGGCGCCCCCGCGCCCGAGGACCCGCGCGCCTTCGCCCACGAGGTCCTCGACCGCGCCGCGAACGGGAGCCCCGCGGACATCGCCGCGGTCCGCCGCGTGGCCCGGGCGCTGGCCTCGGGGATCGCCGGCCTGGTCAACGCGCACGACCCGGGCATCGTCACCCTCGGCGGCCTGGCCCCGCTGATCCGGGCGACGGCCCCCGAGGAGTTCGACGCCGCTTACCTGGACGGCCTGATGACCTTCCGCCGCGCCGACCCGATACCGCTGCGCGCCGCCGCGCTCGGCGGCGAGGGCGCCCTGATCGGCGCCGCCGCGGCCGGCCTCGATCTGGTGCTCAGCGAATCCGGCCTGAACCGCTGGGCCGAGGACCGCGGTTAGGTGGCCGGGGGCTGGACAGCCGCGCCGTTCTTCCCTAGCCTCAGCTCACGGCCCTATTCAAAAAGTTGAGTATCCGAGGTGAGTGAGAGTGCACCCGTTCCGCGCGGCGGTCGAGGCCAGGGACCTGGATGCGGTGGCCGATCTGCTGGCCGACGACGTCGTGTTCACCAGCCCCGTCGCCTTCAAGCCCTATCCCGGCAAGCCGCTGACCGCCGCCATCCTGCGCGGGGTGCTCCGGGTCTTCGAGGACTTCACCTACATCCGCGAGATCGGCGAGCCGGGCGGCCGGGACCACGCGTTCGTGTTCACCGCGACCGTGAACGGCAGGCAGCTCACCGGCTGCGACTTCCTGCACTTCGACGAGGACGGGAAGATCGACGACTTCATGGTCATGGTGCGCCCGCTCTCCGGGGCGCACGCGCTGGCCGACGCGATGAACGCGCAGTTCGAGCGGATCACCCGCGAGGCGGCCGAGGCGATCGAAGCGGCGGCGCATGGCGCTGCGTAACGCGATCCTGGCGGCGCTGCTCGAGGGCGAGGCGTCAGGCTACGACCTGTCCAAGGACTTCGACGCCTCGGTCGCGAACTTCTGGATGGCCACGCCGCAGCAGCTCTACAAGGAGCTCGAGGCCCTGGAGGCGCAGGGCCTGGTGACGGCGCGGGTCGTCGAGCAGGACCGCAGGCCCAACAAGCGGCTTTTCTCGCTGACCGAGGCCGGGCGCGCCGCGCTCGGGCTGTACACGACCCAGCCCGCGAAGATCACCGCGATCCGCGACGAGCTGCTCGTCAAGGTGCACGCGGTGGACGTCGGCGACAACGGGGCCGTGCGCGCCGCGATCGCCGCGCGGCTCGAGTACGCGCAGGCCAAGCTGGCGCGCTACGAGCGTATGCGGGCTCGAATGCTGGCCGGCCGCACCGAGGAGGAGTACTTCGACGAGGTCGAGCGGATCGGCCCGTACCTGACGCTGATGCGGGGCCGCGCCTTCGAGAAGGAGAACATCCGCTGGGCCGAGCGGGCCATCGCGATCCTGGAGAAGCGGTCCACCCGCCCCGCGCAGTAACCCCCACAAGAAATCGGCTATGGGAGAACCCTCGATGACCACCAGCTACCCGCACCTGCTCCAGCCGCTCGACCTCGGCTTCACCACCCTGCCCAACAGAGTGCTGATGGGCTCGATGCACGTCGGCCTCGAGGAGGCGCCGAACGGCTTCGAGCGGATGGCGGCCTTCTACGCCGAGCGGGCGCGCGGCGGCGTGGGCCTGATCGTGACCGGCGGCATCGCCCCGAACGAGGACGGCCGGCCGTACCCGGGCGGCGCGATGCTGACCACGCCCGAGGAGGCGCAGCGGCACCGGATCGTCACCGACGCCGTGCACGCCGAGGGCGGCCGGATCGCCATGCAGATCCTGCATTTCGGCCGCTACGCCTACCACCCCGACCTGGTCGCGCCGAGCCCGATCCAGGCGCCGATCAGCCCGAGCGTGCCGCGCGAGCTGTCCGACGCAGACGTCGAGCGGACCATCGAGGACTACGTGCGCTGCGCCTCGCTGGCCAGGTCCGCGGGCTACGACGGCGTCGAGATCATGGGCTCCGAGGGCTACCTCATCAACGAGTTCGTCGCCGCGCAGACCAACAAGCGCACGGACCGCTGGGGCGGCTCCTACGAGAACCGGATGCGCTTCCCGGTCGAGATCGTGCGCCGCGTCCGCGAGGCCGTCGGCGAGGACTTCATCATCGTCTACCGGCTCTCGATGCTGGACCTGGTCCCCGAGGGCTCGACCTTCGACGAGGTCGTCATCCTGGCGCAGGCGATCGAGGCCGCGGGCGCGACGATCATCAACACCGGCATCGGCTGGCACGAGGCGCGCATCCCGACAATCGCCGCCTCGGTGCCGCGCGGCGCGTTCGCGTGGGTGACGAAGAAGCTGATGGGCTCGGTGTCCGTGCCGCTGGTCACCAGCAACCGGATCAACACGCCGGAGAAGGCCGAGGAGCTGCTCGCCGCCGGGCACGCCGACCTCGTCTCCCTCGCGCGCCCCTTCCTCGCCGACCCCGAGTTCGTGAACAAGGCCGCCGCCGGGACGCCCGAGGCGATCAACACCTGCATCGGCTGCAACCAGGCCTGCCTGGACCACACCTTCTCGCTGAAGATCACCTCCTGCCTGGTCAACCCGCGCGCCTGCCACGAGACCGAGCTCGTGCTCACCCCGGCCGTGCGCAGCAAGCGGATCGCCGTCGTCGGAGCCGGGCCGGCCGGGCTCGCCGCGGCGACCGCCGCCGCCGAGCGGGGCCACGCCGTGACCCTGTTCGACGCCGCCGACTCCATCGGCGGCCAGCTCAACATCGCGCGCCAGGTGCCCGGCAAGTCGGAGTTCGATGAGACGATCCGCTACTTCGGCAACCGCCTGGAGGCGACCGGCGTGGAGGTCCGGCTCGGAGCGGCCGTCACGGCTCAGCAGCTCGGCGAGGAGGGCTTCGACGAGGTCGTACTCGCCACCGGCGTGACCCCGCGCATCCCGGAGATCCCCGGCGTCGACCGGCCGACCGTGCTCGGCTACCTCGACGTGCTGCGCGACAAGGCCCCCGTCGGCCGCCGCGTCGCGATCCTCGGCGCGGGCGGCATCGGCTTCGACGTGGCCGAGTTCCTCACGGACCCCGGCAACGACGCGAGCCACGACGTGCCCGAGTTCCTGGCCGGCTGGGGCGTGGACGCCCGGCACGAAACGCGCGGCGGGCTGACCCGGCCCACCCGCCCCGCCGCCCCGCGCGAGGTCACGCTGCTGCAGCGCAAGACCTCGAAGGTCGGCGCGGGCCTGGGCAAGACCACCGGCTGGATCCACCGCACCGAGCTCAAGCACCGCGGCGTCGCCATGATCGCCGGAGCGAGCTACGACACGATCGACGCCGAGGGCCTGCACTTCCAGGTCGACGGCGAGAAGCGGCTGCTCGCCGTCGACACCGTCGTGCTGTGCACCGGCCAGGAACCCAGCCGCGCCCTGCACGACGACCTCGTCGCCCTCGGCATCACCCCCCACCTGATCGGCGGCGCCGACCTCGCCGTCGAACTCGACGCCAAGCGCGCCATCGACCAGGGCACCCGCCTCGCGGCGACGTTCTAGCGGGTCGTTCTAGAGGGTCGTGCTGCTGAGCACCGAGGAGTCGGCGATCTTCCAGTCGCCGTCCTGCTCGACGAGGCCGAGGATCGTGCGCTCCCGCACGGTCTCGCCGGTCTTGTAGACGTAGTCGATGGTCACGACGACGTCGCTGGGCGGCGCGGCGGCGATGCCGGAGATCGAGACGCTCCTGATCTGGTCCCAGAACGCCCGGTAGCTGCTGAGGCCGTTGGCGTGGCTGCGCTGGTATTCGGGCGTCAGGGACTGCCAGGACTCACTGAGGTGGTCGGGCACCAGTCGGTAGTAGCGGGAGATCGCCGCGGTCATCTGGAGTTCGGTCGCGGAGGTGGTCGCGCCGGCGGCCTTGGTCTGGCCGACTTCGGTGGCCGCGTTCGAGGCGCCGGACCTGCCGTGCGCGATGAGCACGGTGACGGCCGTCGCGGTCAGCGCCGCCGCGACGACGAGGAGCACGCCGGTCAGCAGGCGGGCGCGCCTGACCGCGGCCGACGCCGTCGGGGGCTCGGCGGTCGCCGTGGCCCCGATGCGGTCCTCCAGGTCGGGCAGCTCGATCGGTGGCGGCTCGTTCGCGACCGATTCGAGGCGGCGGCGGACGACGTCCATCCCGGGGCGGTTCTCCGGGTAGGGGCTCAGCATCCACAGCAGCGTGTCCATCGGCGCGCCCTCGTGGAGCGGCTCGCGCAGGTCGTTGTTGGTGATCCGCATGAGCAGCGCCATCGCGGTCGGTCCGGTGCCGAACGGGGGCACGCCCTCGAGCGCGGCGTACAGCGTGGCGCCGAGGGAGAAGACGTCGCTCGCGGCATCGGCGCCGCGGCTGCGGGCGATCTCCGGCGAGATGTAGGCGGGGGTGCCGAGCATCTCGCCGGTAGCCGTGAGCGTCACGTCGTCGATCGCCCGGGAGATGCCGAAGTCGGTCAGCTTCACCGAGCCGTCGTCGCCGATCAGGATGTTGCCGGGCTTGATGTCGCGGTGCACGATGCCCGCCCGGTGCGCCGCGATCAGGGCCGAGGCCACCCGGGCGCCGAGCCGGGCCACCTCGGGACCGGGAAGGCCGCCGTCTTCGGCCAGGATCTGCGCGAGGCTGCGGGAGGGGACGTACTCCATGACGAGGCAGGGGCGGCCCTCGTGGTCGACGACGTCGAACACGGTGACCGCGTGCGGGTGCTGGAGCCGGGCCGCGATCCGCGCCTCGCGCCGGGCCCGGCTGTGCGCCTGCTCGATCTGGCTGCTGCTCAGGCCGATCGACGCGCGCAGCTGCTTGACGGCGACGGTGCGGCCGAGCACCTCGTCGTGCGCGCTCCACACCACGCCCATCGCGCCGCCGCCCACGCGCGATATCCGGCGGTAGCGGCCGGCGATCATCTCCGCGCCGTCGGTGGCGGCAGTCGTCATGGCGGCCTGTTCCTCTCACGAGCCGGATCCGAAGCGGAACGGTCCGCTTCGGCCCCCCATGATGGCCTAAACCCGGGATCTAGTTCCCCGCCGCGGCCGGACGCGTGAAGAAATTGACCAGGTTGCCGTCCGGGTCGCGCAGCAGCATCGAGCGGTTCCCCCACGGCATCGTCGTCGGCTCGAGGACGAACTCCTCGAAGACCGGGCGCAGCTCGGCGTGCAGCGCGTCGACGTCCGCGACCTGGAACTCGATGATCACGCCGCGGTTCTCCGCGGGCCGCACGGTGTCGGCGGGCAGCATCCCGACTGTGCGCAGGCTGCCGATCGCGAGGGTGGCCGTGGCCGTCCTGACCTGGGCGAAGTCCTCGGTGGCCCACGTGGCCCGTCCGCCGGTCGCCTTCTCGTAGAACGCGACGAGCCGCGCCACGTCGCCGGTGATGATTCGAATCGATGTGAATTCCATGGCTCCCACGCTAGGAGCTATAGAGGACAGAACCTGTCCACTATCGCGGATAACCTGGAAGACATGAACCGACCCACCGGCCGCGTGCTCCAACTGCTCGAACTCCTGCAGTCCGGCGGCACCCGCACGGTGGCCGAGCTGGCCGGGCGCCTCGGCGTGGACGGCCGTACCGTGCGCCGGTACGTGGACCACCTGATCGACCTGGACGTGCCCGTCGAATCCGTCCGCGGCCGCTACGGCGGCTACCGCCTGGCGCCCGGATTCCGCCTGCCGCCGCTCATGCTCACCGACGACGAGGCCCTGGCCGTACTCCTCGGCCTGATCGCCGGCCGCCGCGCCGCGGACCTCGGCACGGCCGGCGAGACGGCCGCCGCCAAGATCCGCAGGGTCCTGCCGAAACCCCTGGCCCGCAGGCTGGCCGCCATCCTCGACTCCGTGGCCTTCACGGATTCGCAGATCCCCACGCCGGATCCTCCCGATGCGACCGTGCTCCTGACGATCGCCGACGCCGTCCGCCATCAGAGGCCGCTCTCCATCACCTACACCGATCGCGACGCCGTTCGGACCGGTCGCGTCATTCACCCGTACGGAATCGTGAGCCATGAGAACCGTTGGTACGCAAGGGCGATGGATCCGGCACGCGCGGAAGAACGCACTTTCCGTCTCGACCGCATTACTGATGTCAGAACTCTGCCGGGTTTCTTCCCTGCTCCCGAAGACGTGGATCAGGCGGAGGCCGTCCTGTCCGGCTTCGCGACGGCTGATTATCGGTATGAGGTGACGGTCGAGATCCGTGCCACGGTCGAGCAGGTTCGGACCCGGCTTCCGGCCAGCGTCGCCATCCTGGAAGCGACCGCCGACGACGCATGGGTCCGCGCCGAACTCCGCGTCGACTCACTCGACTGGCTGCCCGCCGTCCTCGCCTCGCTCGATCGGCCCTTCGAGATCGTGCGCCCGGAGGAGCTCCGTGGGCGCGTCCTCGCCTTCGCGGAGCGGCTTGCCGAGGACGCCGCGCGTCAGTCGCCGCGGTAGAGGGCGGTCAGCAGCTCGATCGCGGCCTGCGTCGCGGGGTGTTGATCGTCGCGCCACCAGGCCAGGCGCACGGCGATGGGTTCGGCGTCCTTGACGGGGCGGTAGACGATGCCGGGCCTCGGGTATTGGTGCGCGGTCGACTCCGCGGTCACGCCGACGCAGCGGCCGCTGGAGATGACGTTGAGCCAGTCGTCGACGTCGTGGGTCTCCTCCACGGCCGGACGCTGGTCGGCGGGCCAGAGCTCAGGGCTCGTCGTGCCGGTGCGGCGGTCGACGAGCAGGACGCGGTCACTGAGGTCGGCGAGGCGCAGCGAGCGGCGCTTGGCCAGCGCGTCGTCCGCGGCCAGGGCGCAGAGGCGGCGTTCCAGGCCGACGATCGCGGAGTCGAAGCGGCGGTCGGCGGCGAGCGGCCTGCGCACCACGGCCAGGTCGCAGGTGCCTTCGGCCAGGCCCGCGGTGGCGGAGTTGACGCGGATCAGCTGCAGTTCGGTGTCCGGGTGCGCCTTGGTCCAGCGGCGCTGGAAGGCCGCGGTGTGGCGGCCCACGGCGGACCAGGCGTAGCCGATGCGCACGCGGGTGGGGCCGGAGGCGGCCTCGCGCACCAGGTCGTCCACCTCGGCGAGCAGCCGACGCGCCTGCGCCGTGACCCGCAGGCCGACGCTCGTCGGCACCACCTCGCGCGACGTGCGACGCAGCAGCCGCGTCCCGAGCACGCGTTCGAGCGACGCGAGGGTCCGCGACACGGCCGCCTGCGAGACGCCGAGCGCGATGGCGGCGTCGGTGAACGTGCCCTCGTCGACGATCGCGACGAGGCAGCGCAGTTGACGAAGCTCCACATCCATGACTCAAGCGTATAGATGGATCGATCGATGCATTTTGCGCACGCATGGCGGTGTCACACGATCGAGTCATGCGAGCCTCTTCAGCACGTGTGACCGGGACCGGAGCGATGGTCGCGAGCGCTCTGTCCAACCAGACCGGAGCCGCCCTCGGCTCACTCGCCTTTCCTCTCATAGGGCCGCTCGGCGTCGTGGCGGTGCGGCAATACGTGGCGGCCATCGCGCTGATGTGCGTGGGCCGCCCGAGGCTGCGCTCGTTCACGGGCAGCCAGTGGCGTCCCGTCCTGCTGCTGGCCGTCGTGTTCGCGACGATGAACCTCTCGCTCTACACCGCGATCGAGCGCATCGGCCTCGGCCTGGCCGTGACGTTGGAGTTCCTCGGACCGCTGAGCATCGCGCTCGCCGCCGCGCGCCGCCGCATCGACGCCGTCTGCGCGCTGATAGCCGGCGCGGGCGTCGCCGCCGTGATGCGGCCGCAGCCGAGCGCCGACTATCTCGGCATGGCGTTCGGCCTGCTCGGGGCGTGCTGCTGGGCCTCGTACATCCTGCTGAATCGCACGGTCGGCCAACGGATTCCCGGCGCCCAGGGTGCCGCGGCCGCCGCGTGCGTGTCGGCCGTGGCGTTCCTGCCGATCGGCGCGGTCCTCGTGGTCCGGCACCCGCCGACCCCGGCCGCCCTGGGCTACGCCGCGGCCGCCGGGGTCCTCTCCTCGGCGCTGCCCTACCTCGCCGACCTGCTCACCCTCCGCCACGTCCCCGCCCAGGCCTTCGGCCTGTTCATGAGCGTCAATCCCGTCTTCGCCGCTCTGATCGGCTGGATCGGCCTGCACCAGCGGCTCGGCTGGGCGGACTGCGTCGGCATCGGCGCCGTCGTCGCCGCCAACGCCGTCAGCATGTTCACGCGACCGCGGCGGACTCGGCCGCTGCCTGCCGCGCCTTCCGGCGCACGAGCAGCGAGACGAGGCCGATGACGGTCGGCGCTCAGCTCCCCGGAAAGAAGATGCTCGGGCTGTTCTCGTTGTGCGCGTGGTCGTCGACCCCCGCCGAGGCCGCGTAGCTGCCCGCGGGGGCGCTGAAGGGGCCGGCGGTCATCGAGCACGTCCAGGAGTAGCAGTACTCGGATGAGATGTCCGAGTATCCGTAGCCGTCGAACACCGAGAGGCTCAGGTCACTGATGTTCTGGCCGTAGGAGATCCGGAAGGTGGCCTGGACGTAGAGCTGGCGGTCGCTGCCGATGCCGATGCACGCGGTCTTGCTGAGGCCGATGGAGCGCACGTAGTCGGTGGCGCACTGCCAGTCGACGGTGACCGGGCCGGAGCCCGAGCCCGGCGCCGAGGTCGGCGGCCAGGTGGGCGGCATCGTCGTGGTGGTGGTCGGCACGGCCGTCGGCGTCCGGCTCGCGGTCGTCCCGCCGCCCGCGGAGCGGGTGGGGGCGGCCGAGGTGGCGGGCGCCGGCTTCGACGCGCTCGGGGAGGGGCTGTGGGTGACCGAGGCCGACGGCGAGGGCGTCATCGTGGGCTGAGGCGATCCGCTCGGAATGGCCAACGCCAGGTTCGGCAGGCTGCTGGCGGCGTTCGCGGTGACGGCCGGGGGCCTGCTCAGCACGTGGGCCAGCGCGAAGGTGACGGCGAAGACCGCGACGCCGCCGAACACGGCCAGCGCGAGGTCGCGCGCGCCGTGCGCTGCGCGGCGGCGGTGCGAGAAGGCCGCGCCGCGCGGCGGCACCGGTCGGCTCGGCCCGATCCGCCACACCATCGGGGCCGGCGCCGGGTGCGTCGCCGGGCCGACCGTCGGCACCGGCACGCTGGGCGCGCGCTCCTCGTCGAGGGGCGGCAGGGTTTCCAGGAGGGGGGCGAGCTCGCGCAGCCGCTCGGCCACCGAGGCCGCGGCGGGCCGCTCCTGCGGCCGCTTGGCCAGGCACGCGGCGATCAGCTCCCAGAGCGGCTCGGGCAGCGACAGGATGTGCGCGGGCTTCGCCTCGCGGTGCCGCCGGGTGATCTCCTCGGGCTGCGCGGCGGTGAACGGCGGCCGGCCGGTGATCGCCTCGTACAGCAGGATGCCGACCGCGTACACGTCGGACGCCGCGATCGGCGGCTGGCCGGGCCCGACCTCGGGCGCCCGGTACTCCGGGGGCTGGGCGAGCGTGCCGCCGCGGGCCGAGAGCGCGGCGATGCCGAAGTCGGTGAGCACCGCCCGGAGCGGCGCGTCGGTCAGCGGATCGGTCTCCAGCAACACGTTCGACGGCTTCACGTCGCCGTGCACGATGTCCGCCGCGTGGGCGGCGGCCAATGCGTCGCAGACCCCTGACATAAGATGTGTCGCGAAAGCCGGGGTGAGCGCGTAGTGCCGGTCCACCAGGGCGCCCAGATCCTCGCCGGAGATCCGGCGCATGACCATCGCGACCCGGTCCGAGTACCGGACGGTGTCCTCGACGATCAGGATATTGGGATGCGCTAGTTGGCGGACCGACTCGAGCCTCGCCGTCAATTCGCCGACGGCCCCGCGCGCCGAACTCAGTTCGGGTCGCAGTATCTTGACAGCCCGCTCGGTGCCCTCCTCGCGTGCGCGGACGAGCCATACCGTGCCCGTGGCGCCCGCCGGGAATTCGGCGAGTATTTCGAACCGCTCGCCGATTCGCCCCTCAAGATCGTTCACTGATCACGTCCCAGAGGATTGTCATCATCGATAACCCGGGCAGTCTAAGGACTTAAGGCTCTCTTAGTCGATACTTTCCGACATGAAATCGTCGCCCCCGGTACCGGAGGCGACGAGATCGTCCTGCTATTTCCGGACTGTTCGGTGAAAAATCACCGCGGCGAGTCAGCTCTGGGTAAGCGCCGTGAAGGTGACCCGGCCGCCCTCGGTGGTCGAGCCGTTCGCGTCCGACTGCTGATAGTCACCGGCCTGGAAACGCAGGGTCATGCCGTCGAAGCCGGAGCCGAGCGTGATCGTCGTGCTCTTGGTCGCCCCGGCGTAGGTCGTCGAGACCTTCATCTTCGAGCCGGTCTCGCTGATCGTGTAGGAGAACGAGCCGTTGATCGGCACGCCGGTGGTCAGCGTCGCCACCTTCTCGCTGCCGGTGCTCGGGGTCGGGCGCACCCAGACGGTGAGGCCGCCCGAGGTGTAGTGCAGCAACAGCAGCGGGATCGAGGAGGACGAGCCGCCGCCGTGGATCTGGCCGACCACGATGTCGTCGGCGGGCGGGAGCTGCTGGACCGAGAGCGTCGCCGTGAGGGTGTGGGTGGCCGAGCCGCCCCCGGCGAACGAGGAGGTGCTGACGAGTTCGGTGCGCGGGTGCGCCGAGTTCGGGGTGGTGGCCCCCTTCGTCGGCGCCCAGAAGTCGAGGCCGCCGCCGGAGGTGCGGGTCAGCCAGGGCGAGATGACGGCGGCGGGGGAGAGCTGCTCCGCGTCGCCGCACTGGCAGCCGGCGGAGTCGACCGGGAGGGTCAGGTTCCAGCCGGAGAGCGGGACGGTGGCCTTGGCGGCGGCCGCGGGCGCGGTGGCGGCGGCCGGGAAGAGCGCGCCGTCGGCCAGCACGCCGATCCCGCCGATCAGGGCGGTGAAGACCGCTCCGAGGACGAGCCGGCGGCCGCCCGGGCGCGCGGGGGCTGAGTGGGTGCGGGTGGGTGACATCGAATCCTCGTGTTCGTATATGTGAACGCCGTTCCTGGATCTGATTAATGGGGACGGTAACGGCAGACCGCCGTCACCGCAATAGGTCCGTCGGGAGGTCCGCCGCGGGCTTAGTCGCCGGGGTAGGAGATCGTCGGGCTGTTCTCGTTGTGCGCGTAGTCGTCGATCCCGGCCACGGCCTCGTACACGCCCGCGGGCGGGTTGTAGGGGCCTGAGGTCATCGAGCAGGACGCGGAGTCGCAGGACTCGGAGGTGGTGTCCGTGTAACCGCCACCGCCGAACACTGAAATGCTCAAATTATTGATGTTCTGAAACGAGGATGTGAAGGTGGCCCGGACGTAGAGCAGGCCGTCGCTGCCGATGCCGATACAGGCGGTCTTGGTGTAGCCGCCGCGCGCGCTGTTCGTCGCGCACTGCCAGGTGACCGTGACAGGGCCCTTACTCGGCGCCGCGGAGGACGTCGTCGGGGCCGCGCTCGTGGTCGTCGCGGCGATCGTCGTCTGCCCGGTGATCGGCGCGGCGCTGGTCGCCGCGCGCGAGGCCGCCGGGGTGGTCGCCGCGGCCGTCGTGTGCGCGCTCGCGCTCGGCGACGCGCTGCGCGACACCGAGGCTGACGTGGACGCGGAGAGCGTGCTCTCGACCGTCGTCGTGTACTGACCCGATGCGGTGGCGCTGGCGAGCGCCAGGTTGGGCATCGCGCCCGAGGAGGCGGTCTTGGCGCCGGCCGGAGATCCGCTCGCGAAATGCACAAGCGCGATCACGATGCCGAAGACCGCGACGCCGCCGAAGACGGCCAGCGCGAGGTCGCGCGCGCCGCGCGCCGCGTGCCGATGATGCGTCGGCACCGGCTCCTCGGCGGGAACGGCGGCGACGGCGGCCGCCGCGACGGGTGCGATCGCGCGCCTGCCCTGCTGCGGCACGACCGCGATCGGGGCCGCGCGCCGCGGCGTGATGACGGCTGGTATTCGGGCGATACGCACGGTCTCCTCGGCAGCCGGGGCCGGGAGCGCAGCGAGGACGGGGGCGAGCGCGCGCAACTGCTTCGCCATCCACGCCGCGGCCGGGCGCCGCTCCGGCTGCTTGACGAGGCACGCCGCGATCAGCTCCCACAGCGGGTCCGGCAGCGAGGCGATGCGCGCGGGCTCGACCTCGCGGTGCCGCCGTGCGATCTCCTCGGGCTGCGCGGCGGTGAAGGGCGGCAGGCCGGAGATCGTCTCGTACAGCAGGATTCCGACGGCGTACACGTCGGAGGCCGGGATCGGCGGCTGCCCGAGCGCCGCCTCGGGCGCCCAGTACTCGGCGGGCTGTGCGAGCGTGCCGCCGCGGGCAGAGAGCGCGGCGATGCCGAAGTCGCTCAGCAGCACCGTGCTCGGCTCGCCGGTCCGCGGATCGGTCTCCAGCAGCACGTTCGACGGCTTCACGTCGCCGTGCACGATCCCCGCCTCGTGCGCGGCGGCCAGCGCGTCACAGACCCCGGCGGCGAGATGCCCCGCGAGGGCCGGGGCGAGCGCGTGCCGCCGGCCCAGCAGCGCGCGCAGATCCTCGCCGGAAATCCGCGGCATCACCAGCGCGATCCGATCCGAATACCGGACCGTGTCCTCGACGGCGAGGATGTTCGGCTGGTTCAGCCGGCGCACCGCCTCGAGTGTCACGCCCAATTCGGCGACCGCCTCAGCGCCCGAACTCAACTCGGGGCGCAGTATCTTGACGGCCCGCTCGACGCCCTCCCCACGTGCGCGGACGAGCCAGACGGCGCCCGTCGCCCCTCCCGGGAAATCGGCGAGGATTTCGAACCGGTCGCCGAGTCGCCCCTGAAGATCATCCACCGAGTCCCGCCCCATTGAATTGTCATCATCGAGAACGCGGGCATTCTAGGGATATAGGGCTCTCGCAGTCGAAACGGACCGCCGCCCTGCCGCGTGGGGGACGGGGGCGCCCGCGCGGGGACCGGTCCCCGCGGTCCGCCGCCATCCTCGGATTCCGAGAGGCGACTGTCGGACGACGCGGAAAACGGAGGTCCCCGCCGTGAGCATCCAGCTGCCGAGCGAGCTCACCTGGTGCCTGAACATGCTCGGGATTCCCTGGCCGGACATCGACGAGGACCAGTTGCACCACTGGGCCACGCAGGTCCGCACGTACGCGAACAACAGCTCGGACACGCACGACGCGGCGCACGCGCGGGTGAAGTCGCTGGCGTCGACCACCCACGGCGACTCCTACGACGCGCTGCGCGGCGGCTGGGAGAAGACCTCGAACACCCACATGAAGGACCTGGTCGACGGCTGCCACCTGTTCGCCGACGCGCTGGACGCGGCCGCGGGCGTCGTCGTGGTGGTGAAGCTCGCGATCATCGCGGCGCTCACGGCGATGGCCGCGCAGATCGCCGCCGCGCAGGCATCCGCGGCGATCACCGGCGGGGCCTCGGAGGCGACGATCCCGGCCACCGTCCAGGCCACGCAGGCGACCGTGCAGGAGTCGCTGAACCAGTTGGCGCAGCAGGTGATCGGCGGACTGCTGAAGGCCGTGGCCACCCCGCTGGAGGACACGATCGCCAAGGCGGTGGAGGGGATGGTCTTCCCCGGCGTCCGGCTCGGCTCCTCGTCCTCGTCCGCATCCACGTCGTCGGCTTCGGCCTGAGGGGAGCGCAGTCATGGGCACGGGATTCAGCATGGATTCGAACGAGTACCGCTCGGCCGCCGACGCGATCGAGGGCTACGGCGAGCAGCAGGCCGACCACGGCTCCGCGCTCGCCGCGGGCACCAGCACGCCGCTGAGCGGCTCGAACTCCGGGATCGCCGGGGCCATCTCGATGATCGCGCAGGGCACCGTGCAGAAGATCGTCACCGACGTGACCTCCACGACGCAGGGCTTTGCGAACGACACCGCGAAGGGGCTGCGCATGCAGGCCGACAAGGTGGACCGGCTCGAATCGGACCTCGTCAGCCACGCCAGATCCATCCTCAACGATCCGCAGGGCGCCGTGTTCGGCGGCGGCCTGACCTCCGGCGGCGGCTACTCCGGTGCCGCGACGAGCGGATTCACCGGCTACGGCGGCGCGATGCCGGCCACGGTGAGCAGCAATCCGCTCGATACGGGAGCGCAGTTGATCGAGGACTCCAACGGCGAGTCGGCGGTGAGCGCGTCCGAAGCCGGGGTCATCGGCCAGGCGGAGTCGCAGGAGTCGATGTCGACGATGCCCTTCGGGCAGATGCGCGCCGGCGGCGCGGCCGGTGCGGGGGCCGCGGAGGAGCGTGGCCGACGTCCCGGCTACCTGAAGGCGAAGGCCGAGAGCACCGACGATCGGGCGAAGAAGGCGACCGCCGAGCACCTGAAGGACTGCGGGATGGCGCCGATCTCGATCGGTCAGGACCGGCTGGTCTGCGCGAAGTGCGGCAGCATCATCGAACTCGGCGGCGCGGACGCGGAGGCCCTGGCCGCCTGAGGTCATGTGTACGCGGAGAGCCCGAGCTTCACGGCGAGGGCGATTCCGGCCAGGGCGATGAAGATGCGCAGCGGCACGACGGGCAGGTGGCGGATGAGCCGGGGTCCGGTGTAGCCGCCGATCAGGAATCCGGCGGCGAGAAACGGGACGTAGGCCCACTGCACCGGTGCGAACACGGCGAACAGCACGGCCGCGACGCCGTTCGCCACGCCGCTGATCGCGTTCTTCAGGGCATTGATGCGGACCAGTGTCTCGGCGAGCATCGTGCTGAGCACGGCCAGCATCAGCACGCCGCCCGCCGCGCCGAAGTAGCCCGCGTACACCGCGACCGCGAACACCGCGGCGATCCGCACCGGCGAGTTCTCGGTGTGCTCGGCCGGGGCGAGGCTGCGGATCATCGGCTGCGCCAACAGCAGTACCGAAGCGCCGCAGATCAGAATCGGGACCACGACCGCGAACGCGCCGGCGGGGGCGATCAGCAGGACCGCCGCACCGCCGGCGCCGCCCAGCGCCGTGACCGTTCCGAAGCGGATCACCCGGGCCCGCTGGCCCGCCAGTTCGGTCCGTGAGCCGAGCACGGAGCCGACGCCGGTGAGCACCAAGGACATCGTGTTCGTGACGTTGGCCGCGAGCGGCGGCAGCCCGAGCGCGAGCAGCACGGGATAGGAAACGACGCTCGCGACACTGGCCACGGTGCTGGCCAGCCCGCCGAGAACGCCGGCGGCGAGCAGAATGAGAGCGTGGGCGAGGGTCATGATCTGCTTCATCGTGGCCGACGCCGACCGCAGCCCACCAGGCCGCGCGGCTGTGATCTCGGTCGCTACGCGTCCGCGGTCGGCCTGCCGACCAGTGCCTGATTCCGGGTCCCGATGCAACCCGGGAGGGGTCTGCGCGCATCAGGACTGCATGAAATCCACACCTGGGGGACGGCTGATGCGATGACCGAGCTGCGAAGGGACGCGGCGTTCAGCGAATACGTCGCGGCGAAGGGGCCCTGGTTGCGGAAGGTGGCCTTCCTGCTCTGCCAGGATTGGCACCGCGCGGACGACCTCGTGCAGAACAGCATCATCAAGCTCTACGTCCACTGGCCGCACGCCGAGCGGATCGGGAACCTCGACGCGTACGCGCGCCGGATCCTCGTCAACGACTTCCTCGCCGAGCAGCGCTCGCCCTGGTGGCGCCGCGTCGTGCTCCGGCGTGACGAGTACTCGGGGTCCGTCGACTCGAGCATCGCGCACATCGAGACCTCGGTCGACCTGGCCGAGGCGCTCGCCGAGCTGCCGGCCCGCCAGCGGGCCACCGTCGTGCTGCGCTACTTCTGCGACCTGTCCGTGGAGGAGACCGCGGCGGTGCTGTCCTGCTCGGCGGGCACGGTCAAGAGCCAGACCTCGCGCGGTCTCGACGCGCTGCGCCGCGTGCTGGACGCCCGACCCACCGAATCGGCCACGTCATGAGTGAAGGAGTGTCGACCGTGTCCATCCAGGAGCAGAAGCTTTACGCCGCGATCGAGGAGCTGGCCGACCGTCCGGCGCCGCCGAGCGTGATCGACGCCGAGGCCGCGATCAGCAGCGGCCGGCGGATCGTCAAGCGCCGTCGCGGCACGCGGATCGCCGTCGTCGCGACCCTCGGCGTGATCGGGTTCGCGCTCGCCGCCGTGGTGATCCCCTCGCACGGAGGCGGCGGCACGATCGCCGCGCAGCCTCCGGCGAAGACGCAGGCGCTGGCGGCCACCGCGGCGGGGGCGGACCCGCTGACGCTGTCCGGGACCTTCGGCTGGCTCCCGCCGAACGCGTCGAATGCCGGCTACTCGCTGCACGACTCGCCGACGGTGGTCGCCGTCGCCCGCGGCGGCGACGTCAGCCCCTCCACGAACACCCCGACGATCTGGCTGACGGTGTATCCGAAGGGCACGACGCCGAAGCTCGGCACCGCCGCCGACGGCAACGCCGAACTGCGGATCACCGCGCCGGACGTCAACGGCCACCCGGCGTACTGGATGACCGAGTCGGCCGCCGATCCGACCAACGGCGGCGACGCCTACCTGCGCTGGCAGTCGTCCGACGGCCAGTGGGGCGAGGTGCACGGCTACTACCTGGACACCTCGGACATCACCGGGGAACTGCTCCGCGTGGCCGCGGGCGTGGACTTCGCGCCGCATTCGGTTCCGCTGCCGCTGTGGATCAGTGGCCTGTCGAAGCCGATCGTCACCACCGAGGCCGACCTCGACCGGCCGAGCCTGAACGGCGGCGGGGCCTGGGACCTGTTCCTGTCCCTGGAGGTGAACGGGGCCGACCTGCAGATCAGCGTCGACCCGATCACGCCGAACCCCCCGGCGCCCGAGTCGGCGAACTGCAAGACCTCGAACGGGCTGCGCGCCTGCGTGGTCGTCGGCTCGCCGAACGCCTTCAAGGGCGGGGCCGCCGCGCTGCTGCGCGACATCAACCTGCTCGGCACCGATCCCGAAGCCTGGACGACCGACGTCCTGCGCTGACTAGCCGACAGAGAGCCCGGCTTCCGACACGGGATCGGGGGCCGGGTTCTCGATCGGGTCGCGGTAGCGGAGCAGGAGCATGGCCGCGTCGTCGTTGAGGGGGCCGGAGACGTGCGCCTCGATGTCGCGGCGGATCGCCTCGAGGGCCTGTTCCGGGTCGGGGTGGCCGAGTAGGCCCACGCGGTCGGCGAGGGGGTAGAAGGCGCCGCCGCGGTCGCGGGCCTCGGTGACGCCGTCGGTGTAGAGCAGCAGTTGGTCGCCTGGGTGCAGCGAGATCGAGTAGGGGACCGGGCGGTCCGGGCCGAGGGCGGCGAGGCCGAGGGGCGGCGCGGTCTGCGGCGGTTCGGCGAAGGCGACGCTGCCGTCCGCGCCGAGCAGCAGGGGGGCGGGGTGGCCGAAGTTCAGCAGGGTGACGCAGTGTTCGTCGTCGACCTCGACCAGCACCGCGGTGACGAACTTCTCGCCCTCCAGACGCCTGTTCAGCGCGCGCTCCAGGCGCTGGCCCACCTCGGCGAGCTTCGCCTCGTCCGGCGCTGCCTCGCGGAAGGCGCCGAGCACGAGGGCGGCGGTCTCGACGGCCTCCAGGCCCTTGCCCTGCACGTCGCCGATGATCACGCGGGTGCACTGCGCGGCGGGGGCCACCTCGTACAGGTCGCCGCCGATTCGCGCCGCGGCGGCCGCGGACGTGTACGAGACGGCGATCCGCATCGGGCCGGCCAGCTTCGGGACCGGGCGCAGCAGCACGCGCTGCGCGGTCTGCGCGATCGAGCGCACGTCGGACAGCTCGTGCTCCATCCGGCGCCGGACCGTGCCCGCGAGCACCGCGGCCCCGGTCGTGCCGGCGATCGCGAGCAGGGCGGCCAGTTGCCGCGACGTGCCCGCCATCCCGCTGAGCACGGCGGACATCAGGCACAGCGCGAGCGCGGTCGCGCCGACCACCAGCGCGCGCCGCGCCGTTCCGGCCACGCACGCGAAGGCGGGGCCGAGCGAATAGAGCGCGAGCAGCCCCATCCGCGAGTGGGTGGCCACGTTCGCCGCGAGGATCACGAGCATCACGACGAACGGCAGCACCAGGAGCACTTTCGGGCGGTCTGGTCGCACCAGGCCCAGGACCGGAATCCGTCCCAACCGTCACACCTCGACTCGGGTCGCGCCCGGCCCCGCCTCGCCGATGAGAATCCGGGGGCCGCGGCGCAACCAGAGTAACCAAGGACGCTGCGAAACGCGCGAATCAGGCCAGGATCTTGGATTTCGCCTGCTCGAACTCGCGCTCGCTGATCGTGCCGTCGGCCTTGAGCGAGGCGAGTTTGGCCAGCTCGTCGGCCTGGCTGGGGCCGGCGGCGTCCCTGACGTAGTCGCGGAAGGCCTGCTCCGAGGCCTCGGCCTTCTCCTGCTCGCGCCTGCCCATGGTCGCGCCGCGCGCGATCAGGTAGGCGAAGACGCCGATATACGGCAGCACGATCAGGGCGATCAGCCAGCCGGCCTTGGCCCAACCGCTCAGCGAGTGGTCGGAGAACAGGTCGACGACGACCCGGAACAGCAGGATCAGCCACATGATCCAGATGAAGAACCAGAGCATGATCCAGAAGGCGTTGAGCAGCGGATGGTCCATCGCGCTTCCTCCTCGTGTCCCCACCATTGAGCTGCTCCCGCGCACGCCGCGCACCCCGCGTTGGGCCACGCGGGTATCAGCGGGGATGCGCCGACACGCCGTCGAAATCCCGGTCTTGCTACGCGGCCCATGCGATTCTGGGCGGACGATGAGTAGCGTGGCACGTCGTGCGGACACGCGGCCGGTGCGGGAGCTGGCCGCGATCGTGCTGCTGCGGGTGCCCGATCTGACCGACCTGCTGGTCCGCACCATCTACGAGCAGAATCCGGCCTACCGCGCGCTGAGCTCCGTGCCGCGGGAGGATCTCTGGCGCTCCTGCCACGACAACATGACCCGCGCCGTCCAGCTGATCGCCGAGATCGACGAGCCGGCGGGTCCGCAGGCGCGCTTCGACGCCGCGCACGCGACCGGACTGCGGCGCGCGCAGCAGCGGATGCCGCTGGACGACGTGATCAGGTCCTTCCGCCTCGGCGGACGCTTCATCTGGGCCGCGCTGATCGAACAGGCCCGCGCCCTCGGCCAGTCGGACCCCGACGCGCTGATAGACCTGGCCGGGCAGGTGTGGGACGCGGTCGACCTCGTCTCCTCGGAGGTCGCGAGCGCGTATCACGACGCGGAGCGGCAGTTCGCGAGGGCGGACGAGCAGCACAGGGCGGAACTGTGGGAGGGGCTGCTGCAGGGGCGGGCGAAGGATCTCGTCTTCGCGCACGAGGTGACGCACGCGATCGGCCTGCCGGTGCACGGTTCCTACGCGGTCGTCGTGGCCGACGGCGCGGACAGCCTCGTGCCCTCCATATCCCGGCAGCTCGCGAACGCGCGGATCGAATCGGCGTGGCACGCGCGTGCCGGGACGCTGGTCGGATTGTTGGCCTTGGGGGAGAGCGGCTTCGATGCGGCGCTCGCCGCGCTGCGTGCGGTGCTGCCGGTGGCCGCCGGCGTCTCGGGCGCGGTGCCGGGGCTCGGCGAGGTGGACGCGGCCTACTGGCAGGCGACGTTGGCCCGCCGCACACTGCCGGGGGACGAGATCGCCGTGGTCGCGCTCGAACAGCGGCTGACCGAGGCGCTGCTGCTCAGCTCGCCGGAACTGGCCGAGCGGCTGGTCGATCGCCGGCTCGGGCCGCTGCGAAAGCTCCCCGTCGGCGAACAGCGTCAACTGCTGAACACGCTGGAGATCTGGGTCTCTACGGGCGGATCCGTGCGCCGGACCGCCGAGCTGGCGCACTGCCATCGCAATACCGTGATCAACCGGCTGCATCGGATCACGCAGCTCACCGGGCACGAGTTCCCCTCCGGCGAGTTCGAGGTCGAACTCGCCCTCGCCCTGCGCGCCGCACGCCTGGGCATGCCGGTGTGCACAACGCCGACGGGGCGACAGTAGGCACTTCGGCCATTTCCGTCGCGTGCGCCCGCTGGCACACTTCGTCACCACCAGTGGCCAACTCCGAGCCCATTCGACGAGGTACGCACATGGCTGAACAACGCCGTTCGCCGCAGCAGTCAGCGGGTTTCGGCCGCCGGCGGTTCATCGGCTTCCTGATCGCCGCGCCCACGCTGGCCGTCGTGGTCGACACCGCGCGTCCGCAGGCCGCCGACGCCGCGATCGTCACCCTGCCGCAGCCTGAGGACGTCTTCGACCTCGGCGACCTGCAGAACCTCGCCGCGGCGCCGACCTCCGGGCTGATCTCGGTCGTGCTCGACGCGGACGGCACCGCGTTCTTCGCCGTGCCACGCGCCGAAGTCGGGCAGGGGATGACCACGGCGATCGCGATGATGGTCTCCGAGGAGCTGGACCTGCCGCTGGACAAGGTGCGCGTCGGCCTGGCCGATGCGCGCCCCGAACTGCTGATGAACCAGCTCACCGGCGGCTCGAACTCCATGCGCAGCATGTACATCCCGGTCCGCACGGCCGCCGCGATCGCCCGGCAGCGGCTCGTCGACACAGCCGCCGCGCAGTGGGGCGTCTCCGCCGGCCAGTTGACCACCGGTGCGGGCACCGTCAGCGGCCCGGGAGGGCGCAGCGCGACGTACGGTTCGCTGGCGGCCGCGGCGGCCAGCAGCGAGACCGTCGCGGTGACCGCCACACTCAAGCCCTCGTCCCGGTTCAGCGTGCTGGGCACGCCGCAGGGCCGCATCGACGCGCACGACATCGTGACCGGTCGCAAGCAGTTCGCGATGGACATGCAGGTCACCGGCGCGCTGCCGACGATGGTCGCCCGGCCGCCGACGATCAACGGCACGGTCGTCTCCATCAACAACCTGTCCACGGTGCTGGCCATGCCGGGCATCACCGACGCCGTCGCGATCAGCAACGGCGTCGCGATTCGCGGGCAGACCTTCGGCCAGTGCATCGACGCGATCCAGGTCGTCGACGTGACCTGGGGGCCGGGCACCGTGGACGACCAGTCGGACAAGACCGTGCTGGAGCAGTTGCGGGCCGCGCAACTGCCGATGATCGTGCCGCCGCTGCTGACCGAGACCCTCGACGCGGAGTTCGTATTCGCCTTCGCCAGCAACAGCCCGCTCGAACCGGACTGCGCCATCGCCGACGTGCGCGGCGACAGCGCCGAGATCTGGGCCAGCCTGAAGGTGCCGATCGTCGCGCAGTCCGAGATCGCCGCGCAGCTCGGCCTGCCGGTGGACGCGGTGAAGGTGCACGTCACACAGGGCGGCGGCTCCTTCGGGCGGCACCTGTTCCACGACGTGGCCGCCGAAGCCGCCGAGGCCTCGCAGAAGATGGGCAAGGCGGTCAAGCTCTCCTGGTCGCGCACGGACAACTTCCGGCAGGGCCGCGTGCATCCGATGTGCACGTCGCGGGTGCGGGTGAACTACCTGCTCGGCAACGTCGTCAGCTACGAGCAGCGGCATACGAGCGTGCAGACCGACTTCGGCCACGGCCTCGGCGAGATGATCACCGCGACCGCCGCGAGCCTGCCGGTGGCCGGAAACCTCGGCTTCGCCGAGACGATCTTCGAGCTGACGCAGAGCTCGCCCTACGACTTCGGCGTCACCACGCAGCTGCTCAACGAGATCCCGCTGAAGTTCAACACCGGCAGCATGCGCAACATCTACTCGCCGAACGTCGTGTGCGCGCAGGAGCTCATGGTCGACCAGGTCGCCGCGCGAATGCATCAGGACCCTGTCGAGTTTCGCCGCGGATTCCTGCGCGACCAACGCGTGCTCGCCGTGCTGAACAAGGCCGCCGAGGTCGGCGACTGGGGCAAGGCGATGGCTCCCGGTACGGCGCAGGGCATCGCCGTGCACGCGGAGTATCAGGGTGCGATCGCCGTACTCGTCGAGATCGACTGCACTCCCGCGACCGTGAACCGGCCGATCCAGAACGGCGTGACCGGACCGCGCGTGACCAAGGCGCTCATCGTGATCGATCCAGGATTCTGCATCAACCCGACCGGCCTGGAAGCGCAGATGATCGGCGGCATGCAGGACGGCATCGCGCTCGCGCTGACCTCCAGTCTGCACATCGAGAACGGCATCCCGCTCGAGGGCAGCTGGGACGAGTACTTCTACACGCGGGAGTGGAATGTGCCGCCGGACCTGCAGGTGGTCATCATGCCGAATACGAGCGAGAGCCCGAGCGGAGCCGGGGAGCTCGGCGTCGCGCCGGCTTTCGCCGCCGTCGCCTGCGCCTACGCCAGGGCCACCGGCACCCTGCCGACCTACTTCCCGATCAACCACGACGCGCCCCTGGGCTTCACCCCGCTGCCGCTGGAACCGTCCACCCCGCAGTCGCCCACCGACGGCCTGAGCCACACCTTCTGAGCGAGGAATCCATGACCACACACACTTTCGTGCTCAACGGCGAGCAGGTCAGCGTCGAGGCGGAGGACAGCGTCAGGCTGCTGTGGGTGCTGCGCGACATCCTCGGGGTCACCGGTCCGAAGTACGGCTGCGCGCTCGACGTCTGCAAGGCCTGCACCAGCCATATCAACGGCAAGGCCTTCAACCCGTGCTCGGTGCAGGTCAAGGACATCGCGGCGACCGACGAGATCACCACGATCGAGGGGCTGCCGGCGACGGTCGGCGCGGACCTGCACCCGATGCAGCAGGCCTGGCTGGACCACGACGTGGCCCAGTGCGGGTACTGCCAACCGGGCCAGATCATGGCTGCCGTGGCGCTGGTGAAGCTGGTACGTTCGGAAGGCCGTCAGATCACTGATGCCGACCTGGACTCGCTGCGCAACATCTGCCGCTGCGGGACCTATTCGCGCATCAGGCAGGCGATCGTGGACGGCGCTCAGAAGATGTGAGGAACCCACCCTTGCGTGATCTGTTTCCCGAACTGCGGCGTTGGTATGCGGAAGGCGAGCGCTTCGCCGTGGCCACCGTCATCGACACCTTCCGCTCCGCGCCCCGGCAGCCCGGCGCGGCCATGGCGGTCTCCGGCTCCGGCGAGGTCGTCGGCAGCGTCTCAGGGGGCTGCGTCGAGGCTGCGGTGTACGAGCTCGCCCGCGAGGCCATCGAGAGCGGCCTGCCGATGCGGCAGCGCTACGGCGTGACCGACGACGACGCGTTCGCCATCGGCCTGACCTGCGGCGGCGTCCTCGATCTGCTGGTCCAGCCGGTCGATCGCGCCTCGTTCCCGGAGTTCGCCGAGATCGACGAGGCCGTGCGCGCCGAGGCCCCCGTAGCCGTCGCCACCCTGGCCACACCGGGCCCCGACCTGGGCCGCCGGCTGATCGTCTGGCCGGACCGGGTCAGCGGAAGCCTCGGCGGCGCGCGGCTGGACGCGGCCGTCGTGGACGGCGCCGTGGGCATGCTGGAGCAGGGCGCGACCGCGCTGTGCCACTTCGGCGCCCAGGGCGAGCGGCGCGGCGCGGACCTGTCGGTGTTCGTCCAGGCCTTCGCCCCGCCGCCCCGGATGATCGTGTTCGGCGCGATCGACTTCGCCGCCGCCGTGGCCCGCATCGGGAAGTTCCTCGGCTACCACGTCACGGTCTGCGACGCCCGGCCGGTCTTCGCGACCAGGCGCCGCTTCCCGGAGGCAGACGACATCGTCGTCGCGTGGCCGCACCGCTTCCTCACCGACGCGATCGCCGACGGGAGGATCGACCGGCGCACGGTGCTGTGCGTGCTCACCCACGACCCGAAGTTCGACGTGCCGCTGCTGGAGCTCGCGCTGCGCACCGAGTGCGGCTACATCGGCGCGATGGGCTCCCGGGTCACGCACGAGGACCGGATGGCCAGGCTGCGCGAGCTCGGCCTGTCAGAGGTCGAACTCGCGCGGCTGTCCTCGCCGATCGGCCTGGACCTCGGCGCGCGCACGCCCGAGGAGACCGCGATCTCCATCGCCTCGGAGATCATCGCCTCGCGCGGCTCCGGCAGCGGCAGGCCGCTCTCGTCCACCGCCGGCCGGATCCACAGCCAGGCCGCCTAGGCAACGTGCTGGTAGGTCGGGTACGTCAGGTACCCGGCGTCCCCGCCTCCGTAGTACGTGGCCTCGTCGACCGGCGCGATCGGGGCGCCGATGCGCAGCCGCTCGACGAGGTCCGGGTTGGCGATGAACGCGCGGCCGAAGCTGATCAGGTCGGCGCCGAGGTCGAGCCAGTGGTCGGCGGCGGCGCGGTCGGTCTGCTTCGCGCCCATCGGCATCACCGGGTTCACGATCAGGGTTCCCGGCCACGCGCGGCGCAGCGCGAGCAGCGTCGGCTCGTCGGCCGTAGCCTCCAGGTGCACGTAGGCGAGGCCCAGCCCCGCGAGCTCGCCGAGCAGCGTCGTGTAGAGCTCCTCGACCTCGGTCTCCTCGACGCCCCAGAAGTTCGCGCCGGGGGAGAGCCGGATGCCGGTGCGCGCCGCGCCCACGGCCGCGACGGTCGCGGCGGCCGCCTCGACGGCGAAGCGGACGCGGTGGGCGATCGGGCCGCCGTAGCCGTCCGTGCGCAGGTTGGCGTTGGAGGAGAGGAACTGCGAGATCAGGTAGCCGTTCGCGCCGTGCAGTTCGACGCCGTCGAAGCCCGCGTCGATCGCGCGGCGGGCGGCCTGCGCGTACGCCTCGGCGTGCTCCGGGATCTCGTGGATCTCCAGCGCGCGCGGGACCGGCGCGGGCTGCGGGCCGGTCGGGGTGAAGACCTCGCCGGTCGCCGGCACGGCCGAGGGGCCCACGGGCAGAGTCCCGGTGGTGTCCGGGTGCGAGACCCGGCCGCCGTGCATGACCTGGGCGAAGATCCGGCCGCCGTTGGCGTGCACGGCGCCGGTCACCTGCCGCCAGGACTCGGTCTGCGCGTCGGTGTGCAGGCCCGGGGTGCCGGGGTTGGACTGGCCGATCAGGCTCGGCTGGGCGCCCTCGGTGACGATGAGGCCGGCGGTGGCGCGCTGGGCGTAGTAGGTGGCCATCGAGGCGGTGGCCAGGCCGCCCGCGGCCGCGCGGACCCGGGACATCGGGGCCATCACGATCCGGTTCGGCAGGGTCAGGTCGGCGAGGCGGTGCGGGTGCAGAAGCGTGGAGGTCGTCATGGGGAGTACGCTAAAACCTGACACTGACGTCAGATGCAAGCTGAGTGACGAGGATCATGGAGGAGCCGTGCGCATCGGCGAACTCGCGGCCAGGACCGGGGTGAGTGTCAGGTCCCTGCGCTACTACGAGGAGCAGGGCCTGCTGGTGAGCGAGCGCAGCCCCAGCGGCCAGCGCTGGTACACGGAGTACGCCGTGGAACGGGTGCTGTTCGTGCAGCGGCTGTACGCGAGCGGCCTGTCCAGCCGGACCATCGCCGAGCTGCTGCCCTGCGTCGACACCCCGAGCAAGGAGAACTCCGCGGCGGCGCTGGAGCGGATGGCGCAGGAGCGCGAGAAGCTCTCCGAGCACATCGAGGAGCTGATCAAGACGCGGGACGCGCTCGACGCGCTGATGGTCACCGCCCGCACCGCGATGGCGGACAAGTGCGTGCTCCCGGCGGCGGCCTGAACCTCCGATGCGGCGAGCCGCTACAGTCGCCGCGTGGCACTGAGCTCCCTCCGCGAGGACGACCCGATTCGAATAGGCCGCTACCGGCTGACCGCGCGGCTCGGCGCGGGCGGCATGGGCGTCGTCTACCTCGGCGAGGCCAAGGACTCCGGCCGCGTCGCGGTGAAGGTGGTGCGTCCCGGGCTGGGCGACGATCCGGAGTTCCGGGCCCGCTTCAAGCGCGAGGTCGCGCTGCTCACCCGGGTCCGCGGCACCTGCACGGTACGCGTCGTCGAGGCCGACACCGACGCAGCGAGCCCCTTCCTGGTGACCGAGTTCGCCGACGGTCCGTCGCTGTCCGAGCACGTGAAGGCGGAGGGTCCGCTCGATCCCGGCATGGTCTACGGCCTCGCGACCGGCCTGGCCGAGGCGCTGGTGTCGATCCACGAGGCGGGCGTCGTGCACCGCGACCTCAAGCCCGGCAACGTGCTGCTGTCGCGCAGCGGCCCGAAGGTCATCGACTTCGGCATCGCCCAGGCGCAGGACGCGACCGTGCTCACCCGCACCGGCGCGGTGATCGGATCGCCGGGCTTCCTGGCCCCCGAGCAGGTGCGCGGCAATCCAGGTCAGGCCGCTGACATCTTCGCCTGGGGCCTGACCGTGGCCTACGCGGCGAGCGGTCGCGCGCCGTTCGGCACCGGGCCGGCCGAGGTGCTGCCCTACCGCGTCCTGAACGACGACCCCGACATCGCCGACGTCCCGCGGGACCTGCGCCCGCTCGTCGAGGCCGCGGTCGCGAAGGACCCCGAGGCCCGGCCCACGGCCCGCGAGCTGCTGGCCCGGCTCGCCCCCGCGCGGCCGGCGGACGAGGCGGCGGACGACCTGTCGCCGACCCAACTCGTCCTGCGCGACGCCTGGCAGCCGCCGGAGCACACGTCCCCGTCGATCCACGACGCCCGGCCGCGCGCCCCGCGCCGCCTGCTGCCGTATCTCGCGGGCGCGGCGGGCCTCGCCGTGCTGATCGGCGCCGGGACCGGCTACGCGCTGTCCGCCGGGAGCACGACGAGCACCGGGAGCACGAAGACCGCCGGCACGACGAGCGCCGCCGCCCTGCCGACGGTCACCTTCGGCAGCTACACGGGCCGTAAGCCCACCGCGATCGTCATGAACTCCGCGGACGGCCTCGGCACCATCGAGGACATCCACTGGAGCTCGTGGACCGCGACCGGCGCGACCGGTGAGGGAACTCTCGGCACGGCCACCACGAAGATCACCCTTTCGGAGCCGGAGAAGGGCCGGTTCACGCATATGGGCCAGACCGAGAACGGCTTCACGGTGCTCGAGGCGTACCCCGACAACGACTGGCCGAGCGGCGCGTCCGCGGCGGTCGCCTGCGCGACGCCCAGCTCCGCGCAGCTGCTCGCCGCGTGGAAGTCCGCGTCGTCCGCCACCCGGGAGGGCTGGGCCGCCGATCCGTCGACCGTGACCGGCTACTCCGACGTGACCTGCTGGCAGGACTGGGTCGTGGCCCAGATGCTCGGCGACGGCGACGGCGAGGTCATCTTCTCCGTGGCGGGCGGCGGTCTGCACCTGGTCCCGCAGTCCGACCTGCAGCGCTTCAGCGACGTGGTCTGCAAGGATCCGAGCGCGCCGAGCGACTGGAAGAGCCAGGAGACCGGCCCGGCCGTGTGCTGACCGCGGTGCGGTCCTTCGGCGCTGTCCGATCCGCCCCGTAGACTTCCGCCCATGAGCGAGCCCGAGATCGATCACCCCGCCGACGCCACCGAAGTGCTGCGGCGGGTCTTCGGCTACGACTCGTTCCGGGGCCGGCAGCAGGACATCATCGAGCACGTCGTCGGCGGCGGCGACGCGCTGGTCCTGATGTCCACCGGCAGCGGCAAATCCCTGTGCTACCAGGTTCCGGCGCTGGTCCGCAGCGGGGTCGGCGTCGTGGTCTCGCCGCTCATCGCGCTGATGCAGGACCAGGTCGACGCGCTGCGGGCGCTCGGCGTGCGCGCCGGATTCCTCAACTCGACGCAGAACTCTGAGGAGCGCCGCGCGGTCGAGTCGGCCTTCGTCTCCGGCGAGCTCGACCTGCTCTACCTCGCCCCCGAGCGGCTGCGCCTCGAATCGACGATGCAGCTGCTGGACCGCGGCGAGATCTCGCTGTTCGCCATCGACGAGGCGCACTGCGTCGCGCAGTGGGGCCACGACTTCCGGCCCGACTACCTCGCGCTCTCGGTGCTGCACGAGCGCTGGCCGGCCGTGCCGCGGATCGCGCTGACCGCGACCGCCACCGAGGCGACGCACGCGGAGATCGCGAACCGGCTGAAGCTGACCGACGCCAAGCACTTCGTGTCCAGCTTCGACCGGCCCAACATCCAGTACCGGATCGTGCCGAAGAACGAGCCGCAGCGTCAGCTGCTCGAGCTGCTGCGCACCGAGCACGCCGGCGACGCGGGCATCGTCTACTGCCTCTCCCGCGCGTCCACGGAGAAGACCGCGCAGTTCCTGGTGAACAACGGAATCCAGGCGCTGCCGTACCACGCGGGCCTCGACGCGAGCGTGCGCGCCGAGAACCAGTCCCGCTTCCTGCGCGAGGACGGCCTGGTCATGGTCGCCACGATCGCGTTCGGCATGGGCATCGACAAGCCGGACGTGCGCTTCGTCGCCCACCTCGACCTGCCGAAATCCGTCGAGGGCTACTACCAGGAGACCGGGCGCGCGGGCCGGGACGGGCTGCCGTCCACCGCGTGGCTCGCCTACGGGCTGCAGGATGTCGTGCAGCAGCGCAAGATGATCGACGGCTCCGAGGGCGACGACGCCTACCGCCGCCAGCTGACCGCGCACCTCGACGCCATGCTCGCACTGTGCGAGACCGTCGAGTGCCGCCGGATCAGGCTGCTGGCCTACTTCGGCGAGCGCGGCGCGGCCTGCGGGAACTGCGACACCTGCCTCAACCCGCCCGAGTCCTGGGACGGCACCGTGGCCGCGCAGAAGCTGCTCTCCACGGTCTACCGCCTGAAGTCGGAGCGCCGGCAGCGATTCGGCGCCGGGCAGTCCATCGACATCCTGCTCGGCAAGCAGACGCCGAAGGTCACGCAGTTCGATCACGACAAGCTGAGCGTGTTCGGCATCGGCACGGACCTGACCGACGGCGAATGGCGCGGCGTGGTGCGCCAGCTGCTCGCGCAGGGCATGCTCATGGTCGAAAGCGATCACAATACTCTGGCACTCACCGAGGCCAGCGCCGACGTGCTGCGCGGCGAGACCAAGGTCATGCTCCGGCGCGAGCCGGAGAGGACCGCGCGGGCGCCGCGCGCCGCGAAGAGCCGGGACAAGGCGGTCGCCGAGCTGCCCGAGGAGGCCGTGCCGGTGTTCGAGCGGCTGCGCGCCTGGCGCGGGGCCACGGCCAAGGAGCAGGGCGTGCCCGCGTACGTGATCTTCCACGACGCGACCCTGCGGGAGATCGCCGTGCAGGCCCCGGCCTCGCTCGGCGCGCTCGGCCGGATCAGCGGCATCGGCGAGAGCAAGCTCGCGAAGTACGGCCAGCAGGTGCTGGACGCGCTCGCGGCCTGACCGCCGCCTCAGCTCCCGGCCGGGTAGGTGCTGATCACGGTGCCGTTGAGGCTGGCCAGCAGGTAGCCGCCGCCGTAGGCGTTCGCGCAGTAGACGCGCAGCGAGGTGCCGCTGGCGAAGGCCCAGTTCGGGTCGACGATCACGTAGTGCATGGTCGGGTTGGAGACCTTCAAGACCTGGTTCGACTTCTGGATCAGTCCGGGGATGACGTCCCAGTCGATCGTGGTGAGGTCGACCGAGTTCTCGCCCGAGTCGAGCTCGCCGCCGGCGGTGTCGGAGGTGATCTCGCCGCCCTGGTACTCGTAGTCGTCGTAGGCTCCGGCCTGGGACTTGGCCGGCGCCTCGAATTCGGCGTGGTCGTCGTAGAGGTCGAGTTCGTAGACCTTCGTGGTGCCGATCAGCTTCGGCAGGGCCTTGACGAACGCGTTGATTCCCGCGGGGGTCAGCAGGCTGTCCGTCGCATCGGTGCCGGAGCCCGAAGTCGTGGCGGCCGCGGGCGCCGCGGAGGCCGACGTCGTCGCGGGCGTGGTCGCGGTGCGCACGCTCACTTCGGGAGACGTCTGGCCGGAGGCCGAGGCGTTCGCATGGTTCTGCGTCGCGAACAGCAGCGCGCCGACCAGGGCGACCGCGGCGGCCACGCCGACCAGGACGCCGAACAGGGCTCCGTTGCGGCGCCCGGCGATCGGGGCCGCCGGCGCGGGCACCGCGTCCCACATCTGCGGCGGCCCCGACGCGCTCGGGTCGAAGGGCGAGGCGGCGTCGGCGAGCATCCGGTCGGCCAGGTCGGCCCGGATGCGGGCGGCCGGATCGCGTTGCAGCAGCCCGGAGAGCGCGGGGGTGAGCGTCCCGGCGTGCGTGGGCGGCGGGATCGGGGCGTCGAGCACGGCCGCGAGCGTGGCCATCGTGGTCGGCCGGCGCATCGGGTTGTGCCCCTCGACGGCCAGGTAGAGCATGATGCCGAGCGACCACAGGTCCGAGGCCGGATCGCCCTCGATTCCGCGCAGGCGTTCGGGGGCGATGTACTCCGGGGAGCCGATGATCGAGCCGGTCGCGGTCAGCTGCGTCGAACCCTGCAGGGCGGCGATGCCGAAGTCGGTGAGCACCGGCGTGCCGTCGGGCCGCAGCAGCACGTTGCCCGGCTTGACGTCGCGGTGCTGGATTCCCGCGCGGTTCGCGGCCTCCAGCGCGGCCAGCACCCCGCGGCCGATCCGGGCGGCCTCGGCGGGTGCCAGCGTGCCCCGGCTCAGCAGGTCCTCCAGCGAGCCGCCGGTGACCAGCTCCATGACCAGCCACGGGTGCCGCAGCTCCGGGGTGTCCACGACATGGAAGATCGTGACCACGTTCGGGTGCTGGAGCCTGGCCAGCGCGCGGGCCTCGCGCAGCACCCGCTCGCGCCGCATCGCCGCCGCGCTGGAGTCCAGCGGATCGACCGAGTCGTTCGAGCGCACCTCTTTGAGCGCGACCTCGCGCTGGAGCGCCACGTCGTAGGCGCGCCAGACCAGGCCCATTCCGCCGCCGCCGAGCTTCGCCAGCAACTGGAAACGGCCGTCGATTATCACGGGCTCGGTCGGCCCCTCGATATTCACGGCAGTCATTGTAGGGACGTCCGGTGACAGGTCCTCACCGTGTTCCATCGGCGGGAATTGAGTAGTGGATACTCACGACGTTCCCCGCTCCGGCCCGGAAACCTGACTCCGCAGGGCGCACGCCAGGCGAAGCAGGAGGGGATCGAATTGCTGATCAGAAACAAGACCGCCATCGCGGCGACGGCGCTCATCACAGCCGTCGCGTTCACCGTGTCCACCGGCACGAGCCAGGCCTCGACCGCGCGGATCTACATCCCGTGGAGCGAGCAGACGGTCTTCGCGCTCGGCCCCACGGACAACTACGTGGCCGAGTGGATGGGTCTGAGCTCGGGCTGGACCGTCATCGGCGGACCGGCGAGCCACGTCTACGCCGGTTCCGCGGGCGTGTTCGCGACCAACCCGACGACGGGCGACATCTTCGAGTACAACGGCACGCCGAACAGCTGGACCCAGATCGGCGGCCCCGGAGCCCAGTTCGCCGAGGGCGGCGGCCACCTGTACGGAATCGGGCCGAACGGCTCGTACGTCGCCGAGTGGAACGGCACGCCGAACAGCTGGACCGTCATCGGCGGACCGGCGGCGAACATCTACGCGGGCACCGACGGCGTGATCGCGACGGCGCCGTCCAGCAATTCCAGCGGAGACGTCTGGCATTACAACGGCACGCCCGGCGACTGGAGCGACATCGGCGGCCACGGCTGGGACTTCGCCGTCGGCAACGGCGTCATCTACCGCGCCGACGACAACCTGAGCACCATCTCCCAGTGGACCGGCGGCACCACCTGGACCCCGATCCTGAACACCGGCGGCGAGATCCTCAACCTCGTCGGCGGGGACCAGGGCGTCTACGTCTACAACTACAGCGTCGCCGGCAACCAGGTCTTCGAGTACAACGGCACGCCGAACAGCTGGACGCAGATCGCGAACAACGGCGCGCTGCCGGAGACGGAGAGCCTCACCAGCATGTACGGCGTCGTCGAGGGTCCGACCGGCCCCGCAATCGTCGACCAGTACTCGGGCAGCGGGACCGCCTGGACCGTCATCGGCGGCCCCGCCGACCCGAACCTGGCCGCCGACGAGGGCTGATCCGTTCAGGGTGCCGGCTCAGCGTGTCAGCTCAGGGTGCTGATCGCCCGCACCGCTGGAGAGCGCGGCAGGGACGGGCTCCTCGTTCGCGGGAGCCTGCTCCGGGTGCCGCGCCCTCCAGTACGGGTTGTCGTGCGGGAGGCCGCCGCTGACCCGGCCGTAGGCGCCGAAGGTCATCAGCATCACGCCGACCGCGAAGCTGAACATGACGTTCTGCAGCCGGAAGGCGAGGAAGTTCGCCTGCGTGTCCAGCAGCCCGAGGTTCACGAAGCCGCTGACGTAGAACACGAAGCCCATGCCGAGGTTGATGTTCGAGGCCGTGTTCCCGCCGATCGCCGCGCCGCCGATCAGGATCGCCGCGGCCACGATCGAGATCACGCTCAGCAGCCCGTTGCTGGACAGGCCGAGCACGTGGTGGCCCCTGGTGTTGAAGAAGGCCAGTTGGTCGGCCAGGCCGAGCGTGCCGAACACCAGTAGCAGCAGGCCCATCAGGCCCGCGCCGTAGCGGTAGACGCGGCCGAGGCGGTGGTCCTTCGGAAGGTGGTTGTGCAGATCCATGATGCGTTCCTCCGATTCAGGCGACTGCTGCGGGAGCGGCGCCGGCCTCGAGGGCGCGGCGGGTGAGGTTGCGGGCCATGGCGCCGAACACCAGGCCGTGGAACGGTTTGATCGACCACCAGTAGAGCTGGCCGGCCAGCCCGCGCGGATAGAACAGGGCGCGCTGCCGGTAGAGCGCGCCGTCGCCGGCCGGGTCCACGTGCAGCTCCAGCCAGGCGAGTCCGGGCAGCCGCATCTCCGCGCGCAGCCGCAGCATCCGGCCCGGCAGGAGTTCCTCCACGCGCCAGAAGTCCACGGCGTCGCCGACCCGCAGCGTCACCGGATCGCGGCGGCCGCGGCGCAGCCCGACTCCGCCGAAGGCCCGGTCGATCAGACCCCTGGCCTGCCACGCGACGGGCAGCGAGTACCAGCCGGTCTCCCCGCCGATGGCCTCGATCGCCCGCCACACGGCCGCGGGTGAGGCGGGCGTGGCCCGGAGCCTGAGGTCGGTGTAGAGCGAGCCGCCGGACCACGAGGGGTCGGTCGGCAGCGGATCGGACGGCGCGCCGGGCACCGAGCCGGAGGACCACCGGGTGACCACGGCCGCCTCCCGGACGCGCCGCAGCGCGAGATCCACCGCGTCCTCGAAGCCGACGAGGCCCTCGGGCGGATCGGGGATCACCTTCGCGACCGCGCCGCGGTCGTGGCAGATCGCGTCGTGCCGCAGCGAATCGATCAGCGGCCGCGCCAGCGCCGAGGGGATCGGCGTGACCAGGCCGACCCAGTGGCTGGACAGCCGCGGGCTCAGTACGGGCACCGGGATGATCCGGCGCGGCGCCAGCCCGGCCACGGCCGCGTAGCGCTGCATCATCTCGCGGTAGGTCAGCACCTCGGGGCCGCCGATGTCGAAGGACCCGGCGACCTCCCCGGGCAGCGCGGCCGCGGCGGCCAGGTAGCGCAGCACGTCGCGCACCGCGATCGGCTGGACCTTGCTGTCCACCCACGTCGGCGTGACCATCGCGGGTAGCCGCTCGGTCAGGTAGCGCAGCATCTCGAAGGACGCCGACCCGCTGCCGATGATCACCGCGGCGCGCAGCACCACGGTCGGCACGCCGCTCTCCAGCAGGATCCGGCCGACCTCGGCCCGCGAGCGCATGTGGACCGAGAGCGGCTGCCCGTCCTCGGCGGGGGCGAGCCCGCCGAGGTAGACGAGCCGGCCGAGACCCGCGTCGCGCGCCCGCTCGGCGAAGTTGTGCGCGGCCCGGCGATCGGCCTGCTCGAACCGCGGCCCGCCGAGCATGGAGTGAATGAGGTAGTAGGCGGTGCGCACGCCGTCCAGCGCGGCGGCGGTCGTCGCGGCGTCGGCGGCGTCCGCCTCCACCACCTCGACCTTTCCGAACCACGGCTGGTCGCGCAGGCTGGCCCGCGAGCGCGTCATGCAGCGCACCGCGTAGCCCGCCTCGAGCAGCCGGGGCACCAGACGGCCGCCGACGTAGCCCGTGGCGCCGGTCACCAGGCACAGGCCGGCGGGGGCGTTCAGCGGTACCGGACTCGGATCCATCCCGGCGGCCCTCCGTACTGTGCGTAACGGCGCGAATCGGACATCATCGACGATCCTCGCGGTCACGCACCTATGCAAGTCGCATAGGTACTGCACAGATAGCGCGCCGGTAGGTTCCGCTCACGCGGCGCCCCACCGCACCCACAGGGCCTCCGGCTTCCGGAACACCAGCCCCCGAATCGCCGAGGGCCGCTCCGTGTCGAGCCGCAGCCCCGGCAGCCGCTCGAAGCAGGCCTGCGCCGCGAGACGCGTCTCCAGCCGGGCCAGATGCGCGCCGAGGCAGTAGTGCGGCCCGTGCGCGAACGCCAACTGCTGACGGGAGTCGGCCCTCCGCACGTCGAACACGTCAGGCTCCGAGAACACCTCAGGATCCCGGTTGGCCCCGGCAAGCGAGACCGTCACCAACTGACCCCGGCGAATCGCCGCGCCCCCGAATTCGACGTCCCGCGTCGCATACCGGTCGACGACCGCGGCCGCGGGCTCGAGCCGCAACGACTCCTCGATCGCGTTGTCCAGCAACCCCTCGTCGGCCGTCAAGGCGGCGACCAGTCCCGGGGCCGTCGCCTCCACGGTCAGCACGTGCAGCAACAGATTGACGATCATCGCCTCGGTGGTCTCGATCCCGCCGAACAGCAAGACCGCCACGTTCGCCGCCAGATCCGGCACGTCCAGCTTCCCCGCCGCGCTCAGCAGCAGCGAGTCGGACAACCCCGCGTCGACGGTCCCCGCGACGGCCGCGCGCAGGGCGGCGTACGCGGCGGGTCCCTCGTCGCCCGCCGCACGCCCCTCCGTCAGCTCGTGCACCGCGGCCACGATCGCGTCGTACCAGCCCAGGATCCCCGCGACCGGGACGCCCTCGAGCCCCAGCGCCGCGCACATCACGGTCGCCGCCAGCGGCCCCGCGAACTCCCGCCGCAACTCCGCCTCGCCGCGCCCGGCGAACCCGTCGATCAGCCGCTCGACCTCGAGGCGCGTCCCGGCCGCGAAGGAATCGCGCACCGCCGCGGGCTTGAACGCGTCCGTGAACGGCTCCCGATGCCGCGCGTGCTCCGCGCCGTCCAGCGAGAGCATGCTCGGCCCGGTCACCCGCGAGGTCGTGAACCGCGGGTCGTCGACGGTGAAGGTCCCGGCATCGCGCATCACGCCGAGGGCCAGGGCCCGCGACGTGACCAGCCAGCCGCCGAGCGCCGGCAGCCAGGCCACCGGCGCCGTGCGCCGCAGCGCGGCCAGGTGCGGATGCGGGTCTTCGGCCAGCTGCGCGAGCGAGATCATGCGGCCAGGCTACAAAATGGAGGCCGACCGCTCAGCCGCGCTGGACGATCTTCCCCACCAGCGAGCCGATCTCGTCCGGGGTCGCCGCCTTCATCAGGTCGGACAGCCCGAGCACGCCGACCAGCCGGCCGTTCTCGGTCACCGGCACCCGGCGCACCCGGGAGCGGCTCATGGTCTTGATGATCTGCGCGAGGTCGGCCTCGGCGTCCACGGTCACCGGCTTGTGCTCGGCGAGCGTGGAGACCTGGCATTTGGCCGGATCGTGGCCCGAGGCGATGCAGCCGGTCACGATGTCCCGGTCGGTGACCACGCCGACCAGTTGGCCGCCCTCGTCGGTCACCAGCAGCGCGCCCACGTCCGCGTCCCGCATCCGCTTGGCCGCCACGTCGACCGTCTCGCCGGACGGGATCGACTCGACCTTCTGGTTCATGAACTGACTGGCGGTGCCCATCGTGTGATCTCCGTCCACTCGCTGCGGGAAGCCGTAGCGCCAGCCAACCCGCCCCGGCGGCCGCGAGCCACGCGGGTGGGCCGTTCGACTGACGGGGCCCCTGCTTCCATTCGCGGCGCCTCAGAGCGCGGCGGCGCCGAACGTGTCGCAGCGGCCGGCATCCCCGCTCTGATACCCGGTCGTGAACCAGCGCTGCCGCTGCGCCGAGGACCCGTGCGTCCACGTCTCCGGCGTGACCCGGCGCGCCGCCGACTGCTGAATCCGATCGTCGCCGACGGCGGCCGCCGCGGCCAGCCCCTGCGAGATGTCCTGGGTCGTCAGCTCACTGATAAGCGCCTGCCCGCTCGAGTCCTTGGTGCCGGCGGCATGCCGCGCCCAGACCCCTGCGTAACAATCAGCCTGCAGTTCGAGCCGCACGGCTTTGCTGTCGGCCCCCTGAGTGTCCTTCCCGACGAGCCTCATCGCGCCGAGCAGGTTCTGCACGTGATGCCCGTACTCGTGCGCGACCACGTAAGCCTCCGCGAACACCCCCGGCGCGCCGAAACGATTGCTCAACTCGTCCCAGAACCCGAGGTCGAGGTACACCGTGTGATCCGCCGGACAGTAGAACGGCCCGACCTGCGAGGTGGCCGACCCGCACCCGGTAGACGTCTGCCCGGAGAAGATCTGCGTAGCCGCGGATGAATACCGCCGACCCGAAGCCGCGAACTGCGCCGACCAATAGTTCTGCACGCTGTTGACCACCGCCACCACCCGGCAGTCCGCCTGCCGGTTGGCGTCGGCCCCCGACCGGCACTGGCCGGCCAACTGCGTGCTGGTGGAGCTGATCGTTCCCCCCGAAGCCCGCGAAGGAGCCGCGGTGGACCCGCTGAACAGCGAGGGATCCACCCCGAACAGCAGTGCGACGATCAGCCCGATGATCCCCAGCCCGCCGCCGGCCATCCCCGCCCTGCCCCCGGGAAACGACCGTCCCCGGGCATCGTCGACCTGCGACGTGTCCAGCCGCGCATCCTCGTTGAACCGCATGACCCGACTCTCCCCGCGCATCGCCGGCCCCGCTACGTGGACAGTCCCTGCGGGTGACCCGGACCGCGCCGGGATCACGGCTTGGAAAAGTTCGACGATCACCCCCCGACGCCGCTGTATGCTAAGGCGCCGAACATTCCGGGTTGGGGGATCGACGCGCCGGCCGCCGCGCCCGCGCTCCACGCGATACCGAATCAGAATCCTCGCACGGCTGGCGGCTCTATTGCAATGCCTTAACATTAATATGGGGATGAAGTTAACATGGACAACGAATCCGCCGATTCGGCCGACAGCCGGGCGCTAGCCTCGGCCGCGGTCGCCGAGGACGCGAAGCCGACCCCGACCGACGCGGAGCCGACCGAGCAGCCCCGACCGCTGATCCCGGCCCAGGCTCAGCCCCCGCACGAGGCCCCGACCCCGACGCCGACGCCCGATGCCGAGGACGCCGCGCTCAGCGAGCCCGAGGAAGACACCGAGGACGCCGAGGCCACCCAGTCCACCGAGGCCGCCGAGCCGGCAGCCGCTGAGCCGGTAGCCGCCGAATCGGCTCCTACCGAGCAGGGCGAGACCACCGAGGCCGAGACGGTCGTCGTTCCGGCCGCTGCCGTCGAGCCGGTGGTGTCTGCCGAGTCCGCGTCGCCTACTGAGTCCGTCGAGACGGTCGTCGTTCCGGTTGCCGCCGCCGAGGCGGTGGTGTCTGCCGAGTCCGCGTCGTCTGCAGAGTCCGTCGAGACCGTCGTCGTTCCGGTTGCCGCCGTCGAGGCCGCTCCGTCCGCCGAGGCCGAGACCGTCATCGCTCCCGCCGCCGCTGCCGAGGCGGCCGCCGGGCCCGTCGCAGCCCCGCTCGTCGCTCCGGCTCCGCTCGTCCCGCCCGCGCCGCTTGTCGCGCCCGCTGCGTTCGGCGGAGGTGTTCCCGAGCCCGGCCTCGTTCCCTTCGCCGCCGAGGGTGCCCCGGCCGCCGAGCGGAAGCGGCTCAACGTGCTGGGGCTGCTGGGCCTGATCCTCGCGGTGCCGCTGTGGCCGGTCGGGTTGATCCTGTCCGCGATCGGGCTCTTCGTGGCGATCGGGCGTCGCGGCGGGAAGGTGCTGGCGATCATCGGGCTGGTGCTGTCGATCATCACCGGCGGCGCGGTCATCGCGGCGTTGGCTTCGGCCACCTCGGTCGTGTCGGCGTCCACGGCGCTGGACCCGGGGTGCGGGAGCATCGAGGGGTCGCTGAACGCCGAGCTGGCGACGCTGAAGTCCGATGTGGCCAGCGTGCAGGCGGACGAGGACAGCGCGTCGAGCTCGCGTACCGCGATCCAGACGGCGGGCACCGACCTGAGCGCGATCGAGGGGGACCTGCTGGCTGCCAGCGGCGCCGCCACGCACGACGACGTGCGCGCCGACCTGGTCACGATGAACACCCAGGTCCAGTCCGTCGGCTCCGCGCTGACCGCCGTCGAGCGCCACTCCACCGGCTCGGACGGCGCCGCGGCCGCCGCGCTGACCACCCTGCAGGGGACCGACGCCGACCTGGACGCGCTCTGCGCCGCGTACTAGGCCGCGGAACCGTCCTCCCACGATCTCGACCGAAGAGAGTCGCAAAACCATGACACAGTCTGCGGAGAATCCCGAAGCGGCGCCGGCGGCGCCCCTCCAACCCGCCGGGCCCGAGCCCGTGCAGTTCGCCGCCCCGGTTCCGGAGCCCAGCGCCGAGGAGCTGGCCGCCGCGGCGGAGAAGAAGGCCAAGCGGCGTCGGGTGTTCGCCAAGTCCGCCGCGCTCGCGGTGCCCGCCCTGGCGCTGGTCGGCCTGCTGATCGGCACCGGCATCGAGGCGAACGCCTTCACCACCAAGGACAACGCCGCGTCCACCGCCGCCAAGGCCGCGAACGTGGCCGACGGGCTGGTCGGCCAGTTGCGTGCGGCGCAGTCGGCGGCGGACGCCTCCATCCTGGTGGACCCGGGGTGCGTCGCGGCCGAGTCCAAGACGACCGCGAGCCTCGAGGACAAGTTCCTCACCGACAGCGACCGCCTGCTCAACGCCGAGAAGGGCACCAGCTACAGCGCCTTCATGGTCGCCGCGAACGCCTACGTCAACGACCTGCAGAGCCTCTCGACGAACCTGCAGCAGGACGCCGCGCTGTCCAAGCGGCAGGTCTTCAAGTCCGCGATGGGCACCGTGACCGGCGACCTCGGCGTGGTCATCTCGGCCATGCAGACCATCCTCGCGGGCAACGTCGCCTCGAGCACCCTGGACAGCCTCGACGCGGCCGCGAACCGGATGGACGGCGACTCGACCGCTGTCGACACCCTCTGCGGCGGCGACACGCTCACCGGCGGCTCCGGCTCCTCGTCCTCCGGCGGGAGCGGCAGCGGCACCACGTCGGCGTGAGCCCAGGCGACGCGGGCGGCCGGGCCCTCAGTTCGTGGTGCCGGCCGCCTCGCGCGCCGTGCGGTGACGGTGACGGTAGAGCGACCAGGCGAGGATCGCGGCGAACAGCACCTCGCCGACCAGGCATTGGGTGCCGAGGGCGTCGACCATCCCCGAGGCGCCGTAGTTCATCACGGCGAGTCCGCCGCCGAGGTCGATGATCGTGCGGGGGAGCAGGGCCAGGCCCGGGGCGCCGGTGGCGAGCAGGGCGAGCGGCCAGGTCGGCGAGGTGCGCGCGGCCCGGGCGGCGAAGACCACGGCCGGGATCAGGCCGATCGTCCCGTAGAGGAACTCGACGCCGGGCAGGAACTCGCCCGCGGTCCAGCCGAGGACCGCCCCGGCGAGCAGCAGCAGGGTGTCGATGGTCACCAGCGCGATGAGCCACGGCCGGGCGGAGCGCGGCTCGTCGACCTGCCGCGATCCGAAGGCGAGCGCGGCGGCCACCAGCGTCAGCAGGCCGAGGCCGAGTGTGGACAGGTAGAGCCCGTTCATCCGGCCGACCAGCCCGAGCGCGAAGGTGTCGCCGCTCGGAATGCTCACGCCCACGATCAGGGTCAGCGGTCCGACGGCCGCGAACGCGAAACCCGAGCGTCTGCGCCCGGAGGCCAGCAGGTACAGGGCCGCGGACACGGCGACGAGCGCGATGGTCTGCTCCACCGCCACGTAGAGGTCGACGATGGCCTGGTCGTGAATCGACTGCGTGTAGGTGGAGAGCCACAGCCGCCAGGCGCCATTCGTCTCCTGATACGAGGTGAAGGTGCGGATCGTGTAGATCGCCGACTGCAGGAAGAGCCCGGCCAGCGCCACGCGGCGCAGCAGGGCCTCGAGCGCGCCGGTCCGCAGGCTCTCGCCGACCGCCCCCGTGCGCACGCTCAGCGCGAGACCCAGGATGCTGAGAACCTCCCCGGCCGACGGACGGCTGCGGCCCTCGTCCTGCGCCGCGTCGAGCAGCGTGCCGAGGATCTCCTCGCCCCGCTCCTGCCGATAGCCCCGCGGCAGCAGCATCAGAACCCTGGTGAAGCGCGCCGAGGCCCCCTCGTTCCCCGGCGTGCCCTGCTCCCCGCTCATGCAGCCCCTCCCGCAGTCCTCGGTCCGCCGATCCCCGTTCCCCGCAGCCGCAGCCGCTGCGTCGCGGCCCGCGCGATCGCGGCCATCCGCTCCGCGTCCTCGGCCAGCGCCGTCGCCCCGCTCTCGGTCAGCCGGTAGTAGCGCCGCAGCCGGCCGGACTCGACCTCCTCCCGGTCGAGCGTGAGCAGGCCCTCGGCGCTGAGCCGGTCGAGGGCGCCGTAGAGCGTGCCGACCTTGAGCTGCGTGCGGCCGCCGGTGAGCGCGGCCACCTCCTGCACGATCCCGTAGCCGTGCCGCGGCTGGTCGGCGAGGACGGTGAGGATCAGGAAGACCTGCTCCGTCCGTGTCGATGAATTCACGAGCAATATATATCGCTTCGCGAGTCATCGGTCAACGGAGCGGGACCGGTCCCCGCCGCCCCTTGCTCTAATCGCCTCGACGGGCCCGCAACCTTCCGACACGCGAGGAGCAAAGACAATGAGCGCACCGACTCCCTGGGGCTCGCCGAGCGCAGGTCCCCCGCAGGGCGGCCCGGCGGGTCCGCGGCCGCGGCAGGGCGCCGCGGGGTGTATCAGGCCCTTCATCATCGTGGTCCTGCTGGCGGGCGCGCTGTACTGGCTGTTCGGCGTGAACCACGGGACGCGCTCCACGGCGGCGCCGGTCGACACCTCGACCGTCTCCGTCACCGTCACCGACACGTCCGCGGACCCGACCGACACGACCGACACGTCGACCTACCCCGCGTACCCGACCGACACCACGGACACCTCCACCGGGGACGACGGCGTGATCACGGCCGGCGACTGCCTCAGCGTGGACGGACCGCAGCCCACCGCGACCGAGACCGTGGACGTCAGCAACATCACCCAGGTCGACTGCGGCTCCGCCACGGCGCAGTACAAGGTGATCGGGGTCGAGCCGTTCACCACCGACATGAACTCCTGCGCCACGGACTACCCGGACAGCACCGCCGCGCTGCTGGATCAGGGCCCGTATATCTCGGACGTCTACTGCGTCGTCGACGCGGCCTCCTGAGTCGGCTAGAACACCGACAGGCCCGTCGCGGTGGTGAAGTGGTCCAGCGCCGCCATCGCCGCGACGGAGTTGCCCGCCGCGTCCAGCCGCGGGCCCCAGGCGCAGAGCGCGGCCCGGCCGGGCAGGATCGCCAGGATTCCGCCGCCGACGCCGCTCTTGCCGGGCAGCCCGACGCGGTACGCGAACTCGCCGGCCGCGTCGTAGGTGCCGCAGGTCAGCATGATGGCGTTGACCCGCTTGGCCTGGCTGCGCGCCAGCAGCCGGCTGCCGTCCGCGCGCACGCCGTAGCGGGCCAGGAAGAGCCCGGCCAGCGCCAGGTCGCGGCAGCTCGCCTCGATCGCGCAGTGCCGGTAGTAGTGCTCCAGCACCTCGTCCACGTCGCCCAGCAGGTTGCCGTGGCCGGCGATGAAGTGGGCGAGGGCGGCGTTGCGGTGCCCGTGCTCGGCCTCGGAGGCGGCCACGTCCGGATCGAGGTCCAGCGCCGGGTTCGCCGACTCGCGGCGCAGGAAGTCGAGCGCCGCGCCGGCCGCGTCGCCGGTCAGCTTCAGCAGCCGGTCGGTCACCACGATCGCGCCCGCGTTGATGAACGGGTTGCGCGGGATGCCGTGCTCGGTCTCCAGCTGGACCAGCGAGTTGAACGGGTTGCCGGACGGCTCGCGCCCGACGCCCTGCCACAGCGTGTCGCCGCCGTGCGCTATGGCCAGGACGAGTGTGAAGAGCTTGGAGATGGACTGGATGGAGAACGGCTGCTCCCAGTCGCCGACGCCGTAGAGCTCCCCGTCCGCGGTGGCCATCGCGAGGCCGAACGCCTCCGCGGGCGCCTCGGCCAGCGCCGGGATGTAGTCCGCTACCCGGCCGCGGCCGGCCGTGGCCCGGGCGACCTCGGCCGCTTCCACCAAGATCTGCTGGTAGTTCACGGCCGTCATTCTGCCCTACGGCGCGGCTCCCGCCGGACAAAAGCAAAGGCAAGGAGACTGTTCTCCCTGCCATTACCAAGATATAGCGCACCCCGGGGCTTGCGGCAAGGCCCCCCGGATGGCGCAGAATCGGCGGTCGGTCGGCGACCTGGGAGGTAACGGGATGAGTGGGCGGTACGTGGTGGATCTGCGCGAGGTCGACGAGACGCGGGTGGCGCTCGTCGGCGGGAAGGGGGCTCAGCTCGGCGGGCTGACGCGGATCGAGGGGATCAGCGTGCCCGAGGGCTTCTGTGTGACGACGGAGGCCTTCCGGCGGGTGCGCGATGAGGGCGAGGGCTACGGCGCTTCCATCGCCGAGACGCCCATGCCGCAGGACGTCGCGGCCGAGATCGCGGGCGCGATCGCCCGGTTCGGCGAGGACGCCGCGTACGCCGTGCGCTCCAGCGCGACGGCGGAGGACCTGCCGACGGCCTCGTTCGCGGGGCAGCAGGACACGTATCTGAACATCGTGGGGTCGGCGGAGGTGCTGCGGCACGTCAGCCGGTGCTGGGCCTCGCTGTTCACGGAGCGGGCGATGGCCTACCGCGAGCGCATCGGGATCGACCACGGCGCGGTCGACATGGCCGTGGTCGTGCAGCGGATGGTCGACGCCGAGGCGGCCGGAGTCCTGTTCACCGCCGATCCGCTCACCGGCAATCGGCGGGTCGCGACGGTGGACGCGGTCTTCGGGCTCGGTGAGGCACTGGTCTCGGGGCAGGTCACCCCGGACGCTTTCGCGGTGCGCGACGGGGAGATCGTCGGCAGGTCGATCGCGGGGGAGCGGCCCGCGCTGACGGACGCCGAGGCCGTGCGGCTCGTCGAGCTGGGCCGGCGGATCGAGGCGCACTTCGGGCGGCCGCAGGACATCGAGTGGTGCCTGGCCGACGGCGGGTTCCGGTTCGTGCAGAGCCGCCCGATCACGACGCTCTTCCCCATCCCCGAGGCCGCCGACCAGGGCAATCACGTCTACTGCTCCGTCGGTCACCAGCAGATGATGACCGACGCGATGAAGCCGCTCGGCCTCTCGATGTGGAAGCTCACGGCCATGGCGCCGATGCACGAGGCGGGCGGGCGGCTGTTCGTGGACGCGACGCCGCAGCTGGCCTCGCCCGCGAGCCGGGCCGGCCTGCTGGATCTCATCGGCCGCGGCGACCCGCTGACCAGGGACGCCCTCGAGACCGTGCTCGCCCGCGAGGACTTCATCCCGCTGGACCCGGACGCGCCCGCCAAGGGCCGAGGGGGCGCCCGACCTGACCCGATCGAGACCGATCCGGGCATCGTCGCCGGGTTGATCGAGCGTAGCCAGGAGTCGATCGCCGAGCTGGGGCGCGAGATCCGGTCGAAGAGCGGGCCGGAGCTGTTCGACTTCCTGCTGGCGGAGGCCTTCGTGGAGCACAAGCAGTTCCTCGTGGATCCGCTGAGCTTCCAGGCGCTCATGGCCGGGATGGACGCCACGTGGTGGCTCAACGAGAAGCTGCTGGACTGGCTGGGGGAGAAGAACGCGGCCGACACGCTCACCCTCTCCGCCCCGGACAACATCACGTCGGAGATGGGCCTGGCGCTGCTCGACGTCGCCGACGCGATCCGTCCGTACCCCGAGGTGGTCGCGTTCCTCGAGGGCGCGGAAGAGGACGGATTCCTCGACGAGCTGCCCAAGCTTCCCGGCGGAACCGAGGCGCGCGAGGCGATCGAGGCCTACCTCGACCGGTACGGCATGCGCTGCGTCGGCGAGATCGACATCACCCGGCCGCGGTGGCGCGAGCGGCCGAGCACGCTCGTGCCCGTGATCCTCGACAACCTGAGGAACTTCGCGCCGGGCGCCGCCGCGCGGCGCTTCGAGGAGGGCCGGCTGCGGGCGGAGCAGAAGGAGGCCGACGTCCTCACGCGCCTGCGCGCGCTGCCGGACGGCGGGCACCGGGCTGACGAGACGAAGCGGATGATCGACCGCGTCCGCACCTTCATCGGCTATCGGGAGTATCCGAAGTACGGCATCATCAGCCGCTATCTCGTCTACAAACAGGCCCTGATGGCGGAGGCCGAGCGGCTCGCGGACGGCGGCGTGATCGGCGACAAGGAGGACGTCTTCTATCTCACCTTCGAGGAGTTCCAGGAGGTCGTGAGCTCGGGCCGGGCCGACGAGCGGCTCATCCGGCGGCGCAGGGACGACTTTCGCACGTACCAGGCGCTCACCCCGCCGCGCGTGCTCACCTCGGAGGGCGAGGCGCTGAACGGGGCGTACCGGCGCGACGACGTGCCGGACGGCGCCCTGATCGGCCTCGCGGTCTCCGCCGGGACCGTCGAGGGCCGGGCCCGCGTCATCCTCGACATGGCGCGGGCCGACCTTGGACCGGGCGACATCCTGGTCACCACGGCGACGGACCCCAGCTGGTCGCCGCTCTTCGTCGCGGTCGCGGGTCTGGTCACGGAGATCGGCGGCCTGATGACCCACGGCGCGGTGATCGCGCGCGAGTACGGCCTTCCCGCGGTCGTCGGCGTCGACCAGGCCACGCGGCGGATCCGGGACGGCCAGCGCATCCGCGTGCACGGGACCGACGGATACGTCGAGATCCTCGACTGAGCGCGCGGGGGCCGGCCGGCGGCGTCGCAGTGCACTGCGTTCAGTGGATGTGCCGGCGCCAGTCGCTCGGCAGCCGCTCGGCCGGCCCGGGCGCCGACTGCGTCTCCGGATGGTGGTCCGGCGGCGCGAGCTTCGGGCCGCCGAGCATCTCGCTCGAACGGTAGTCCCAGAACCAGTCCTCCCCGGGCTCGAAGCTCTGCATGATCGGATGCCCGGTCTCGGCGTAGTGCTTGGTCGCGTGCTGCTGCGGGCTGCTGTCGCAGCAGCCGACGTGCCCGCACTCGGCGCAGCGGCGCAGGTGCACCCACCACCCTTGCGCGGCCTCGCATTCCGCGCAGCCGGTCCCGCTCGGCGGCACCGTCAGGTCGATCCCCTCGACGGCCATCGACATCAACCTCCTCCGTCCACGTCCCAGGAGACCACGGTGCCACCGGGCGCGCGAGTCGGAGCCCGCCGACAACCCCGGCTTGAGTCTTCCTTAAGGCCAGGGGCTTGACGACCTTAATGGTCTAGTCCAATGTCCTAGGTGCGGCACCCGCGGCGCGACGTGGCGCCGAGGGCCGTCACCGCGAAGGGACCCACCCACCCATGACGCGCAAGCACGCGCCCGGCAAGCGCACCCGGGCCGCACTCGCCACGGCGGCCGCCGCCGCCCTGGCCGCCGGCGGCGCCGTATTCGCCGCCCAGGCCCAGGCGGCGAGCACGAACATACTGGTCAACGGCAGCTTCGGCACCGGCGACCTGACCGGCTGGACCTGCGACGCGGGGACGGCGTCCGTCGTCGGCAGCCCCGTCTACAGCGGCGACAGCCACGCGCTGGCCGGAGCCGCCTCGAACTCGGACGACGCGCAGTGCACGCAGACGGTCTCCGTGCAGCCGAACACCTCGTACACGCTCTCCGGCGAATTCGAGGGCGACTACGTCTACATCGGCGTCAGCGGAGGCAGCGACAACTGGACCCCGGCCGCCGCCTCGTGGACCCAGCTGTCGCTGACCTTCACGACCGGCGCCTCACAGACCTCTGTCACCGTCTACACGCACGGCTGGTACGGCCAGGGCACGTACTACGCCGACAACCTGGCGCTCAGCGGCCCGGCCGGCTCCGGCGGCGGCACGACGCCGAGCACCCCCACGCCGACCACGACCACCGCGTCGCCCTCGAGCTCGCCGACGACCTCACCCACGCAGACCGCCTCGCCGACCCCCTCCGCGACCGGCTCCACGCCGACCGGCGGCGCCACCTGCGCGGTGAAGTCGAAGCCGAGCGGCAAGGTGATCCAGGGCTACTGGGAGAACTGGGACGGCGCGGCCAACGGCGTGCACCCGGGCCTCGGCTGGATCCCGATCGACGACCCGCGCATCCTGCAGCACGGCTACAACGTGATCAACGCGGCGTTCCCGGTCATCCTGTCCGACGGAACGGCCGAGTGGCAGGACGGCATGGACACCAACGTGAAGGTCGACACCCCCGCCGACTACTGCGCGGAGAAGGCGGCCGGAGCCACGATCCTGATGTCGATCGGCGGCGCGGCCGCGGGGATCGACCTCAGCTCCAGCACCGTGGCCGACAAGTTCGTGTCGACGATCGTGCCGATCCTCAAGGCCTACAACTTCGACGGCATCGACATCGACATCGAGACCGGCCTGACCGACAGCGGCAACATCAACACCCTGTCCACCTCGCAGCAGAACCTCGAGCGCATCATCGACGGCATCCTCGCCCGGATGCCCTCGAACTTCGGCCTGACCATGGCGCCCGAGACCGCCTACGTGACCGGCGGCAGCGTCACCTACGGGTCGATCTGGGGCTCCTATCTGCCGATCATCAAGAAGTACATGGACGACGGCCGGCTGTGGTGGCTGAACATGCAGTACTACAACGGCAGCATGTACGGCTGCTCCGGCGACTCGTACCAGGCGGGCACGGTCCAGGGCTTCCAGGCGCAGACGCAGTGCCTGAACAACGGGCTGACCATCCAGGGCACGACGATCAAGGTGCCCTACGCGTACCAGGTGCCCGGCCTGCCCGCGCAGTCGGGAGCCGGCGGCGGCTACCTGGCGCCCGCGCTGGTGACCCAGGCGTGGAACAGCGTGAGCGGTCAGATCAAGGGCCTGATGACCTGGTCGATCAACTGGGACGGCTCGCTCGGCTGGACCTTCGGCGACAACGTCAAGGGCCTGGAGGGTCGGTGACGCTGAGCTAGCCCTGGTCGGGCGCGGGGTTCCGGCCCCGCGCCCGACCAGGCCTTCGAGCGGGGCCCGTAGGATGGCCGTCGGCAGCCGAGAGGAAGGGCGGTCCCAGCGATGCCGACCGAGAGCGGTCCCACCCCGTACCCCGGCGGCCTCCCACCCGCCGAGCACCCCCTGCTGCACGGCTACATCCAGGACATCGCCCAATGGGTCCTCAAGGAATCAGTAGGCGAATCCCTGACCCCGGACCGCTGCGACGACCTGGCCGCCGAACTGGCGGCGATCCTCACCGGCGGCCTGGCCCCGTCGCTGGCCGCCGAGATCGAACACGACACCCAGAAGGCCATCGCCGCCGCCCAGACCGGCCCCGTGACCCTCGACCGGCGGGGCAGGCTGAAGATCACCGGCCTGGACACGGATGAGGTGGCCCGCCTCATCGACGCCGTCGGCCAGCTCATGTCCAACGGCGTCGGGGAGCCCCTCGACCTCCTGCACTCCAGCCACCGCAGCGCCCTCTCCACCGCCCACGACGCGTGGCTGTCGGCCAGGCGGTCGTCGAGTTCCCCCGACTAGAGCCGAGCCGGCGAACGTTTGCCCGGTGGGTTGCGGCGCGCCGGGCGGAATGCTGTCGCGGCATTAGGCTGCGCGGTATGGATGCGATGACTCGGCGGGCCCTTACCGACGCGGATGTCGCGGGTCTGGTGGAGCTTGAGAACGCCGCGCGCGAAGCCGATGGGGACGCCGCGCACCGCACCGACGGGGACGGCGTGCGCGGCAAACTGAACGAACCGCTCGGTACGCCGGATCTCGAGGACTATTCGGGCTTTTTCGACGGCGACCGGCTGGTCGCCTCCGGCAGGCTGGTGCGGCGCGGCACCGCCGATCCGATGCACTACATGCGCTCCGAGGCGTTCATCCATCCCGAATATCGCGGTCGCGGCCTCGGCACCCTCGTGCTGCGCTGGATGGTCGAGCTCGCCCCGCGCGTGCACGAGCGCTACTTCCCCGGTGCGCCGCTCGAGCTCGGCGCCTGGGTGCCCGCGGAGCACGCCGCCGCACGCGAACTGCTCGAGGCCGAGGGCTTCGAGCCGGTGCGCTACATGGCCGGCATGCGCCGCCCGAAGGACGCGCCCGCCGTGCACGCCGTGGCGCCGGAGGGTCTCGAGTTCGTCCGTTTCACGCCCGAACTGAGCGAGCCCATCTTCGAGCTGCACATGCTGGCCTTCCAGGACCATTGGCGCGGTACCAGGCAGACGCCTGAGACGTGGGCCGCCCTCATGCGCGGCGAGGGTTTCCGGCCCGAGCTCACAATCGTGCTGCGCGACCCGGCCGCCGACCGGCTGGCCGGCTACCTCGTGGCATCCGAGAACGCCGCGGCGACCGAGGCCACCGGCTCGCGTGACGCGCACTTCGATCTCATCGGCACGCACCGCGACTACCGCCGTCGCGGCGTGGCCTCGGCGTTGATCGCACGAGCCGTCGAGGAGTCCCGCGCACACGGATACGAGACCGCCTCGCTCGGCGTGGACGCGGCCAACCCGACCGGCGCGTTCTCCGTCTACGAGCGCGCCGGATTCCGGCCGGCGCGCAAGAGCGTGGTCTACGGCAGGGTACTGATCGAGCCGGCGGCCTAGTGCTGGCGGGCCACGTTCGCCCGCCCCAGCCCTGGTGCGGGTCTGGCAACCGCCTCGCGCTCCGGCGGAGATGGCGGTGAGAACGACGGCTCCGGGAGTGTCGGGTAGAGAAGATCGGGCTGGTTGAAGTTGCTCTTCGGCTGCGGGTTGGTCGGCTGTGCGGGGATCAAGGGTTCGTTGGCTTGACGGGGCTCGGCGGAGCGGCGCGGGCGATCACCGCTCTCCCTCTTCGCGAGGATGCGGGAGGACTTCCGTCCAGCCGGAGGCTTGGCCGGGGTGGGCGTCTCGGGGATCTCGATGACGGTGCGATCAGGCAGTGCGGCGGGTGTCGGCGGTTCCTGGCGCTGGGACTCGGCGGAGAGGGCGGGGCGGGTCAGGTCGATGACCTCTTCGGAGG
>DASTAE010000107.1:0-18949 GCA_035712985.1 Actinospica sp.
CAGCACGTTGAAGCCGGCGACCTCGCCCGCCTCCTTCGTGGCCTGGCGCTCGGAGTCGGAGAAGTAGGCCGGGACGGTGATGACCGCGTCGGTCACCTTCTCGCCCAGGTAGGCCTCGGCGTCGCGCTTGAGCTTCTGCAGCACGAAGGCGCTGATCTGCTGGGCGGTGAAGGACTTGTCGTCGATCTGGATCTTCCAGTCGGTGCCCATGTGGCGCTTGACCGAACGGATCGTGCGATCGACGTTGGTCACGGCCTGGCGCTTGGCGACCTCGCCGACCAGCACCTCGCCGTTCTTCGCGAAGGCGACCACGGACGGGGTGGTCCGGGAACCCTCGGCGTTCGTGATGACGGTGGGCTCGCCACCTTCAAGGACGGAGACGACGGAGTTCGTCGTTCCGAGGTCGATGCCGACCGGACGTGCCATCGTGGGACTCCTTGGATAGGACTGTGCGACTCGTGGAGTTGCTCATTGCTCAAGGCGGCCGGGCCCTGGGTTGAGTCCGACAGGCTCAACTGTAAGCGTTGAGCGCGATGGACTCAAGTCGCCGTTCCGCGGGGAGGTCGCGGGCCGCCGCGCCGGTGTCCTGGCCTTGGTACAGAACTGCTACATGAACTCCGCCTGAGAGTTCGATCCGCCTCCGTACGATGGCGCGTCGCGCGTCTGCCCGGGGGGCTTTTGAGGATCCCTCCCGGCCCGGGCGCGGATCCTCGAATCACTAGGGATGGGGACACCCAGGTGGAACACAATCAAGTCGGACGGGGGACGGACGGCGCTGCCACTCCGGCCTCCCGTCCGAGCGCACTGCGGCGGCTCGGGCTGCCCGCGGCCGCGCTCAGCCTCGCGCTCGGCGCGGCCCAGGTGGCGGCCGCCGCTCCGAGCTTCGCCGCGACCCCGTCGGGGAACGTCGCGGTGGGCCACGCGCCCGCCCTGCCGAAGGGCTCGGTGGCCGCGGCGGCCCCCGCGGCCTCCACGACGCTGCACCTCGACGTCGCGCTCAACACCGGGCACGCGGCCGACCTGTCGGCCTACGCCGCGGGGGTGGGCAACCGCAACTCGCCGTACTACCACCGCTACCTCTCGCCGAGCCAGGTCGCCGAGCACTTCGGCGCCTCGCAGGCGGAGATATCCGCCGTCGAGGCCGCGCTCAAGGCGCAGGGCCTGTCGGTCGGCTCCGTCTCGGCCGACGGGATGTTCGTCTCGGCCAGCGGCACCGTCGCGCAGGCCGAGCACGCGTTCAACGTGAGCATCAAGGGCTACTCGGCCGCGGGCCGTTCGTTCTACGCGAACACCACGGCGCCGACCGTCGCCGCCTCGATCTCCGGATACGTCAGCAGCATCGCCGGCCTCGACGACAGCGAGTACGCGGTGCCGCAGTACGCGGCCTCGAAGCACCACGCGTCGCTCGCGGGCTCCAAGGGATCCGCGACGTCCAACGTGTCGAGCGGCTACACCGTCGGCACCTGCAGCGGCCTCGTCTCTTCGCTCAGCAGCGCCGGCCTGACCAACGGCACCAACTACTTCACCTACGACGCGCTCGCCAAGAACTACGGCATGACGTCGCAGATCACCGGTGGTGACGACGGGGCCGGCGTGACCGTCGCGGTGTTCGAACTCGGCCCGTACGACCCGACCGGTGTCGCGCAGCTCGACTCCTGCTACGGCCACTCGACCTCGGTGACCGGGATCTCGATCGACAAGGCGTCGACCACAGGCGGGGCCTCGGCGTCGAACGACGCCACGTTCGAGTCCAACCTCGACATCGAGACCGTCGCGAACCTCGCGCCCGGCGTGAAGATCCTCGACTACGTCGCCCCGAACAGTGACGCCGGCGTCGTGGACGACTACTCGGCGATCATCAACCAGGACAAGGCCCAGGTGGTCTCGACCAGCTGGGGCCTGTGCGAGGCCGACGCGGCCAGCTCGACGGTCAGCCAGGAGAACACCCTCTTCCAGCAGGCCGCCGCGCAGGGGCAGACGGTGCTCTCGGCGTCCGGCGACTACGGTTCGACCGAGTGCTACAACGACGGCAGCAGCAGCACCGCGCTCGCCGTCCAGGACCCGTCGAGCCAGCCCTACGTCACCGGCGTCGGCGGCACCACGATGCAGGGCCTGTCGAACCCGACCGAGACCACCTGGAACTCGAGCTGGATCAACGGCAGCAACACCACGAGCTACGGCGCGTCCGGCGGCGGCCCCTCCAGCACCTGGGCCCAGCCCTCGTACCAGAGCGGCCTGAGCCCGTTCGGCTACACCGGCGGCAAGCGCATGGTTCCCGACGTGTCGGCGAACGCGGACGTGAACACCGGCTACGCCATCGACATCGCCTCCACCGCGGGCAACGCGAGCACCGACGGCATCTACATCGCCGGCGGCACCAGCGCCGCCGCGCCGCTGTGGGCCGCGGTGATCGCGCTGGCCGACGCCAACACGAACTGCCGGCTCAACGGTGAGGCCGGGTTCATCAACCCGTCGCTCTACACCGCGGGCGAGGGCTCCTCGAGCTCCTCGGTCTTCCGGGACGTCACCTCCGGGAACAACGAGATGACCGGCATCGGCGCCACCTCCGGCTACGCGGCCGGCACCGGCTACGACATGGCCACCGGCTGGGGCTCGCCGCTCTCCTCGGGCGTCGCCTCGACCGTCTGCCAGACCCCGATCGCCAGCACCGGCAGCTACTACCAGGCCGACGGCCCGGTGCGGCTGCTGGACACCCGGGCGAAGTTCCAGGTCGGCACCGTGACCGGTCCGATCGCGGTGAACGGGACCGTCAAGGTGCAGATCACCGGCAACAGCCTGGAGACCGGCACCGGCATCTCCGAGGTGCCCGCGGGCGCCACGGCCGCGGTGCTGAACGTGACGGCGACCCAGCCGACCGGCGGCGGCAACGCGACCGTCTACCCGGTCGGCGAGGCGATGCCGCTGACGTCGAACCTCAACTTCTCCGCGGGCCAGACCACGCCGAACCTGGTCGTGGTGCCGCTGAAGTCGAGCGGCGCGGTGGACATCACGAACAACTCCACCGGCACGGTCCAGTTCATCGCGGACCTCGAGGGCTACTACACGACGACGACCTCGTCGACCACGGCGGCCTACACCCCGGTCACCCCGATCCGCGCGCTGGACACCCGGTCGGGCGGCAACGGCGTGGCCAAGGGCAAGCTGGCCTTCGGGCAGAAGGTCCAGCTGCAGGTCGGCGGCGCCACGATCACCGCGATCGGCGGCACCGCGACGCAGGCCATCCCGTCGAACATCACCGGCGTGGCGATGAACGTGACCGTCACCAACGTGACCGGCGGCGGCTTCCTCGACGTCTACCCGAACGAGAGCGCCTCGGGCACCGTCAACACGACGGTCCCGAACGCGTCGAACCTGAACTTCTCCGCCGGCCAGACCGTGCCGAACATGGTGATGGTTCCGGTCGGCCAGGACGGCATCGTCGACTTCTACAACGGTGCGATCTCGGGTTCCACGGACGTCATCGCGGACATCGCGGGCTACTACACCGCCGGCACCAACGGCGACGTGTACCACCCGCTCGGCCCGGTGCGCCTGGTCGACACCCGGATCGGCGAGGGCACGACCAGCGTCTCGCCGATCGCCGCGAAGGGTACGCTGAACCTGGCGCTGCCGTCCTCGTACGACGCGGTGATCGCGAACGTCACGGTCACCCAGCCGACCGCCGGCGGCTTCCTGAACGCCTACCCGCTCGGCGGCTCGCTGCCGAACGTGTCGAACCTCAACTTCGGCACCGGGCAGACGATCCCGAACCTGGCGATCGTGCAGAGCAAGAGCGGCGTGACCTTCTACAACAACGCCTCCGGCACCGTTCACCTCATCGTGGACGTCTCCGGATACTTCAGCGCCAGCTGAGTAGCCGACCGAAAGACTGTGCCCCCGGCCGGAGCATCCGGTCGGGGGCACGTCTTTGCGCTCACACGAGTTTGCGACCGTTCTTCCACACGCTGTGGATAAGTGGCACGCCGGGACGGTACGCGAGGTGCAGATGACTCGGCGCGTCCAGCACCGCGAAGTCGGCCCGGGCGCCGACGGACAGATGCCCGAGGTCGGTGCGGCCCAGGGCCTTCGCCCCGCCGAGGGTAGCGGCTCTGAGCGCCTCACCAGGGGACATGCGCATCTCGCGGACGGCGAGGGCGATGCAGAAGGGCATCGAGGACGTGTAGCAGGAGCCCGGATTGCAGTCCGTCGCGATCGCCACGGACGCTCCGGCGTCGAGCAGCGACCGAGCGTCGGGGTACGGAGACCTTGTGGAAAACTCCACTCCGGGAAGCAGCGTGGCGACCGTTTCCGAGCCCGCGAGGGCCTCGATGTCCTTGGCTTCCAGGTATGTGCAGTGGTCCGCGCTCGCGGCGCCGTACTCGACGGCGAGGCGCACTCCCGGGCCATGGCCGAGTTGGTTCGCGTGCAGGCGCGCCGGGATCCCCTTGGCCCGAGCCGCGTCCAGGATCAGCCGCGTCTCGGCCTCGTCGTAGGCGCCGCGTTCGCAGAACACGTCCACGTAGTCGGCGTACCGCGCGCACGCGTCGAGCATCGGGCCGCGCACGAGGTCCACGTATTCGGCGCGACGGTCCGCGTACTCGGCGGGCACGACGTGCGCGCCGAGGAAGGTCGCGGCGTCGCACTCCTCCTTCGCGATCCGCAGCGCGCGCAGTTCGTCGTCGACGGTGAGGCCGTATCCGGTCTTACACTCGACTGTCGTCGTGCCCTGCGTCGCCATCTCGTGCACCAGGCGCCGTACGTTGCGCCGCAGCGTCGCGTCGTCGGCGGCCCGGGTGGCGGCGACCGTGGTGCGGATTCCCCCGGCGGAGTAAGGGGTTCCGGTCATCCGGGCGGCGAATTCGGCGGCGCGGTCGCCGGCGAAGACGAGGTGCGCGTGGCTGTCCACGAAGCCGGGGATGACCGCGCGACCGGCCACGTCGACGCGCTCGTCGGCGCCGGGCGCCGCGGAGGCCGGGCCGGTCCAGGCGATCCTGCCGTCCTCGACGACGAAGGCCGCGTCGCCGGACGGAGGGTTATCCACAGCCTGTGGATTGTTCTCGGAGAATTCGCCGATCCCGGTCACCAGCAGGGAGTTCGTCATCCCATCACCTGTCTGATCGCCGCGCCGAGCCGCCGCGGTGCCTCCTGCACGAGTAGATGGACACCCTCCCAGACGATCAGCCGTCCACCGACGACGACATGCCGGACGTCCGAAGAGGTGGCCGCGTAGACGACGGACTCGACCGCGTTGCGCGGATCCGTGCCGGTGAGCCGGATCGAGTCGAGGTCCACGGTCACGAAGTCGGCGGCCTGGCCGACCGCGATCATGCCGATGTCCGGGCGGCCGAGGCTCGCGTGCCCGGCGGAGGTCGCGGCGGTCAGCAGATCGGCCGCGGGCCAGTGGCCGCGCCGCTCCGAGCTGAGCCGCTCGTCCAGCTCGACCGCGCGCGCCTCCTCGAACAGGTCGATGACCGCGTGGCTGTCCGAGCCGAGCGTGATCGGCGATCCGGCCTCGAACATGCAGCGCGCCGCGCCGATGCCGTCGGCGAGATCCCGCTCCGTGGTCGGGCACATGCAGACGCTGGTCGCGGAGTCGCCGAGGATCTCCATGTCCACCTGCGAGAGGTGCGTCGCGTGCACGGCGCTGGTCCGCGGCCCGAGCGCGCCGTGCTGCTCCAGCAGTTGCGAGGGAGTCCGGTGATACGCGGACAGGCACGCGTCGTTCTCCGCGCGCTGCTCAGAGAGGTGCACGTGCAGCGGGGCCGACCACTCGTCGGCGGCCTTCGCCACCGTCGAGAGCTGCTCGACCGGCACCGCGCGCACCGAGTGGATCGCCGTGCCCACCAACACATCCGGAGCACCCGCGTACGTCGCGCGCAACGCCTCGACGCGCGAGGCCCAGGCCTGCGCATCGCCGTCCGAGAAGCGCTCCTGCGTCTCGTTCATCGGCGTGCGGATTCCGCCGGCCAGATAACAGGTGTCGAGCAGCGTGATCCGGATTCCGGCGGCCCGCGCGGCCTCGATCAGCGCGTGTCCCATCGCGTTCGGGTCGGCGTACGGGGTGCCGCCCGGCGCGTGGTGCACATAGTGGAACTCGCCCACGTTGGTGATCCCGGCGAGCGCCATCTCCGCGAAGACGCCGGTCGCCAGCTCGCGGTAGGTGTCCGGATTGAGCCCGGCGACGGCCGAGTACATCTGCTCGCGCCAGGTCCAGAACGTGCCCTCGCCGGTCTGCGTCCGGCCGCGCAGCGCGCGGTGGAAGGCGTGCGAGTGCGCGTTCGCGAGGCCGGGCACGGTGAATCCGCTCAGCCGGACGACGTCCTCCGGCAATTCCGTGGCGCCGATCACGAGCTTCGTGATCGTGCCCTGATCCGATTCGATCAGCACATCGGTCTCGACGCCGCCGTGCACGAACGCGTATTCCGCGAGATACGAGGTCACCAAGCCGCTCCCAGTCGCGCCGAACCGCCGGCCAACTCGGAGACCGCGCGGGCTAGGGCGTGTACCCCGGCCCGGCAGTCCGCAATCTCGGCGTGCTCGGCCGGACTGTGCGACACGCCGGTCGGGTTGCGCACGAACAGCATCGCGGTCGGAATGCGCGCCGCCAGGATGCCCGCGTCGTGCCCGGCTCCGGTCGGCAGCACCGGCGCCTGGTCCAGCGTCTTCGCGAGCCGGTCCCGCAGCGCGTGGTCGAACTCGACGATCGGGGTCAGCGACTCGTTCACCACGCAGAGGGAGGCGCCGTCCCGACCGGCCCGCTCCCGCGCCGCCTCCTCGAGCTCGGCCAGCAGCGCGCCGAGCGTCGCCTCGTCGGGCGCGCGGCTGTCCAGCCACGCGCTGACCTTGGAGGGGATGGCGTTGGTTCCGTTGGGCTCCACCTGGATCCGGCCGAAGGTGGCCAGCGCGCCGTGCGCCGCGGCCTTCTTCCGCGCGGCCAGCACCGTGTACGCGTACGTCAGCATCGGGTCGCGTCGGTCCTCGAGCCGCGTGGTCCCGGCGTGGTTCGCCTCGCCGTGGAACTCGAAGCGCCAGCGGCCGTGCGGCCAGATCGACGTGGCGACGCCGATCGAGCGGTCCGCGTCGACGAGCGCGCGGCCCTGCTCGATGTGCAACTCGACGTACTGGCCGATCTTCGCGAGGAGCTCGTCGTCCCGGCCGAGCGCTTCGGGGTCCTGGCCCGCCGACTCCATCGCGGCGGCCATCGTGACGCCGTCCGCGTCGGTCAGCGACCGCGCGTGCTCCGGATCGAGTTGTCCGGTCAGCAAACGGGATCCGGCGCAGGCCACACCGAAGCGCGCGCCCTCCTCGTCGGCGAAGTTGGCGATCGCGATCGGGCGCTCCGGCTGCCAGCCGGCCTCGCGCAGCAGGTCCACCGCCGCGAAGGAGCTGACCACGCCGAGCGGGCCGTCGAACGCGCCGCCGTCCGGCACCGAGTCCAGGTGCGAGCCGATGGCCAGCGCCTTGCCGGGCAGTTGCTCGCCCCACCACGCCCACTGGTTGCCGTTGCGGTCGGTGCGCACGGCCAGGCCCCGGTCCGCCGCCTGCGCGGTGAACCAGGCCCGGCACGCGAGATCCGCCCTGTCCCAGGCGAAGCGGCGGTAGCCGCCGCTCGACCGGTGGAAGCCGAGCGGCAGCAGCGAGCGCCACAGCTCCTCGTACGCGGAGGTCTCCATCGCCGATCAGCCCTCGCTCATCGGGATGCGCACGCCGCGCTCCTCGGCGACCTCGATCGCGCGCGGGTAGCCCGCGTCCACGTGCCGGATCACGCCCATGCCCGGGTCGTTGGTCAGCACCCGCTCCAGCTTCTGCGCGGCCAGCGGCGTGCCGTCGGCCACCGAGACCTGGCCCGCGTGGATGGAGCGGCCCATGCCGACGCCGCCGCCGTGGTGGATCGAGACCCAGGAGGCGCCCGAGGCCACGTTGACCATCGCGTTCAGCAGCGGCCAGTCGGCGATCGCGTCCGAGCCGTCCAGCATCGCCTCGGTCTCCCGGTAGGGCGAGGCGACCGAACCGCAGTCCAGGTGGTCGCGGCCGATCACGATCGGGGCCTGCACGGCGCCCGAGGCGACCAGGTCGTTGAAGCGCACGCCCGCCTTGTCCCGCTCGCCGTAGCCCAGCCAGCAGATCCGGGCCGGCAGGCCCTGGTAGTGCACCCGCTCGCCGGCCATCTTGATCCAGCGGTGCAGCGACTCGTTCTCCGGGAAGAGATCCAGCACCGCCTGGTCGGTGACGGCGATGTCCTTGGGGTCGCCGGAGAGCGCGGCCCAGCGGAACGGGCCCTTGCCCTCGTTGAACAGCGGTCTGATGTACTTGGGAACGAAGCCCTCGAAGTCGAAGGCGCGCTCGTAGCCGTGCAGCTTGGCCTCGCCGCGGATCGAGTTGCCGTAGTCGAAGACGTCGGCGCCCGCGTCCTGGAAACCGACCATCGCCTCGACGTGCTTGGCCATCGCCTCCCGGGCCCGCGCGGTGAACTCCTGCGGGTTCTCGGCGGCGTACGTCTTCATGTCCTCGAACGCGACGCCGATCGGCGGGTAGGACAGCGGGTCGTGCGCGGAGGTCTGGTCGGTCACGATGTCGATCGGCGCGTTGATCGCGAGCATCTGCGGGACGAGCTCCGCCGCGTTGCCCAGCAGGCCGATGGACAGCGGACGGCGGGCGTCGCGGGCCTCGACGGCGAGCTGCAGCGCGTGCTCCGGCGAATCAGCCTGCACATCGAGATAACGGTGCTCGATCCGGCGGGTGATCGCGCGCGGGTCGCAGTCGATGCAGATGGCCACGCCGTCGTTCATGGTGACGGCGAGCGGCTGGGCGCCGCCCATGCCGCCGAGGCCCGCGGTCAGCGTGATCGTCCCGGCCAGGGTGCCGTTGAACTTCTTGGCGGCCGCGGCGGCGAAGGTCTCGTACGTGCCCTGCAGGATGCCCTGCGTGCCGATGTAGATCCAGGAGCCGGCGGTCATCTGGCCGTACATCATCAGGCCCAGGGCGTCCAGCCGACGGAACTCGTCCCAGTTCGCCCAGTCGCCGACCAGGTTGGAGTTCGCCAGGATCACCCGCGGCGCCCACTCGTGCGTGCGCATGACGCCGACCGGCTTGCCCGACTGCACGAGCATCGTCTCGTCGGCCTTGAGCGTCTTCAGCGTGCGCAGCAGCGCCTCGAAGCTGGCCCAGTTGCGCGCGGCCTTGCCGGTGCCCCCGTAGACGACCAGGTTGTCCGGGTGCTCGGCCACCTCGGGATCGAGGTTGTTCTGCAGCATCCGGTAGGCGGCCTCCTGCTGCCAGCCGAGCGTGTTGAGGTCGGTGCCGCGCGGGGCCGCGACGGGCCGGGGACCGTACATAGGGGTTCGCTCGCCTTCTGCTCGGATCTCAATCGATGGTGGAGCCACCAGTCATGTTATGCAATCATTCATGGGTGCGGTCAACCGCATGGAGCTATTCAATTCGGCAGTGGAGGACCCGTGACGGTCGTAACTCTGGGCAAGGGCGAGCTGAGCTTCGACGACGTGCTGGCCGTGGCCCGCGGCGGCGCGAAGGTGGAACTCGGCTCCGAGGCGCTCGACGCGCTGGCCCGCGGCCGCGCGCTGGTCGACGAGCTGGCCGCCGCCCCCACTCCCGCCTACGGCATCTCCACCGGCTTCGGCGCGCTGGCCACCCGGCACATCGACCCCGAGCTGCGCGCCGCGCTGCAGCGCTCGCTGATCCGCTCGCACGCCGCCGGCCTCGGCGAGATCGTCGAGCCCGAGGTCATCCGCGCGCTGATCCTGATGCGCTTGAAGACCCTCGCCTCCGGCCAGACCGGCGTGCGCCCGGTGGTCGCCGAGACGATGGCCGCGCTGCTCAACGCGGGCGTCACCCCGGCCGTGCGCGAGTACGGCTCGTTGGGCTGCTCGGGTGACCTGGCCCCGCTCTCCCACGTCGCACTCGTCCTGATGGGTGAGGGCGAGGTCATCGGCGAGGACGGCAAGGAGACCGCCGCGGGTCCGGTCCTCGCGGCCCACGGGATCACGCCGTTGGAGCTCGCGCCCAAGGAGGGCCTGGCCCTCATCAACGGCACCGACGGCATGCTCGGCATGCTGATCATGGCCATCCGCGACTTCGAGAAGCTGCTGAAGACGGCCGACATCAGCGCCGCGATGAGCGTCGAGGCGCAGCTCGGCACCGACCGCGTCTTTCGCCCCGAGCTGCACGCGATAAGGCCGCACCCGGGCCAGGCCGCGTCCGCCGCCAACCTGATCCGGGTCCTCGCGGACTCCGCGATCATGGCCTCGCACCGCGAGCCCGACTCTTGCAACCGCGTCCAGGACGCCTACTCGCTGCGCTGCTCGCCGCAGGTCGCCGGTGCCGCCCGGGACACCGTGGCGCACGCCGCCTCCGTGGCCGGCCGCGAGCTCGCCTCGATCGTCGACAACCCCGTCGTGCTCATCGAGGACGGCCGCGTCGAGTCGAACGGCAACTTCCACGGCGCCCCGGTCGCCTACGTGCTCGACTTCCTGGCCATCGCCGCGGCCGACGTCGCCTCCATCGCCGAGCGGCGCACCGACCGGATGCTCGACGTCGCGCGCTCGCACGGCCTGCCGCCCTTCCTGGCCGACGACCCGGGCGTGGACAGCGGCCTGATGATCGCCCAGTACACGCAGGCCGCCCTGGTCTCCGAGAACAAGCGGCTCGCCGCGCCCGCGAGCGTGGACTCGATCCCGTCCTCGGCGATGCAGGAGGACCACGTCTCGATGGGCTGGTCCGCCGCCCGCAAGCTGCGGCACTCCCTCGACAACCTGGCCAAGGTGCTCTCGATCGAGCTGCTCACCGCCGCCCGCGCCCTGGACCTGCGCGCCCCGCTGACCCCGGCCCCGGCGACGGCCGCCGCGGTCGCCACCCTGCGCGAGCGCGGCGTGGGCGGTCCCGGCCCCGACCGCTTCCTCTCGGTGGAGATGCGCGCCGCCGAGCAGGCCGTGCGCGACGGCTCCGTGCTCGCCGCCGTCGAGTCCGTGACCGGCCCGCTCGGCTAGGGTCCGGTGTCGATGGAACAGACGAAGGCCGCGTCGGAACAGCTGCTCGCCCTCCTCGACGGGCGGCGGCTGTCTCCGGCGCAGCGCCGCATCGCGCAGTACCTGATCGACAACCTGTCCGAGGCCGCGTTCCTGAGCAGCGTCGACCTCGCCGAGCGCGCCGGGGTGAGTCAGCCCGCTGTCAGCCGTTTCGCGACGGCGCTGGGCTTCTCCGGCTACCCCGCGCTGCGCGAGGCGCTGCGCCCCATCGTCCTCGGCTCGATCGCCGAGTCCCCGCAGGACGTGCGCCGCAACGAGTTCCAGGCCGCCATCGCCGCCGAGGAGCGCAATCTGGCGACCCTGCACGAACTCGCCGCCGAGCCGGAGCGGATCGCCTCCGTCGGCCGCGAACTCGCCGCCAGCGCCTGCCTTCCGGTCCTCGGCCTGCGCATGTCGGACCCGGTCGCCTACTACTTCACCTACAGCGCGGCGCGCATCCACCCCGACGTCCGCTTCATCGACAGCGCCGGCTCCGCGGCCTTCGACCTGCTGCTCCAGGCCAGGCAGGCGGGCGGCACCTGGCTGCTCGCCTTCATGCTGCCGCGCTACGCCGTCGAGGCCATCGCAGTGCTCGACGAAGCCCGCCGCCGCGGCTTCAAGGTGGCCCTCGTCACCGACTCCCATCTCGCCCCCTGGGCCGAGCACGCGGACGCCGTCTGGGTGGCCCCGGTGGGCTCGCGCCTCGTCTTCGACTCGCACGCCGCCCCCATGGTCCTGGCCGGCCTCCTCGTCCAGGCGATGGCCGACGCCGAGCCCGCCCGCACCCAGCTGCGCCTCGAGGAGCACGAGGCTCTTCATGAAAATCATGGGTACTACCTGCACTGATATCGCTCCCCAGCAGTAGCGGAACTGTGACATCAACGCCTGGTGAGTAACCCTCAGCGGCGATAAAGTCAGCTGCTTGCTTTCATGATCCGCGTATCTGTCGCGCGGACTGTCCCTGGGGAGGGATCGCGGTGCAGCACCGCAGAATTCTGGTACCTCTGGCCCTGGCCGGTTCCTTCGGAATCGCCCTCGCCCCCGGCTTCGCCATGGCGTCCACGACGTCGCACTCCGCTGTTTCGCCCGCTTTCGGCACGTCGACGGCCAAGAGCGGCAACCTGAAGCAGTTCAGCAGCCCGCTCAGCAAGTCCGTATTCTCGCGGCACGCGGCCTCCGCCGACGCGGCGTCGAAGACGACCTCCGGCACGACGTCGAACCCCGACCTCGCGGTCTACATCGGCGGCGGGCAGATCAGCACCTACGGAGTCGAGCTGGTGGCCGGCTTCGTCGGTCTGGACAACGGCAGCGCGACGCTGACGATCTCCTGGGGCGACGGCACCACGCAGACCATCACCGACGTGACCGCGCAGTCCGACGGCGGAGGGGTGCTGGACTACACGCACACGTACTCCGCTCTCGGCGCTTACGACGTGACGGTCACTCTCACCGACGCCTACAGCGACACGGCGACGAACACCACCGTCGTGCAGACCGCGTCCGAGTACACGGCGTTCGGGCCCTTCCGCATCCTCGACACCCGCGCCGGCACCGGCGCCGCGAAGGCCGCGATCGCCGCGCACGGGACGCTCAAGTTCAAGGTCGTCGGCACGGGCGGGAACGGCGTCTCGGTCCCGACCGGCGCCACGGCCGTCGTGCTCAACGTGACCGCGACGCAGGTCAACGCCAGCGGCGTGCTCACGGTCTACAACAACGAGGACGCGGACGGCTACTCGATCGACCGGCCCGAGACCTCGAACCTGAACTTCGGCAAGGGCCAGACCGTCGCCAACCTCGTCGTCGTCCCGGTCGGCGCGGACGGCACGGTCGACTTCTACAACGGCTCGACGGGCACCACCCAGGTCGTCGCGGACGTCCAGGGCTACTACACGGCCGCGAGCGCCGCCACCTACACTCCGATCACCCCGACCCGGGTCCTGGACACCCGCAAGGGCACCGGCACCGGCGGCACGATCGCGAAGATCGCCGCGGGAGGCAGCGTCACGCTCACGATCGGCGGCGTCGGATCCGTGCCGAGCACGGCGACCGCGGCCCAGCTGAACATCACCGCCGTCAACGGAACCCACAGCGGCTTCATCACGGCCGACGGTGGCGCGGGCGCCTCCACGGCGTCCTCGAACGTCAACTACGGTCCCAACCAGGCGGTCGCGAACAGCGCGATCGTGCCGTTCGGCGACCTGAGCACCGACAGCCACGAGATCACCCTGCACAACAGCAGCACCGGACCGGTCGACCTCGTCGTGGACGTGTCCGGCTACTACCAGGCCGCCGCGGTCGGCGGCAGCGCCTACATCCCGCTGTACGCGCCCGAGCGGATCTACGACTCGCGGGTCAAGGACAACGGCGTCTACGACGGCCCGCTCTCGGCCGGCAAGACGGTGCCCTTCCCGATCACGAACGACACCCTGGAGACGGCCTTCGTGCTGAACGCCACGGTGACCGGCACCACGGGCAACGGCTACCTCGAGCTCTACCCGTACAACGGCGGCTCGACCGCGCTGCCGGGCACCTCCACCCTCAACTGGGTGAAGGGGCAGACGATCCCGAACCTCGCCGTCGTCTCGGCCGGCACGGTCCTGGACGGCAACTTCGGCTCCTACGACCTCGGCCTCTACGTCGGCGGCACCGGCACGGCGCAGGTCGTGCTCGACGCCTTCGGCTTCTTCCCGAGCAACTGAGTCCGCGCCGCTCACCGAGTGGCATTGATCACACCTCGCCGCGCATCGCTCCTGGCTACCGGTTCGGACCAGGGCACCGCGTGGCGAGGTGTGGTGTTTTGCCCGATAAGTCAGACTGAATGAGCGTTCAGTCCATGGTCGCCAAATAAGTTACTCGTGAGTAGACTGCGGGCGTCGACGCAGACCTGCCCTCGGGCAGACCTGTCCCCCGAAGGAGTCCGCACCGATATGCAGATCGCCGCGATCATCGTCTCGCTGGGCATCGCCGCGGTGGGCATCGCCCTCTTCGGCCAGGTGCTCGTCCGCATGTACCGGACGATCACGCTGGGCCAGCCCGCGCCCGGGCGCACCGGGAACCCGTGGGCGCGCACGAGGAACCTCGTGATCGAGTTCGGCGCGCACACCCGGCTCGCCCGCGCGGGCAAGCGCTGGATCGGCGCCGCGCACTGGCTGGTCATGGTGTCCTTCGGGCTGCTGTTCCTCACGCTGGTCACCGCGTTCGGGCAGCTGTTCACGCCGACCTTCCAGCTCCCGGTCATCGGGCACTGGTGGCCCTACCAGTTCGTCAGCGAGTTCTTCACGGTCGCCGGCCTGCTGGCCATCGTGTTCCTGATGGGGATCCGGCTGAGGAACCTGCCCTCGAAGAAGGGCCGCAAGTCCCGCTTCTTCGGCTCGGTGATGTGGCAGGCGTACTTCGTCGAGTACGTCATCCTCGGCGTGATGCTCTGCATCCTCACGCTGCGCGCGGCCGAGGCGGCACTGGAGAACGGCTCCCGCTTCGACATGGAGTACTTCTTCTCCGCGCCGATCGCGCAGGCGCTGTTCAAGAACGCGTCCGTCGGCACGCTGCATAACGTGATCTGGGGCGTCGCCGCGCTCAAGATCGTGATCTCCTTCACCTGGATGATCACCATCTCGCTGAACTCGAACATGGGCGTCGCCTGGCACCGCTTCCTCGCCTTCTTCAACATCTGGTTCAAGAAGAAGCAGGACGGCACCACCGCCCTCGGCGCCCTGAACCCGATGCTCTCCGGCGGCCAGCCGATCGACTTCGAGGACCCGGACGAGGACGCGGTCTTCGGCGTCGGCAAGGTCGAGGACTTCAGCTGGAAGGGCCTGCTCGACTTCTCCACCTGCACCGAGTGCGGCCGCTGCCAGGAGCAGTGCCCCGCCTGGAACACCGAGAAGCCGCTCAGCCCCAAGCTGATCGTGCTCGCGCTGCGGGACAACCTGCACGCCAAGGCGCCCTACGTGCTCGCGGGCGGCGGCCTGGACATGGCCGGCGAGGAGAAGGCCACCGAGGAGATGCTCAAGGGCGTCCCGCAGGACGTGCTCGCCGAGGCGGCCCGGCCCTTCGTCGGCTCGCCCGAGGACAACGCGGTGATCGCGGCCGAGGCGCTGTGGTCCTGCACCACCTGCGGCGCCTGCGTCGAGCAGTGCCCGGTGGACATCGAGCACGTGGACCACATCGTCGACATGCGCCGCTACCAGGTGATGATCGAGTCCGCGTTCCCGTCCGAGGCGGGCACGATGCTCAAGAACATCGAGAACAAGGGCAACCCGTGGGGCATGCCCGCCAAGAAGCGGCTCGACTGGGTCTCCGAGGTCGACTTCCCGGTGCCGGTCTTCGGCGAGGACGTCGAGAACCTCGACGAGGTCGAGTACCTGTACTGGGTCGGCTGCGCCGGCTCCCTCGAGGACCGCGCGAAGAAGACCACTAAGGCCTTCGCCGAGCTGCTGCACATCGCCGGCGTGAAGTTCGCGATCCTCGGCGGCGAGGAGTCCTGCACCGGCGACCCGGCGCGCCGCCTGGGCAACGAGTTCCTGTTCCAGATGCAGGCGATGCAGAACGTGGAGATGCTCAACGAGGTCTTCGGCGACAAGCCCAGCAAGAAGATCGTCGCCACCTGCCCGCACTGCTTCAACTCGCTCGCCAACGAGTACCCGCAGGTCGGCGGCCACTTCGACGTCATCCACCACACGCAGCTGCTGGACACGCTGGTCAACGAGGGCCGGCTGACGCCGGTCACCCCGATCGACCAGAACATCACCTACCACGACCCCTGCTACCTCGGCCGGCACAACAAGGTCTACACGCCGCCGCGCGAGATCATCGCCAAGGTGCCGGGCCTGCGCAACACCGAGATGCACCGCTGCAAGGAGAAGGGCTTCTGCTGCGGCGCGGGCGGCGCGCGGATGTGGATGGAGGAGCGGATCGGCAAGCGGATCAACACCGAGCGGGTCGACGAGGCGCTGTCCACGAACCCTGACGTGATCTCCACGGCCTGCCCGTACTGCCTGGTCATGCTCGGCGACTCGATCACCGCGCGTAAGCAGGCGGGCGAGGTTCCGGAGTCGATGGAGGTCGTTGATGTCTCCCAATTGCTGCTGCGGTCCGTGAAGTAGGAATCTGTCACAACAGGAGTAGGCTGCCCCCCACGCGACGCCAAGGTGGAGGGCAGCTTTCTTCATGAGCGGTATCAGCGGCAAGGCACGAATATGGTTCGCCGCCCTGCTGCGATCGGCCGTCGCCCTGGTGCTGACGCTGGTCGTCCTCGCGCTGCTCGGGGGCGTGACCGACGTGGTCCTGCACACGACGCGGCACACGAGCTCGTACTCGCAGAGTTTCAACGGCGTGCGCGCCGTGGAAGTGGTCCTGGACGGCGACATCTCGCTGACCGTGCTCGGCCGGACCGGTGATCAGCACAGTGCGACGCTGAACGCGGTCGACACCTCCACGCCCTTCGACGATCCGGTGCGCACGACGAACGTGATCGCCGGAACGCTCTACCTGACGGAGCACTGCCCGGATTCCCGCTGCACGGCGCAGCTCACCCTGATGCTGGACGCGAAGACCCAGGTCGACGTGGTCTCGGGCAACGCGCTGCGGATGGATCAGGCCGTGATCGACTTCAACGGGATCTCGGGCCGGGCCACGGTGCAGGCGGCGCCGGCCAAGCTGATCGTGACCGACACCGTCGTGACCGGCGCGGTCATCGGCATGATCGAGTGCGACACGATCCAGGACTGCGCGGGCGTCGCGACTAGCGCCGCTGGCGCGCCAGCTCGGTGATTACCGGGAACCCGTCCCCGTCCAGCAGCACGCCGCCGACGACGTCCGCGAGTTCGTACGCGGCGGCGCGCAGCTGGACGTCGATGCGCGCGAGGTCCGTCTTCGCGGCCCCCGGCAGGCAGCGGAAGCGGTAGACCGTGCACGGCCAGCCCGGCACGGCGCCGGATCGCAGCGCGTAGGGCAGGAAGTCGCCCTCACGGAAGGGCTCCACGCGCACCTCGAAGCAGTCGGTCCGGTCGAGGCAGTAGTCGTCCTCGGCCAGCGCGCCGTTGAGGTCCAGCTCGGGCAGGCCCAGCGCGAGCAGCGAGCGCAGCACGGGCCAGGGGAGTGCCTTGTTGCCGTAGACGCAGTAGGTGTTGTGCCGCATCTGCGGACGCTGCGCGGTGACGATCGCGCCCCCGGCCCTGCGCGCGGCCCGCCGCGAACGCGCGTCCACCGGGAGCCTCATGGCCCCGTCCAGGCGCCGTGCCAGGCCCGAGATCAGCGACCACGCGACGGCCTCGGCGCCCACCGGCATGCCGTGCGGGAAGCGCTCGCGCATCTCGCCCGCCGCGAGCCCGTCCGGGACCCGGAGCCGACTGCGCACGGCCTGCGCCGCGTACGCCGTGGACCAGCCGAGCGGCAGACCCGCCTCGGCCGCGCCGACCGCGTCCAGCCGGAACGGCCCGGCCCAGCGCACGCCCTCGGCGATCGCGGGCAGTTCGGCCTCGGGGTTCCACGTCCGCAGCAGCCGGTTGACCATCACATCCGCCGGCGGCCCGGCGAGCAGCAGTACGGGATTGCCGCGCAGCACGGAGGCGGGATCGCCGCTCGAGAGGCCGCCGTCCGCCGTGCGGGAGGGGGAGCGGTGCCGGGACCAGGGCCAGGACGTCATGGCGCCACTGTCCCAGGGCGCTGCCCGTTTATTCGACGATATACACGTCTTACTCGCTCGAATGGAGCAGGACGCGGCCTACCAGAGTGCTCCGAACGGGTCCTGCGACGGCGCCGTGAGCTCGTACGGAGCACCGTCCGCGTCGGCCGCCGTTCCCCCGGTCAGCTCCAGCACCGCCTTCGCGATCCGGTACCGCAGCCGGTCCGAGCCCGGGCCCGACTCCGTCACGTGCACCTCGTACCGCGTCTGCGCCGAGCTCGGATCCGCGCGCTCGATCTCGATCAGGAAGGTCGCGACCGTGTCCGACACCGTGGCGGTGTAGTAGGGGAACTCCTCCTCGTCCAGGTAGTCCGAGTAGTCGTCCTCCTCCGGATCATCCGGCGGCGCCGCGCAGAACACGTCCCCCGTGCCCAGCGGCGCGAGCGCGTCCAGCAGCCCCTGCAACGGCGCGAGCGCCGGGGCGAGGATCGTGATCGCCCGAGGATCCGAGATAAGCCCTGTCATGCATAGCCCCCCGCGAGTGTTCCCGTGTCAGATCTCGGTCCGATGGAAGTTCAGATAAGAGCGCGAGGGCGTCGGCCCGCGCTGCCCCTGGTACCGCGAACCGGCGGCCGAGGATCCGTAGGGGTTCTCCGCGGGCGAGGAGAGCCGGAACATGCACAGCTGCCCGATCTTCATGCCCGGCCACAGCTTGATCGGCAGCGTCGCGACGTTGGAGAGCTCCAGCGTCACGTGCCCCGAGAAGCCCGGGTCGATGAACCCCGCCGTCGAGTGCGTGAGCAGTCCGAGCCGCCCCAGGCTGGACTTGCCCTCCAGCCGCGAGGCCACGTCGTCCGGCAGCGTGACCAGCTCGTACGTGGAGCCCAGCACGAACTCCCCCGGGTGCAGGATGAAGGGCTCGCCCTTCTCCGGCTCGATCAGCCGGGTCAGCTCGGGCTGCTCCTCGGCCGGGTCGATATGCGGATACCGGTGGTTCTCGAAGACCCGGAAGAAGCGGTCGAGCCGCACGTCGATCGACGACGGCTGCACCATCGCATCCTCGAAGGGCTCGATCCGCACCCGTCCCGAGGCGATCTCCGCGCGCAGGTCCTTGTCTGAGAGCAACACGCCACCGACCGTATCGCCCCACCCCCGAGCCTCCCAAACCGCCGCGCGGATCTGATAGCCTGAGCGGGCAGTAACGCCACCGTCGGTGACGGAGGGTGTTCATGCGGGTGTAGTTCAATGGTAGAACATCAGCTTCCCAAGCTGACAGCGCGGGTTCGATTCCCGTCACCCGCTC
>DASTAE010000108.1:0-66453 GCA_035712985.1 Actinospica sp.
GCCCGGCGCAGCAGGGCGCCGACGAGGGCCCGGCTGCGGCGCGCGTCCGCGACCAGCTTGTCGCGCGCGTCGATGCCGAGCAGCAGGCGGGCCAGGTTGTCGGCCGCGGCGGGCTGCACGCCGGAGATCTCCAGCACCAGCCACGGGTTCTCCGCGAGCTGCGCGGTGGCGTCCTCGCCCTCGCCGAACTCCGCGCGCAGTCGCCCCGCGAAGGCCGGCGGCGCGCCCTCGGCGCTCAGCCAGCGGGTGATCGCCTCGTCGAAGACCGGGGGAGCGGTGTACGTCGGCGCGGCGGCGGGCTTCTGCCGCCGCCGGGGCACCCGGGCCACGGGCTCCGGGGCCGGGGGAGCGGCGACCTCGACCGGGGCCACGGGCTCGGGCTCCGGCTCGATCTCGGCCGCGGGCTCGTCCGCCGCCTCTTCGGCCGCGGGCTCGGCCTCCACCTCGACCGCGGGCTCCTCGGCCTCCTGCTCCTCGGCCTCCAGCGCCTCGCGCTCGGCGACGCGCTTGTTCTCCAGCAGCCGGGCCGACTTCGCCGCCGCGGCCGACGCCGAGGTCATCGCCGACAGGGCCTGCTTCCCGCCCGCCACCGCCGCGATCGCCGCGTCGGCCGCCGCGCGCTGCGCCGCGATCTTCGCCGCCCGCTGCCGCGCCGCGGCCTCGGATCCGGCTCCGTCAGCCTCCTGCGAAGCTCCGGCCGCCCCGCCCTCGTCCCGCTCCATGCCTCTAACCCCTGTTCCAGCCGTGATCCGGGTAGCCCATCGCGGGCGCCGACACGTCGTCGAGCGCCGAGCGGATCTCCCGGGGCAACGTCAATTCCTCCGCGGCCAGCGCGCCGCGCAGCTGAGCCGTGGTGCGCGCGCCGACGATCGGCGCCACCACCCCGGGCCGGTCCCGCACCCAGGCCAGCGAGACCTCCAGCGGCGCCACGCCGAGGCCGTCCGAGGCGGTGGCGACCGCGTCCACGATCCGCCGCGACTCGTCGTTCAGGTAGGGCTCCACGAAGCCCGCGAAGCGGTCCGAGGCCGCCCGCGAGTCCGAGGGCATGCCCATCCGGTACTTCCCGGTCAGCACCCCGCGGCCCAGCGGCGACCAGGGCAGCAGCCCGACGCCGAGCGCCTCGGCCGCCGGGGCGACCTCCCGCTCCACGCCCCGCTGCAGCAGCGAGTACTCCATCTGCACCGAGGCGATCGGCGCCCGCCCGGGCACCGACTTCTGCCAGGCGGCGACCGCGGCGAGCTGCCAGCCCGAGTAGTTGGCCACGCCCACGTACCGCGCCTTGCCCGAGTGCACCGCCGTGTCCAGCGCCGCGAGGGTCTCCTCTATCGGCGTCCGGTCGTCGTACGCGTGCAGCTGCCACACGTCCACGTAGTCCGTGCCGAGCCGCTCCAGCGACGCGTCCAGCGCCGCGAGCAGGTGCCGCCGCGAGGCGTCGAAGCGCCGGTCGCTGTGCGGCACGGAGACGGCCTTCGTGGCGATGACGATCTCGTCCCTGATCCCCTCGACCAGGCGCCCGAGCAGCGCCTCCGCCTCGCCCTCCCCGTACACGTCCGCGGTGTCCACGAGGTTCCCGCCCGCGTCGAGGTACGCCTTGAGCAGGTCGGCCGCCTCGCCCTCGTCCGTGTCCCGGCCCCAGGCCATCGTGCCCAGACCGAGTCGGGACACGCGCAGGCCGGTGTGCCCCAGATGCCGTTGCTCCATGCCACGCAATCTACCGGGCCGTGCCGACAGGTGAAGGGGCCTTCACTCGTCCGGAGGCGGCGTCGTTACACGCACACCCGTTCGGCCTACAGTGGAGCTCGACCCTGCACGGAGCAGGAACCGAAGATGCGAAGGAACCCTGTCGATGAAGCTGGGTGTCAACCTCGGATACTGGGGCGCGGGCAACGACGGCGATAACCTGGCGATCGCCCGCGAGGCGGACCGGCTGGGCTACGCGGTGGCCTGGGCCGCCGAGGCCTACGGCTCGGACGCGGCCACGGTGCTGGCCTACGTCGCCGCGCAGACCGGGCGCATCGACATCGGCTCCGCGGTCTTCCAGATCCCGGCGCGCACCCCGGCGATGACCGCGATGACAGCGGCCACCCTCGACTCGCTTTCGAACGGGCGTTTCCGGCTCGGGCTCGGCGTCTCCGGCCCGCAGGTCTCCGAGGGGTGGCACGGGGTGCGCTTCGCCGCGCCGCTAAGCCGCACCCGCGAGTACGTGGACATCATCAACCTCGCGTTCACCCGGAAGAAGCTCGAATATCAGGGCAAGCATTTCGTCCTGCCGCTGCCGGACGGCCCGGGCAAGCGGATCCAGCTGACGGTGCATCCGGTGCGCCCGCACATCCCGATCTACCTCGCCGCCGTCGGCCCGAAGAACCTCGAGCTCGCCGGGGAGATCGCGGACGGCTGGCTCGCCGTGTTCTACAGCCCCGAGCAGGCGGCCGAGCAGCTCGCCTCGATCGCCGCCGGGCGCGCGAAGGCCGGCAAGACCATGGAAGGGTTCGACGTCGTGCCGACCGTCCCGATCGTCGTGGACGAGGACGTGGAGCGCGCCGCCGAGCAGGTGCGCTGGTACGCGGCGCTGTACATCGGCGGCATGGGCAGCCGCGAGCAGAACTTCTACAACCAGCTCGCCTGCCGCATGGGCTACGAGAAGGAGGCCGCCAAGGTCCAGGAGCTCTACCTGGCCCGCGAGCACCGCAACGCGGCCGCCGCGGTGCCGCTCGAGTTCATCGACGCCACCTCGCTGCTCGGCTCGCCGGAGCGGATCGCCAAGCGGATGGAGGCGTACGAGGCGTCCGGAGTGACCACGCTCTCGGTCACGCCCTTCGCGGCGCAGCAGGAGGAGCGGCTCGCCGCGCTGGGCACCGCGGCGCGGTTGCGGGGCCTCACGGCGTAGGGTGGATCCGGTGACCACACTTCTCCTCGTCCGCCACGGCCGCAGCACCGCCAACACCGCCGGAGTGCTCGCCGGGCGCACGCCTGGAGTCAACCTCGACGAGCGCGGCGAGACGCAGGCCGTCGAACTGGCCGCGCGGCTGATGCCCGTGCACCTCGACGCCGTCGTCTCCAGCCCGCTGGAGCGCACCAGGCAGACCGCCGAGCGGCTGGTCGCCGGGCGCGAGGGCACCCTGTTCGAGACCGACGAGCGCTTCACCGAGTGCGATTACGGCACCTGGTCGGGCCGTCAGCTCACGTCGCTGGCCGAGGAGCCGCTGTGGCGCACCGTGCAGGTGCACCCGGCCGCCGCGGCCTTCCCCGACGGCGAGTCGCTGGCCGCGCTCTCGGCCCGCGCCGTGGCCGCGGTGCGCGCCTGGAACGCCAAGCTCGGCGAGCACGCCACCTATGCGGTCGTCTCGCACGGCGACGTGATCAAGGCCATCGCCGCCGACGCCCTCGGCATGCACCTCGACCTGTTCCAGCGGATCCACGTGGACCCCTGCTCGCTGACCGTCATCCGGTACCACGGCACGCGTCCGAGCGTGCTGCGGGTCAACGACCTCGGCGGCGATGTGAGTGCCCTGATCCGCTCGGCGGAGCCCGCGCCCGAGGCGGGCGAGGCCGGGGACGCGCCGGTGGGCGGCGGCGCGGGCGCCTAGCGCAAGATCCAACGGGAGATCCGTTGTACGGTAAGCCTACGAAGCCGTTAGGCGTCTGAGCTTCGAGCACCCTTGGGAGGCCCGGTACCTGTGCCCAGGCAGCTGTACGTGTACGACCCCCCGGAGCGGTTCGTCGCCGGCACCGTCGGCGAACCGGGCAACCGGACCTTCTACCTGCAGGCCCGCTCCGGCTCCCGGGTCACCTCGGTGGCCATGGAGAAGGAGCAGGTCTCGCTGCTGGCCACCCGGCTCGGCGAGCTGCTGGACGAGATCGTGCGGCGGACCGGCGCCGTCTCCGGCATCCCCGAGTCGGTGCCCGCCGGCCTGTCCGACACCGCGCCGCTCGAGCAGCCGCTGCTGGAGGAGTTCCGGGTCGGCTCCCTCGCGCTGGCCTGGGACGAGGCGCACTCGCGGATCGTGATCGAGGCGGGCGCGGTGACCGACGCGGAGGACGCCGCGGAGCCGCTGTCCGACGACCTGTTCGCCGAGGCGCCGGACGCGCTGCGGGTGTACATCACCGGCGGCCAGGCCCGCGCCTTCGCCGCCCGGGCCAGCGCCGTGGTCGCCGCCGGGCGCCCGCCCTGCCCGCTGTGCGGCCTGCCGCTGGACCCCGAGGGCCACGTCTGCCCGCGGCAGAACGGCTACCGCCGCCGGGCGGTGTGATCGGAAGTGGCGGACGTCGAGCGGGTGCTGCGGGAGGGCGAGCTCACCGTCGAGGGCAGGCTCACCGAGGCCTCGAACGCCACCCTCTACTGCCGGGTCGAGCTGGACGGCGAGAGCCTGGCCTGCGTCTACAAGCCGGTCGCGGGGGAGCGGCCGCTGCACGACTTCCCGGACGGCACCCTCGCCGCGCGCGAGCTCGCGGCCTACGCGGTCAGCGAGGCGGCCGGCTGGCGCATCGTGCCGACCACGATCGAGCGCGACGGCCCCTTCGGCCGGGGCATGGTCCAGCAGTGGATCGAGGAGTCGGACCTGTCCGGCGCGGTGACCGTTCTCAAGGATCTGCGTTCCGGTGACGCCGAGGGCTGGTGCGCGATCCTGGCCGTGCAGCTCTCCGACGGCTCGGACGGGTTCCTGGCGCACCGCGACGGTCCGGCGCTGCGCCGGATAGCGCTGTTCGACGCCGTCGTGAACAACGCCGACCGCAAAGGCGGCCACCTGCTGCCCCTCGCCGACGGCACCGTCCTCGGCATCGACCACGGACTGACGTTCCACGCCGACGACAAGCTGCGCACCCTGCTGTGGGGCTTCGCCGAGCGCGAGCTCGAGCCGGCGGAGCGGGCCGAGCTGGAGAGGCTGCGCGAGGACAAGGATCTCGCGGGCCGGCTGGCCGAGCTGCTGAGCCCCGAGGAGCTCGCCGCCTTCCGCGCGCGGATCGGGGAACTGCTGGCGCTGGGCGTGCTGCCGGGGCCGGACGGGCGGATGCGCCCGGTGCCCTGGCCTCCGGTCTAAGTGTGTTTGTAGCACCCGCGGACCGGTTAGGCTGATGACCATGGATGCCTGGCCTACCACCCACCTGCCGAAACTGCCCGGACTCGGGCAGCCGCCGCGGCTGTTCGACACCTCGACCGGGGGTCCGGTCGCCACCCCGGCCCGTCCCGCCGCGGACGGCCCGGCCAGGATCTACGTCTGCGGGATCACCCCGTACGACGCGACGCATCTGGGCCACGCCGCGACCTACCTGGCCTTCGACCTCGTGCAGCGGGCCTGGTTCGACGCCGGCTACGACGTGCGCTACGTGCAGAACGTGACAGACGTCGACGATCCGCTGCTGGAGCGCGCCGAACGGGACCAGGACGACTGGCAGGTGCTCGCGATGCGCGAGACCGCGCTGTTCCGCGAGGACATGACCGCACTGCGGATCCTGCCGCCCTACAAGTACATCGGCGCCGTCGAGTCGATCGACCTCGTGGTCGCGCTGGTGCGGCGGCTGCTCGAGCAGGGCGCCGCGTACCACGTCGATCAGGACGTTTACTTCGACGTGCACGCAGACCCCGACTTCGGCGCCGTCTCCCGGTTGCCCGAGACCGACCGCGTGAAGATCTTCGGCGAGCGCGGCGGCGATCCGGACCGTCCCGGCAAGCGGCACCCGCTGGACTGCCTGCTCTGGCAGGCCGAGCGCCCCGGCGAGCCGGCCTGGGAGACCCCGCTCGGCAAGGGCCGCCCCGGCTGGCACATCGAGTGCGCCGCGATCGCCCTGGAGTACCTGGGCGCCGGCATCGACGTGCAGGGCGGCGGCAGCGACCTGGCCTTCCCGCACCACGAGATGGGCGCCGCCGAGGCGCAGGTGGTGACCGGCGAGCGGCCCTTCGCGCACACCTACGTGCACGCGGGCATGGTCGGCCTGGACGGCGAGAAGATGTCGAAGTCGCGCGGCAACCTGGTCTTCGTCTCCAAACTGCGCGCCGAGGGCCACGACCCGATGGCCGTCCGGCTCGCGCTGCTCGCGCACCACTACCGCACGGACTGGGAGTGGCACGCCGAGGATCTGGCGCAGGCCGAGGAGCGGCTGGCCCGCTGGCGCGAGGCCGTCAGCCGTCCGGATGCCCCCTCCGCGGACGGCCTGCTCGTCGCGCTGCGCGAGCGCCTCGCCGACGACCTCGACGCCCCCGGTGCCGTCAAGGCCGTCGACGAATGGGTCGACACGGTGCTCGCCGCCCCCGCGGACGGCGCCGTGAACGACCCGGGCGCCCCCGGTCTCGCCTCCCGAGCCCTCGACGCGCTGCTCGGCATCGCGCTCTAAGCCGCCGAGAGCCCCGCGCCGCGCCCGCGGATCGCCGGCACGGTACGGGGCGCCGTCAGCCGTCCTGCTTGTCCAGGTGCTCCTTCAGCGCGCCGAGCGGACCGTCCCAGTCGCGCGCCAGCGCGGCCAGGAACTGCTGCGCGACCTGCATCGGCGCTGAGCGCAGCCGGTACCGCACCCGCCGCCGCTCGCCGGGCTCGGCCGTCACCAGGCCGGCCTCGGCGAGCAGCGCCAGGTGCTTGGCGATCGCCTGACGGGTGATCGGCAGCCGGGCGGCCAGTTCCGTCACGGTGGACGGGCCGGCCGCGGCGAGTGCGGCCAGCACCGCGCGCCGGCTCGGGTCGCCGAGCGCGACGAAGACCTGCTCGGCGATCGCCTCGGTGTCAGACTGCGGCATCGAGGTATTCGACCAGCTCGCCGAGCTCTTGGGCCCAGCCGCCCGTGTTGCCCTCGAACGCGGTCTTGTAGGCGTCCTCGGGCAGTTGCGCGAAACCGCTCTCGACCACGGTCAGCCGGGTCCCGGCGGCGATCGGCTCGAGGGTGAACTCCACGTACGTGCGGCGCGGGTCCTCCTGCGGCAGCCCGTAGATGTGCCAGGTGTAGCCGAACACGGTCGGCTCCTCGACCCGCTCCACCCGCATCTCCGCGGTGAACTCCTCGCCGAAGGACATCCGGGCGGCCCCGCCCGGGCGCAGGTCGATCTCGGCCTGCTGCCCGAACCAGGCGCTGAGGCCCTCGGCCGTGGTCAACGCCGCCCACACCCGGGCCGGCGGCTTGCCGATCTCGACGGTTCTCTCGATGCGATCCGGAAATCCCATGACTGCCTCCTCAATATGGCAACCTAACAGTTGCCATATTATGGCAGCCGATCGGTTGCGTCAAGGCGGGGGGACCGGCCAGGCGTCCAGGTACTCGGCGGCAGGCTCCGGCGGGATCGGCTCCTCGGTCTCCGGGTCGGTGCACATCGCGTTGAACAGCTCCGCGGCCGAGACCGGGCGCCAGTCGCCCGCGGTGACCAGCCAGCCCCTGATCCGTTGCGCGAGCACGCCCTCGGCCCCGGGGGAGTAGACGATCTGCATGCCGGTGTACGAGCGCAGCACGACGGCGAACGTGGCGTGCCCGGCGTTCTCGTGCAGCCAGAGGAGGTGGTCGACCACGCTCGGATCGGCCACCTCGAGCCGGCGCTCGGGACCGACCACCACGACCGTGCAGTAGTCCTCGACGATCAGATGGTGCGCGGTCCCCGCCGCGATCGGCGCGAAAAGGGCGCGCAGCAGCTCATGGTCCGCTATCCGTTGCATCCCACCTCCCGGAGAACCAGAAGTCCGCCTACCCGTCTCGGTCATGCTGACACGGGGAGGCGGACAAAGGTTCGGATCCGGTAAAGTCGGATAAGAAGTCTTATTCGGATTCTCGGGATGTACGGGACATCCGGGGCGTGCGGGGCGCTCAGAGGGCGGCGGGACCGTCGTCCCCGCCGCGCCGGCGCCGCTCGTGCCGCCGCAGGTAGCGCTCGAACTCCAGGGCGATCGCCTCGCCGCTGGCCTCGGGCAGGTCCGCGGTGTCCTTCGCCTCCTCGAGGCTGCGCACGTACTCCGCGACCTCCGAGTCCTCGCCGGCCAGCTCGTCCACCCCGGACTCCCAGTCCTGGGCCTCCTGCGGCAGGTCGCCGGTCGGGATCGCCAGGTAGAGCACGTCCTCGAGCCGGCGGATCAGCGCCAGCGTCGCCTTCGGGCAGGGCGCCTGGGCCACGTAGTGCGGCACGGCAGCCCAGAAGGAGATCAGTGGGATCTCCTCCTGCCGGGCCAGCTCCTGCAGCACGCCGTTGATCCCGGTCGGGCCCTGGTAGGTCGGGGACTCCAGGCCGTGCGCCGAGGCCAGGTCCGGATCCCCGGAGGAGCCGCTGACCGGCACCGGACGGGTGTGCGGGACGTCCGCGAGCAGCGCGCCGAGCACCACGACCGTGCTGACGCCGAGGTCCCTGGCCAGGTCGAACAGCTCCTCGGAGAAGGACTGCCAGCGCATGTTGGGCTCGATGCCGTGCACCAGCACCACGTCGCGCACCCGCGGCTCGCCCTCCTCCTCGCCCTCCGGAGTCGACGCGCCCTCGTGCGCCGCGACCGGGACCCGGGCCACCGAGAACCTCGTGGTCGGCCAGACCAGCTCGCGTTCGCCGTCCTCGGCGAGGGCGAGCATCGGCCGGTTGACCTGGAAGTCGTAGTAGTCCTCGGCGTCCATCGCGCCGAACAGGTCGGCGTCGAGAACCTCGGCCAGATGACGCACGGCGTTCGAGGCCGCGTCAGCGGCGTCGTTCCAGCCCTCGAAGGCCGCGATCATCACCGGGTCGACCAGCTCGGGCAGTTCCTCGAGCTCGATCAACCGTGCCTCCTCGTTTTCGTCGGTCGTGCGCGCCCGGGCAGCGGTCCGGCCCGCGCACTTAAGCGCATGCCCAGCCTACGCCCTGTGGACACAACACCGGCGTGTCACGGCCGATCGGTACGCTTAGGGCGTACGCGGGTTTCCCCCGTGTTTCACGCATCCCCGCCAAGTCGAAGGGTCAGTGATGAGCAGCAGCCGCGCCGCATCGCTCCGCCAGGCGCTCACCGAGCGCGCCGTGATCGCCGACGGGGCCATGGGCTCCATGCTCCAGGGCGTCGATCTGACCCTCGAGGACTTCCAGGGACACGAGGGCTGCAACGAGATCCTGAGCGTCTCGCGGCCCGACGTGATCCGCGGCATCCACGACGCGTACTTCGCGGCCGGCGTGGACTGCGTGGAGACGAACACCTTCGGCACCAACCGCACCGCGCTCGGCGAGTATGGGCTCGAGGACCGGATCGTCGAGCTCGCCGAGGCCGCCGCCCGGATCGCCCGCGAGTCGGCGGACTCCTTCGCCACGCCCGAGCGCCCGCGCTGGGTGCTCGGCTCGGCCGGCGGCGGCACGAAGCTCCCCTCGCTCGGCCACATCCCCTTCGCCGCCGTGCGCGACGGCTACCAGGCGCAGACCGAGGGCATGATCGCCGGCGGCGTGGACGCCGTGCTGATCGAGACCAGCCAGGACCTGCTGCAGGCCAAGGCCGGCGTGATCGGAGCCAAGCGGGCCATGGCCGCCGCCGGCGTGGACCTGCCGGTGATCCTCTCGGTCTCGATCGAGACCACCGGCGTGATGCTGCTCGGCTCGGAGATCGGCGCCGCGCTCACCGCCCTGGAGCCGCTCGGCATCGACGTGATCGGCCTGAACTGCTCGACCGGCCCGGACATGATGACCGAGCACCTGCGGCACCTGGCCAAGTACGCGCAGATCGGCATCTCCTGCATGCCGAACGCGGGGCTGCCGGTGCTCACCAAGGACGGCTCCTACTACCCGCTCACGCCGGAGCAGTTCGTCTCCTGGCACGAGCGCTTCCTCGGCGACTACGGCGTCAACCTGATCGGCGGCTGCTGCGGCACCACGCCCGAGCACCTGCGCCAACTCGTCGAGCGGGTGCGCGGCACGGCGCCCGCGGCCCGCAACCCGATCTCCGAGCCCTCGGCCGCCTCGCTCTACCAGTCGGTCCCCTTCCGGCAGGACGCCTCCTACCTGGCGATCGGCGAGCGCACCAACGCGAACGGCTCCAAGGCCTTCCGCGAGGCGATGATCGCCGAGGACTGGGACAAGTGCGTGGAGATCGCCCGCGGCCAGATCCGGGACGGCGCGCACCTGCTGGACCTGTGCGTGGACTACGTCGGCCGGGACGGCGTCGCCGACATGCGCGAGGTCGCCGGCCGCTTCGCCACCGCCTCCACCCTGCCGATCGTGCTCGACTCCACCGAGCCCGCCGTGCTGCAGGCCGGCCTCGAGTGCCTGGGCGGCCGGGCGGTGATCAACTCGGTGAACTACGAGGACGGCGACGGTCCCGAGTCCCGCTTCCAGCGCATCATGAGCCTGGTCGCCGAGCACGGCGCCGGCGTGGTCGCGCTGACCATCGACGAGCAGGGCCAGGCGCGCACCGCCGCGAAGAAGGTGGAGATCGCCGAGCGGCTGATCGAGGACATCACCGGCAACTGGGGCGTGCCCGAGTCGGCGATCCTGGTCGACTGCCTGACCTTCACCATCGGCAGCGGCCTCGAGGAGTCCCGGCGCGACGGCCTGGAGACCATCGAGGGAATCCGCGAGCTCAAGCGCCGCCACCCCGACGTGCAGACCACGCTGGGCCTGTCGAACATCTCCTTCGGCCTCAACCCGGCCGCCCGCCAGGTGCTCAACTCCGTCTTCCTGCACGAATGCAGCGAGGCCGGCCTCGACTCCGCGATCGTGCACGCCTCGAAGATCCTGCCGATCAACCGCATCCCGGAGGAGCAGCGCGAGGTCGCGCTCGACCTCATCTACGACCGGCGCACCGAGGACTACGACCCGCTGTCCAAGCTGCTCGACCTCTTCCAGGGCGTGTCCGCCGCGTCCACGAAGGAGAGCCGCGCGCAGGAGCTCGCCGCGATGCCGCTGGACGAGCGGCTGCAGGCGCGCATCGTGGACGGCGAGCGGCAGGGCCTGGAGGCGGACCTGGACGAGGCGCTGGCCGGGCGCCCGGCGCTGAGCATCGTCAACGAGGTGCTGCTCGAGGGCATGAAGACGGTCGGCGAGCTGTTCGGCTCCGGCCAGATGCAGCTGCCCTTCGTGCTCCAGTCGGCCGAGGTGATGAAGGCCTCCGTCGCCTACCTCGAGCCGCACATGGAGAAGACCGACTCCTCAGGCAAGGCCACGATCGTGCTGGCCACGGTCAAGGGCGACGTGCACGACATCGGCAAGAACCTCGTCGACATCATCCTCACCAACAACGGCTACAGCGTCGTCAACATCGGCATCAAGCAGCCGATCTCGGCGATCCTGGAGGCCGCCGAGGAGCACCAGGCGGACGTGATCGGCATGTCCGGGCTGCTGGTGAAGTCCACGGTGGTGATGAAGGAGAACCTCCAGGAGATGAACGCCCGCGGGGTCGCCGCGCGCTGGCCGGTCCTCCTCGGCGGCGCCGCGTTGACCAGGGCCTACGTGGAGCAGGACCTGGCCGAGGTCTACGAGGGCGAGGTCCGCTACGCGCGCGACGCCTTCGAGGGCCTGCGGCTGATGGACGCCGTCGCCGCGATCAAGACCGGCGCCCCGGGCGCCGCGCTGCCCGAGCGCCGCGAGCGCCGGGTGCACGCGAGCGGGAACCGGCTGCAGGTCACCGAGCCGGACGAGATGCCCGAGCGCTCCGACGTCGCGGTCGACAACCCGATCCCGAGCCCGCCGTTCTGGGGCAACCGCGTGGTCAAGGGCATCCAGCTCGCCGACTACGCCTCCTGGCTGGACGAGCGCGCCACCTTCCTCGGCCAGTGGGGCCTGCGCGCCGCGCGCGGAGGGGACGGGCCGTCCTACGACGAGCTCGTCGAGACCGAGGGCCGCCCGCGGCTGCGCATGTGGCTCGACCGCCTGCACACCGAGAACCTGCTCGAGGCCGCCGTCGTGTACGGCTACTTCCCGGCCGTCTCCAAGGGCGACGACCTGATCGTGCTCGACGAGAACGGCGCCGAGCGCACCCGCTTCACCTTCCCGCGCCAGCGCCGCGACCGGCACCTGTGCCTGGCCGACTTCTTCCGGCCCGCCGAGAGCCGGGACGGCACCGACGTGGTCGCCTTCCAGCTGGTCACCGTCGGCTCGAAGATCGCCGGGGAGACCGCGAAGCTGTTCGAGGCGAACTCCTACCGCGAGTACATGGAGCTGCACGGCCTCTCCGTCCAGCTCACCGAGGCGCTCGCGGAGTACTGGCACGCGCGGGTGCGCGCCGAGCTCGGCTTCGGGTCGCAGGACCCGGCCACGATCGACGGCATGCTCAAGCTGGAGTACCGCGGGGCCCGGTTCTCGCTCGGCTACGGCGCCTGCCCGAACCTCGAGGACCGGACGAAGATCGTCGAGCTGCTCGAACCCCACCGGATCGGCGTCGAACTGTCCGAGGAGTACCAGCTGCACCCGGAGCAGTCCACCGACGCGATCGTCATCCACCACCCGGAAGCGAAGTATTTCAATGCCTGAGCCGACCGCCGTACTGTTCGACATGGACGGTACCTTGATCGACTCCGAACCCGTCTGGTTCGAGACCGAGGTGCGGCTGCTCGCCGAGTACGGCTTCGAGCTCGGCCCCGAGCACTGGGAGCACGTCCTCGGCCAGCCCAACGAGGTCTCCTGCAAGTACCTGGTCCGGGTCAGCGGCATCCCGCTGACCTGGGAGGAGCTCAACGAGAAGATCGAGGCCGCGATGGTCGACCAGCTCTCCCAGGGCTTCGAGCTGCTGCCCGGGGCCAAGGAGCTGCTGGTCGAGCTGCAGGCGGTCGGCATGCCCACCGCGCTGGTCTCCGCCTCCTCGCGCCAGATCGTCGACGCCTGCATCGGCGCGATCGGCGCGGACTTCTTCCGGCACACCGTCTCCGGCGACGACGTGCGGCGCAGCAAGCCCGACCCCGAGCCGTACCTGCTCGCCGCGGGGCTGCTCGGCGTCGACCCGGCCGACTGCGTCGTCATCGAGGACTCCCGCATCGGCATCACCGCGGGGTCGAAGGCGGGCTGCCGGGTCCTGGCCGTGCCCCACCCGACCGTGGCGGTCCCCGACCTGCCCCGGATCACGCAGGCGACCTCGCTGGACGGCGTGAACCTCGCCTACCTCAGCGCCCTGGTCTAACCCGCTCCACTCGCCCCTTCCGCGCCGCGTCCACAACTTGTACATACAAGTTGTGGACGCGGCGTAATGCGCGTTGCTAGGTTCGAGCCATGACGCCGATGGTCGTGGCCGTGGTCCTGGGCTCAGCCCTGCTGCACGCCGTATGGAACGCGCTGGCGCACACCGCCAAGGACCGCCTGGCCGCGATGACCCTCATCGCGACCGCCGCCGGCCTGGTGTGCGCGGCTGCGGCGCCCTTCCTGCCCACCCCGAACCGCGTCGTCTGGCCGTACATCGCCGCCTCCACGCTGCTCGAGGTGCTCTACTCCCTAGGTCTGGTGCTCGCCTACAAACTCGGCGAGTTCGGCCGCATGTACCCCATCGCCCGCGGCACCTCGCCCCTGGTCGTGGCCCTGACCGCCACCTTCGTCGTAGGCCAGCCGATGTCGGCCGCGGAGGCGGTGGGGATAGCGGTGGTCTCCCTGGGCCTGATAGCCCTCGCCTTCGGCAACGGCCTCCCGACCCGAAGCGACCTCCCCGCCGTCCTCGCGGCAGTCGGCACCGGCTGCGCGATCGCCAGCTACACGGTCGTGGACGGCGTGGCGGTCAGAAAGGCGGGCACCGTCCTCGGCTACTCCTGCTGGATCTTCCTGCTGCAGTCGATCATCGTCCTCTGCATCACCGCCGCCGTCCGCCGCCGCGCGTTCGTGCCCTCCCTCCGCAAGGACACCGCCCGAGGCCTGGCCGGCGGCGTCATCTCCCTCACCGCCTACACCCTCGTCCTCTGGGCGCAGACCAGGGGCAACCTCGCCGCCGTGGCCACCCTCCGCGAAACCAGCATCCTGATCGGCGCCGCCATCGGCGCCCTGGTCCTCAAAGAAGGCTTCGGCCGCCTCCGCATCGCCGCCTCGGCCGGCGTCGTCCTCGGAATACTCCTGATCGCGCACTGAGGCGGGGGTCCGGTGCCGCGCACCGGGACCCACCCCACTCCCTAAGCCGTCGTCGGCACGATCCGCACCTCGGGGGTCGCGGGTTCCTGACCGCCCTGGGCCGGGCACAGCTCTCGGAAGCTGCACCAGCCGCAGAGCTTGGAGGGCTTGGGGTCCCACCTCTTGGCCTCGGCGGCCTTGCGGATCGCGGACCAGATGGTGGCGATCTTGAGTTCGGCGGCGAGGAGGTCGGCCTCGTTGGGGTCGTAGGTGAGGATCTCGCCGTTGCCCAGGAACAGCAGCTGCAGGCGCTTCGGGACGACGCCGCGCAGCTTCCAGAGGACGAGGGCGTAGAACTTCATCTGGAAGAGCGTCTTCTCCTCGTAGCCGGGCGGCGGGGCCTTGCCGGTCTTGTAGTCGACGACGCGGAGCATGCCGTTCGGGGCGATGTCGAGGCGGTCGACGAAGCCGCGCAGCAGCAGGCGGTCGTCTCCCTCGCCCATCGGGGCGCGGACGAAGAGCTCGCGCTTGGCGGGCTCCAGGCGGGTCGGGTCCTCCAGCGTGAAGTACGTGCCCAGCAGCTTCTCGGCCTCCGTGAGCCAGTCGGCGCGCTGCTGGTCGGTCTCGAACAGGCCGCCGAGCTCCGGCTTCTCGGCCAGCAGGCGCTCCCATTGCGGACGCAGCAGGTCCACGGCCTCGCCGGGGGTGCGGCGGGTCGCGGGCAGGTCGAACAGGCGCTCCAGGACCGCGTGCACCAGGGTGCCCTTGGTCGCGGCGGCGTTCGGCGGTTCGGGCACCTTGTCCACCACGCGCAGCCGGAACAGCAGCGGGCACTGCTGGAAGTCCCCGGCGCGCGAGGGGGAGAGCGCCGCGGGCAGCTTCACCACGCCCGGACCGGCGTCGAACAAGGCGCCGTCCTGCGCGAAGCCCTCGTCGGCCTCGATCTCCGTCTCACCCATGTCCGCCTACCTTAGCGGGCCCCACTGACAGAACCCGCCGACGCTGATCCGGTGACACGTGGGAGCTGAGCAACCCGTAGCATCGCCTGTGTGAGCGATGACAACCAGAACAACGGCGGGCGGCCGGATCCGAACCGCTCAACGGGCGGCGGCATCCGGATGGGCGCCCCGTTCGGGATCCCGATCGTCGTCTCACCGACCTGGTTCCTGATCGCCGCGTTCATCACGTACTACTTCGGTCAGGAGATCAGCGACGACGCCTTCGGCAACTGGCGCTACGCCATCGCCTTCGGCTTCGCGGTGCTGCTCTACCTCTCCGTGCTGCTGCACGAGCTCGCCCACTCGGTCGTCGCCAAGGGCTTCGGACTTCCGGTCCGCCGGATCGTGATCTACTTCCTCGGCGGAGTCTCGGAGATCGAGAAGGAGCCGGACACCCCGAGCCGCGAGTTCGCCGTCGCGGTGGCCGGTCCCGCGCTCTCCTTCGCGCTCGGCGGGGTCTTCTACGGGGTCTGGCGGCTGATGGACCATCCGACCTCCTCCGTCGCCTTCGCCGCCTGCCAGTACCTGGTCACCGCGCTGTGGGTGTCCAACGTGGTGGTCGGCGTGTTCAACATGCTCCCCGGCCTGCCGCTGGACGGCGGCCGGGTGCTGCGCTCCGCGGTCTGGGCGATGACCCGCAAGCCGCTCGCCGGGACCACGGCCGCCGCGTGGACCGGCCGGGCGCTGGCCATCGGCGTGCTGATCTACGCGATGCTCACCACCCGCGACGCGACCAGCGGCTCCGGCCTCTACACGCTGGTCTGGGCCGCGTTCATCGCCTCGTTCATCTGGATCGGCGCCAGCCAGTCGCTCACCGTGGCCCGGCTGCGCGAGCGGATCCCGATGCTGCACGCGCGCACGCTCACCCGCCGCGCCATCCCGGTGACCTCGGACGTCCCGCTCTCCGAGGCGCTGCGCCGCGCGGCCACCGTCGGCGCCCGCAGCCTGCTGATCGTGGACCACGACGGCAAGCCCACCGCGATCGTGCACGAGGCGGCCGTCGCCGCGACCCCGCTCGAGCGGCACCCCTGGGTGCAGGTCGGCACGCTCTCCCGCGCCCTGCGGCCCGGGATGACGCTGACCACCGAGCTGGAGGGCGAGACGCTGCTGCAGGCGCTGCGGGCCACCCCGGCGCCCGAATACCTCGTCACGGAGGCGGACGGCGCCATCTTCGGCGTGCTCAGCGCCGCGGACGTCGAGCATGCCTTCCTGGGCCGGTAGAACCACGGATTCGGTGAGCGAAACCGGCGGCGACAGGTGCTGTCCGCCGCGGGCGTCGAGCATGCCTTCCTGGGCCGCTAGAATCCTTCGGTGAGCGAAACGTACGAAGAAACCGGCAAGGCCCACCGCCAGGGTCCCTTCAAGGCCGGAGACCTGGTCCAGCTGACCGACACCAAGGGTCGGCACCACACCTTCGCGCTCACGCCCGGCAAGCAGTTCCACACGCACAAGGGCTACTTCGACCACGACGCGCTGATCGGCGAGCCCGAGGGCACCGTGGTGCACTCCACCGGCGGCATGGACTACCTGGCGCTGCGGCCGCTGCTGGCCGACTACGTGCTCTCGATGCCGCGCGGCGCCGCGGTGGTCTACCCGAAGGACGCGGCGCAGATCGTCGCGATGGCGGACGTCTACCCGGGCGCCCGGGTGCTCGAGGCGGGCGTCGGTTCCGGCGCGCTGACCTGCTCGCTGCTGCGCGCGGTGGGCGACGGCGGCCGGGTCTACTCCTACGAGCGGCGCGAGGACTTCGCCGCGATCGCCACCAAGAACGTCGAGACCTTCTTCGGCGCCGCGCACCCCGCCTGGACGCTGACCGTCGGCGACCTGGTGGCCTCGCTGCGGCCCGACGAGGTGGACCGGGTCGTGCTGGACATGCTGGCGCCCTGGGAGTGCGTGGACGCCGTCTCCAAGGTCCTGGTGCCCGGCGGCGTGCTGATCTGCTACGTGGCCACCACGACCCAGCTGTCCCGCACCGTCGAGACGATCCGCGAGCACGGCCGTTTCGCCGAGCCCGCGCCCTTCGAGACGATGATCCGCTCCTGGCACGTCGAGGGACTGGCCGTGCGCCCGGACCACCGGATGGTCGGGCACACCGGCTTCCTGGTCACCGCCCGCCGGATCGCCGACGGGGCCGAGCTGCCGGCCCGCCGCCGTCGCCCGGCCAAGGCCGCCGCCGAGCTCGGCGAGGCCTGGGACGGCGTCGCCCCCGAGGACCTTCCGGTGGACGAGGCCGAGGCCCGCCAGGCCCGGATCGCCCGCCGCGGCGAGCTTCCGTAGCCGATCGCCTCAGCCGATCGCCCCGGCCGTCCTAGCCGGCGCCGGGGCTGAGGTCCTGTCAGATTCCCCACACCGCCCGCGGGTTTCAGTCCTCCGCGAGCGGCCCCGCCACGGCCCGGCCGTCCGAGCGACGGTGCACGTGGATGCAGTCGCCGGGGCACTCCTTCGCCGAGTCGATGACGTTCAGCACCAGGTCGCGCGGCACCGGCACCCGTTCGCCCGCGGCCTGCCGCAGCTCGCCGTCCGCGCCCTTCACGTAGGCCAGGCCGTCGATATCGAGTTCGAACACGTCCTCGGCGTACTGCACGCACAGGCCGTCCCCGGTGCACAGGTCCTGGTCGATCCAGACCTCAAGGTCCTCGCTCATGCCGTCAACCCTAACAAGTCCGTGCGCGCCGAGTGGAATGGCCTCGACATCGGGGGGAACGGCGAGTAATGATCGTGCCCCGGCACGGAGTCGACAACGGCGTTGATCCGAACGGGTTACCCGACCGTCTACATGAACGAGCGGCGAAGGGGAATCCACATGATGGCAGTGTTGGCGACACCGGGAGCCCGAGCAGCGGTTCCGCGGACGACGGACGAGATCCCGGTTTGGGCGGGGTCCGAGCCTGGTAGTCACGTTCTAACGTCGCAGCAGCACTCCGCGAGGAGGTGAAGGACCGTGCCAGCCCACGAAGACGACAAGCCACTGCGCCCCGGCTCCAGAGCAGGTCGCGGCGGACCGCTCGGCAGCGAGCCGGGTTCCGCCCAGGACGCGCTCAGCCAGGTGGCCTTCCTGGAACAAGAGGTCGCCCTGCTCCGCCGCCGGCTGGCGGAGACACCGCGCGGGAACCGCGCTCTGGAGGACCGCATCAGCGAGCTCCAGGTGACGGTCTCCGGCCTGACGGCCAAGAACGAGCGCCTGGTGGCCACCCTTCGGGACGCGCGGGACCAGATCCTCGCGCTCAAGGAGGAGATCGACCGGCTCGCCCAGCCGCCGAGCGGCTTCGGGGTCTACCTCGAGGCCCAGGAGGACGGGACCGTCGACATCTTCACCGGCGGACGCAAGCTCCGCGTCGCGGTGGCCCCGGGAGTCGAGCTCGAGGACCTGCAGCCGGGCCGCGAGGTGATGCTGAACGAGGCGCTCAACATCATCGCCGTGCACGGCTACGAGAAGGTCGGCGAGATCGTCTCCTTCAAGGAGCTGCTCGAGGACGGCGAGCGGGCGCTCGTGGTCGGGCACACCGACGAGGAGCGCGTGGTGCGCCTCGCCGAGCCGCTGCTCGACCAGGTGATCCGGGCCGGCGACGCGCTGCTGCTCGAGCCGCGCTCCGGCTACGTCTACGAGCGGGTGCCGAAGTCCGAGGTCGAGGACCTGGTCCTCGAAGAGGTCCCGGACATCGACTACCACGACATCGGCGGCCTGTCCGGGCAGATCGAGCTCATCCGCGACGCGGTCGAGCTGCCGTACCTGCACAAGGAGCTCTTCCTCGAGCACGAGCTGCGTCCCCCGAAGGGCGTACTGCTCTACGGCCCTCCCGGCTGCGGCAAGACGCTCATCGCCAAGGCGGTGGCGAACTCGCTGGCCAAGAAGGTCGCGGAGCTGTCCGGCAAGGAGGCGGGCAAGAGCTACTTCCTCAACATCAAGGGCCCCGAGCTGCTCAACAAGTACGTCGGCGAGACCGAGCGGCACATCCGCCTGGTCTTCCAGCGTGCGCGTGAGAAGGCCAGCGAGGGCACCCCGGTGATCGTCTTCTTCGACGAGATGGACTCGCTGTTCCGCACCCGCGGCTCCGGCGTGTCCTCCGACGTGGAGAACACGATCGTGCCCCAGCTGCTGTCGGAGATCGACGGCGTCGAGGGCCTCGAGAACGTCATCGTGATCGGCGCCTCCAACCGCGAGGACATGATCGACCCGGCGATCCTGCGGCCCGGCCGCCTGGACGTCAAGATCAAGATCGAGCGGCCGGACGCCGAGGCGGCGAAGGACATCTTCTCGAAGTACATCACCTCCACCCTCCCGCTGCACGACGAGGACCTGCGGGAGAACGGCGGAGACCGCGGCGCCACGGTGACCGCGATGATCCAGACCACCGTCGAGCGGATGTACTCGGAGACCGACGAGAACCGCTTCCTGGAGGTCACGTACGCCAACGGGGACAAGGAGGTCCTCTACTTCAAGGACTTCAACTCCGGCGCCATGATCCAGAACATCGTGGACCGGGCGAAGAAGGCCGCGATCAAGGACTTCCTCGACCACAACGCCAAGGGCCTGCGCATCTCGCACCTGCTCGGGGCCTGCGTCGACGAGTTCAAGGAGAACGAGGACCTGCCCAACACCACCAACCCGGACGACTGGGCCCGGATCTCCGGAAAGAAGGGCGAGCGGATCGTCTTCATCCGCACCCTGGTGTCCGGCAAGAAGGGCGCGGAGACCGGACGGTCGATCGACACCGTCACCAACACCGGGCAGTACCTCTAGTCACACCCGTCTGCGAGGCGCGACACGGTCGTCGCGCCTCGTACACACTCGGGGAGAAACCGTGGTCGAAGCTGGTCCCCTCCGTCGCCGCTCGCGCCTAAGCTGGTCGCCATGAGCGTACGACGGGTCATGGGCAGTGAAACCGAATACGGCATCTCGGTGCCGGGGCATCCGAACGCGAACGCGATGCTCACCTCCTCTCAGATCGTCAACGCCTACGCCACCGCGATGCAGCGGGCCCGGCGGGCCCGCTGGGACTTCGAGGAGGAGAACCCGCTGCGCGACGCGCGCGGCTTCGACCTCGCCCGCGAGCTGGCCGACTCCAGCCAGCTGACCGACGAGGACTCCGGCCTGGCCAACGTCATCCTGACCAACGGAGCGCGGCTCTACGTCGACCACGCGCACCCGGAGTACTCCACCCCCGAGGTCACCAACCCGCGGGACGCGGTGATCTGGGACAAGGCCGGCGAGCTGATCATGGCGGAGGCGGCCCGCTACGCCGCGCTGGTGCCCGGCTCGCTGCCGATCAACCTGTACAAGAACCACACCGACAACAAGGGCGCCTCGTACGGCTCGCACGAGAACTACCTGGTCTCCCGCTCCACCCCGTTCGCCGACATCGTCCGCCACCTCACCCCCTTCTTCGTCACCCGGCAGGTGTTCGCCGGGTCCGGGCGGGTCGGCCTCGGGCAGGACGGACGCGGGCACGGCTTCCAGCTCTCCCAGCGCGCCGACTTCTTCGAGGTGGAGGTCGGCCTCGAGACGACCCTCAAGCGCCCGATCATCAACACCCGCGACGAGCCGCACGCCGACCCGGAGAAGCACCGCCGGCTGCACGTGATCATCGGGGATGCCAACCTCGCCGAGATCTCCATCTTCCTGAAGATGGGCACCACCTCGCTGGTGCTCGCGATGATCGAGGACCGCTTCATCGGCGCCGACTTCACCGTGGACCAGCCGGTGCGCACCCTGCACGAGGTCTCGCACGACGCGACGCTCAAGCACCTGGTGAAGCTGCGCTCCGGGCGGAAGCTGACGGCGGTTCAGCTGCAGATGGAGTACTTCGAGCAGGCCCGCAAGTACGTCGAGGACCGCTACGGCACGGACGTCGACCCGGTCACCCAGGAGGTGCTCGACCGCTGGGAGTCGGTGCTCACCCGGCTCGAGGCCGACCCGATGCTGCTGCGCCGCGAGCTGGACTGGGTCGCCAAGCTTGAGCTGCTCGAGGGCTACCGGCAGCGCGACGGCCTGGACTGGGAGGACGCCCGGCTGCACCTGGTGGACCTGCAGTACTCCGACGTGCGCCCGGCCAAGGGCCTCTACCAGCGGCTGGCGGCCCGCGGCCGCTTCGAGCGGATCGTGAGCGACGAGGAGATCCTGCGCGCGGTGGACCTGCCGCCGGAGGACACCCGGGCCTACTTCCGCGGCCGCTGCCTGGACAAGTACGCCGACTCGGTGGCCGCCGCGTCCTGGGACTCGGTGATCTTCGACCTGCCGGAGCGCGAGTCGCTGCAGCGGATCCCCACCCTCGACCCGCTGCGCGGCACGAAGCCGCACGTGCAGGGGCTGATCGAGCGGTGCAGGACGGCCAGCGACCTGGTCCGCGAGCTGACGGCCGGGAGCTGATCCGAGCGCCGTGAGGGCCCCGTTCCGGTACGAGAGCCGGGTCGGGGCCCGTTCGCTCGAAGCGAATCGGCCGAACGTGTGAACGCCCCGCTTCAGGGGCAGGGATGATCCAAGAGCGGTGCGGGAAAACCGCTCCCGCTGTCGGTGGACCGGCGTAGGGTCGGTGCCAAGAGGCCAGTGTGTGCGGAACTGTTCCGTGGTGCGAGAGAGGTGGGTGGTCCGGATGGCGGGCAAGGACACGGGCGGGCAGGAGCGCGCCTCCCGGCAGGGCGAGGAGGCCGACGAGGAGCTCGTCGAGCAGTCCAGCGATCTGAAGGAGCGTCAGGCCCGGCTTTCCGAGGACGTCGAGGACGTGCTCGACGAGATCGACGAGGTCCTCGAGTCGGATGCCGAGAGCTTTGTCAGGTCCTTTGTGCAAAAGGGCGGACAGTAGAGGTCTTATTCGGCCCCGGTTCGCGGGGCCGCGGGGCGCGCCGGCGGTAACGTTGGGGCGCAGTCACACCTACCTGGAGAGAGGGAGCTCGTGGGAACACAAAGCACTGGTCGGTCGGGTGGGGCGGCCGGCGACTATGGCCTGATGCGCGCGGCGTTCGCGGGCGCAGGCACCTCCTTCACCGAGTTCCTGGCCGAATACAACCCCGAGTACCTTCCCGGCCGGCGGGCCGCCGCGCTCGGCGCCCCGACCGGGCCGCTGCCCTTCGACGCGCCGCACGGCACCACGATCGTCGCGCTGACCTTCCCCGGCGGCGTGGTCATGGCGGGCGACCGGCGGGCCACCGCGGGCAACGTGATCGCCTCCCGGGAGATCGAGAAGGTCTTCCCCGCGGACGAGTACTCCTGCGTGGGCATCGCGGGCGTGGCCGGCCTCGCGGTCGAGATGGTCCGGCTGTTCCAGATCGAGCTGGAGCACTACGAGAAGATCGAGGGCACCACGCTCTCCCTCGACGGCAAGGCGAACCGGCTGGCCACGATGATCCGCGGCAACCTGGGCCTGGCGATGCAGGGCCTGGCCGTGGTCCCGCTTTTCGCCGGCTACGACCTGGAGACCGCCGAGGGCCGGATCTTCAGCTACGACCCGATCGGCGGCCAGTACGAGGAGCACGGCTTCCACACCGTCGGCTCCGGATCGGTCTACGCGCGCGGCGCGCTGAAGAAGCTCTACCGGGCCGACTTCGACGCCACCGGCGCCGCGACCGCGGCCATCCAGGCGCTCTACGACGCGGCCGACGACGACTCGGCCACCGGCGGCCCCGACCTTGCCCGGCGGATCTTCCCGGTCATCGGCGTGGCCACCGAGGACGGCTACCACCGGCTCGCCGAGCCCGAGGTCGCCGAGCTGGTCCAGGAGGTCGTGGACGGCCGGCTCCGGCAGCCCGACGGCCCGAACGCGCCGCTGCGCTAGCCCACCCCGCCGAACCGCGCCCCACCGAGAAGACTGACGAGGAAGCCACGTGAGCACGTCGTTCTACGTCTCGCCCGAACAGCTGATGAAGGACCGGGCCGACTTCGTGCGCAAGAACATCGCGCGCACGGGCACGGTCGTGGTCCTCAACTACGACGGCGGCATCCTGTTCGTCGCGGAGAACCGCTCCCGGGTGCTGCACAAGATGTCCGAGATCTACGACCGGATCGGCTTCGCCGCGGCCGGCAAGTACAACGAGTTCGAGAACCTGCGGCAGGCGGGGGTGCGGCTCGCCGACACCCGCGGCTACCTCTACGACCGGCGCGACGTGACCGCGCTGGGCCTGGCCAACGCCTACGCGCAGCTGCTCGGCAACATCTTCTCCGAGGCCGGCGGCAAGCCCTACGAGGCCGAACTGGTCATCGCGGAGGTCGGCGACCGTTCCGAGCAGGACCAGATCTACCGGATCACCTACGACGGCTCGGTGGTCGACCACCGCGGCTTCGTGGTGATCGGCGGCGCCGCGGACACGGTGACGGCCGCCCTGGAGTCCTCGTACACCGAGAACCCGACCCTCGGCGCCGCGCTGCGCACCGTGGTCGCCGCCCTCGCCCAGGACGGCAACGGCGAGACCCGCGAGCTCAGCCCCACCCAGCTCGAGGTCGCGGTGCTCGACCGGGACCGCAGGCAGCCGCGCAAGTTCCGCCGGCTGCTCGGCAACCACCTGACCGCGCTGCTCGAGGACGAACCCGGCGCCGACCAGACCGCGCTCGAGGAGAACGGCGGCCCCGAGGCCGAGCCCGTGCCCTCCTCCGCGACCGGCGACGGGGACGAGCTCGACACCAACTCCCTGATCGACGAGTCCCTCGACGAGGGCGACGAATCCACCGGCGACGACTAGCGGGCGCGGCGGCGCCGCGGCCCCCGAGAGCAGTCACCATTGCAGCCCTACCCCAGGAGGGGCCTGATGGACCGTAGGATCTTCGGACTAGAGAACGAATACGGCGTCACCTGCACCTTTCGCGGCCAGCGTCGGCTGAGCCCGGACGAGGTGGCGCGCTACCTGTTCCGCCGGGTCGTCTCCTGGGGGCGCTCCTCGAACGTCTTCCTGCGCAACGGCGCCCGGCTCTACCTCGACGTCGGCTCGCACCCGGAGTACGCCACTCCGGAGTGCGACTCGATCGAGGAGCTCGTGGTGCACGACAAGGCCGGCGAGCGGATCCTCGAGGGCCTGCTGCACGACGCCGAGCGGCGGCTGCACGAGGAGGGCATCGCGGGCGACGTCTACCTCTTCAAGAACAACACGGACTCGGCCGGCAACTCCTACGGCTGCCACGAGAACTACCTGGTGACCCGGCACGGCGAGTTCTCCCGGCTGGCCGACGTGCTGATCCCCTTCCTGGTGACCCGTCAGCTGATCTGCGGCGCCGGCAAGGTGCTGCCGACCCCGCGCGGCGCGGTCTACTGCGTGAGCCAGCGGGCCGAGCACATCTGGGAGGGCGTCTCCTCGGCGACCACCCGCTCGCGCCCGATCATCAACACCAGGGACGAGCCGCACGCCGACGCCGAGCGCTACCGCCGGCTGCACGTGATCGTGGGCGACTCCAACATGAGCGAGACCACGATGCTGCTCAAGGTCGGCGCGACCGACCTGGTGCTGCGGATGGTCGAGGTCGGACTCGTGATGCGGGACCTGACGCTGGAGAACCCGATCCGGGCCATCCGCGAGGTCAGCCACGACCTGACGGGCCGCAAGAAGCTGCGGCTGGCCAACGGCCGCGAGGCCACCGCGCTGGAGATCCAGCGCGAGTACCTGGCCAAGGCCGCGGACTTCGCCGATCGCAGAGACCTGCGGACCGGCACCGTGGCCCGGGTGCTCGACCTCTGGGAGCGCACCCTCGACGCGATCGAGCAGCAGGACCTGTCCAAGCTCGAGCGCGAGATCGACTGGGCCATCAAGTACAAGCTGATCCAGCGCTACCAGGAGAAGTACGACCTGCCGATCGCGCACCCGCGCATCGCGCAGCTCGACCTCGCGTACCACGACATCAGCCGCAAGCGCGGGCTCTACTACCTGCTCGAGCGGCGCGGCCTGGTCGACCGCACGGCCCGCGACCTCGACATCTACACCGCCAAGTCGGTGCCCCCGCAGAACACCCGCGCGCGGCTGCGCGGCGAGTTCATCAAGCGGGCGCAGGAGCAACGCCGTGACTTCACGGTGGACTGGGTGCACCTGAAGCTGAACGACCAGGCGCAGCGCACCGTGCTGTGCAAGGACCCGTTCCGCTCGGTGGACGAAAGGGTGGATAAGCTCATCGCGTCCATGTAGTCGCGCGCGTCCGGGTAGTCTGTGCCCGTGCAGCTACCCGGAGTGAGCCGTCGCGGCCGTCTGTCCCGTCTGTGCGCCGGCGCCCTCGCGGCATCGGCCGCGGGCGCGTTGCTGGCGGCCTGCGGCGGCGGCGCGACCCCGCAGAGCCTGCCGACGGTCTCCGGCGCGGTCGGCGAGCAGGCGGCGATAACGATCCCCGCGGGCATGGACGCCCCCACCACGGTCGAGTCCGACGTCCTGGTCCAGGGAAGCGGCGCGCAGCTCAAGGCCGGTGACGCGGTCGTCGTCAACTACACCCTGATGAACTGGACCGGCGGCAAGCTGATCGGCAGCACCTACAGCACCGACAAGTCCCCGAACAAGACCCAGGAGTTCGTCCTCGGCGGCACCTCGGCGCTCGCTTCGTGGAACCAGGTCCTGCCGGGCATCACCGCCGGCAGTCGCGTGGAGATCGTCACGCCGCCCTCGGGCGCGTTCGGGGCCAACGGCGCGACCGCCTACGGCATCACCGGCAAGGACGACCTCATCTACGTCCTCGACGTCGTGGCCGCCTATCCCGGCACCGCCGACATCACCGGCACCATGACGCCGCAGACCGACGCCACCCTTCCCAAGGTCACCGGCAACCCCGGCACCGCGCCCACCGTCACCCTGCCCGCGAGCGGCGCCCCCGGCGCCCTCACCTCGAGGGTCCTGATCCCCGGCAGCGGCGCGCAGATCCAGACCGACCAGCGCCTCATGGTCCAGTACGTCGGCGTCGACTGGAACACCGGCAAGCAGTTCGACTCCTCGTTCGCCGACAAGCAGCTCGCGAGCTTCGTCTTCGGCAGCAGCAGCGTCATCTCCGGCTGGAACACCGGCCTGGCCGGCAAGCACGTCGGCGACCGGGTCCTGCTCGTCGTCCCCGCCGCCGAGGCCTACGGGACCAAGGGAGTCCCGAGCGCCGGCATCCGCGGCGGCGACACCCTGGTGTTCGTGGTGGACATCGTGGACGCGCTGAGCTGAGGCTCCCCGGAGAATGCAACGGGCCTCGCCGTTCTCGGCGAGGCCCTACACGTGCGCCGAGCTCCTACTTCACGCCGAGCAGGTCGACGACGAAGATCAGGGTCTCGCCCGGCTTGATGGCGGGGGTGGGGCTCTGGTTGCCGTAGGCGAGGTGCGCGGGGATGGTCAGCCGGCGACGGCCGCCGACCTTCATGCCGGCCACGCCGAGGTCCCAGCCCTGGATGACGCGGCCGCCGCCGAGCGGGAACTGGAAGGCCTGGTTGCGGTTCCACGAGGCGTCGAACTCCTCGCCGGTCGAGAACGCGACGCCCACGTAGTGCACCGAGACCTGCTGGCCGGCCTTGGCCTCCTCGCCCTGGCCCTCCCAGATGTCGACGATCTCCAGGTCCGCCGGGGGGTTGCCCTCGGGGAAGTCGACCTCGGGCTTCTCAAGCTGAAAAGACATGCTGCCGTGATCCTCTCGTGATGCGTTGACCGATTCAGCCTATCGGTCCCGTTACGCGGGCGCGGCCACGGCCAGTCGACCGGCGCAGGCGGCGGCGAGGAAGCTCGCGCGGTCCCGGTCCGGGCCGCGGCCCATGGTGGACAACGGGACCGGGCTCGCCGCCAGGGCTTCGTCGAGGCCGGCGGCGCAGACCGAGGCCAGCCCGTGCCGTTCGGCCAGCGGGGCGGCCTGGGCGCGCACGGCGTCCCAGAACGCTCCCGGTTCATCCGGGAGGGCGAGCTCGGCGGACGCGAGGGCCACCCGGCCGTAGGCGGTCAGGCTGTGGTGGCTCAGGCCCCGATGACGGTCTCGCGGGTCGGCTTCGGAGACCCGCAGCACGCCGACGGGCCGGCCGCCCAGGATCCCGGCCGCGTTCACGGCTTCGCCGCAGGCCACGCCGCTGAAGCCCCATTTCGTTCCGGTGCCGAGGTTTCCCGGGCCCTGGGCGACGACCGCGACCTCGGCGTCGAGGATGAGCCTGGCGGCCAGGAGGCCGGTGTGCAGGGTGACGGCCTCGAGGTCGCCGCCGAAGGCCTGGCCCACGGTGATCGAGCCGCAGAGCCAGTCGGCCTCGCGGAGCCCGGCGACCGTTCGGGAGAACCAGAGGGGGAGCGCGCCGCCGTCGGTCATCACGTAGGCGATCCGCGTGCCGGGGCGGTCGTGCCGGATCGCGGCGCAGACAGCCGGCAGGGCCGAGTGCAGGTCGGCGACGACGACGGGCATCCCGTCGAGGGAATCGGCCGCCTTCATCAGATCGTGGGACGCGGACTCCTGCTCGTCGACTCCGAGCACCATCGCCTGCAGGGGCGTGTACCGCGCCTTGACGAGATGGCCGGGGGAATGCGCGAGGTCCTCCGGGAGGTTGTCGGGGAGGGCCACGGCGAGGGCGTAGCCGCCGGTGCCCAGGGCCCGGACCTGGGCGCTCACGTTGAGCAGGATCCGGTCGCCCACCCTCGGCTCGCCGATCAGGCGCGGATAGGCGAGAACGCGCAGCTCGGCGTCGCCGACCCGGGCGGTCAGCTCCCGCGCTCCCGGCCACGCGCGTCCCAGGGCGGTCACGTGTCCCTCACGCCAGGCGATCACGGCGCCCACGGTAGCGCAAGTCCGTGCGAAACCGGCCCGAAAACAGGTAGCGTCGGACGAACAAGAACGGGACGCGGAGGGAAGGCGCTCACTATGGCGGCGAGCAAGTCCGAACGCCTGGTCAACCTTGTGATCTGCCTGCTTGCCTCGCGGACCTTTGTGACCAAGGAGCGGCTGCGGCGGGTTCTCGAGCCCTACCGGGCCTGTCCCTCGGACGAGGCCTTCGAGCGGATGTTCGAGCGGGACAAGGAGGAGCTGCGCGAGCTCGGCATCCCGCTGGAGGTGGGATCCGCCGACGCGTACTTCGACGACGAGGTGGGCTACCGGATCGCCCCGGGGGAGTACGCGCTGCCGGAGCTCAGCCTGGAGACCGACGAGGCGCAGGCGCTCGGCCAGGCGGCGCGCTTCTGGCAGCAGGCCACGATGGCGCAGGCCGCCTCGTCCGCGCTGCTCAAGCTCAAGGCCGCCGGCGTGGAGATCGGCCCGGCGTCCCCGGTCGGCATCGAGCCGCGGGTGCGCGCGGAGGCCCCGGCCTTCGAGCCGCTGCTCGAGGCGGTGTACGAGCGCCAGGTGGTGCGCTTCTCCTACCGCCGCGGGGACGGCGAGGTGCGCTCGCGCGAGGTCGAGCCGTGGACGATCGACTCCTGGCGCGGCCGCTGGTACATGGCCGGATTCGACCTCGGCCGCCAGGACGAGCGGATCTTCCGGCTGGATCGGATCGCCGGTCCGGTGATGCTGACCGGCCGCGAGCCCGAGCATCCGATCCCCGATCAGCTGGACGTGCGCTCGCGCGTCGCGGCCTTCGCGCTGCGGCCCGAGGGAGACCTCGGCACGGCGACGGTCCGGGTGCGCAAGGGGACCTGCTTCCCGCTGCGGCGCAGCGCCGGCGCGATAGAGGAGGGCGACGACGGCTGGGACGTCCTCGTCCTGACCTACCGCGACGGCTTCGAGGGCTATATCGCGGAGTTCGGCGCGGACGTGGTCGTGGTGGAGCCGGCCCGGCTGCGGGAGACGGTGATCCGCAACCTGCGCGCGCTGGCCCAGGCCGACGCGGAAGAGGAGGCCGCCGCGGTGGCGGATCAGGATCTCGCGGAACTGCGCGCGGAGTGGGAGGCTGCGTCATGAGTACTTCAGTCGAGGCACGCCAGGTCGAGCGGCTGCGGCGGAACCACGCGGAGGCGGCGTCATGAGTACGGCGGTCGAGCAGGTCGAGCGGCTGCTCAACCTCGTCCCGTACCTGCGCAGCCATCCCGGCGTCACGGTGGCGCAGGTCGCCGACGAGTTCGGGGTCAGCCAGAAGCAGATCGCCAAGGACCTCAACGTCCTGTGGTTCTGCGGAACGCCCGGCGGCTTCGCGGACGACCTGATGGAGCCGCACGTCGGCGAGGGCGGCGCGATCCACCTGGACAACGTCGTCGAGGCGATCACCCGGCCGCTGCGGCTGTCCACGCGCGAGGCCGTGGCGCTGCTGGTGGCGCTGCGCGGCCTGGCGCAGGTGCCCGGACTGACCGCCGACCGGGACGCGCTGGAGCGGGCGCTCGGCAAGCTGGAGGCGGCGGTCGGCGCCTCCGCCGCCGGGACGGCAGAGCGGCTGTCCGTGGCCTTCGAGGCGCGCGACGTCGTGCTCGAGGTCGTCTCGCGCGCGCAGGCCGAGGGCAGGGCCCTGCATCTGCGCTACTACGTGCCCTCGCGCGACCAGGTGACCGAGCGGACCGTGGACCCGATAAGGATCTCGATGCTCACCGGCCGCGCGTACCTCGACGCGTGGTGCCGCTCCTCGCAGGGGCGCCGGCTGTTCCGGCTCGACCGCGTCGTGCGCATCGACGTGCTCGACGAGCCCGCGAGCGTGCCAGAGCACATCCGCACCGCCCCGGAGGCCGAGAACACCGCGCTGCGGGTGGACGCGCACGACCCGCTCATCGAGCTCGAACTCGCCCCGAACTCGCGCTGGGTCCCCGAGTACTACCCCTGCGAATCGGTCAAGGAACTGCCGAACGGCGGTCTGCGCATCGCCCTGCGGGCACCGGATCAGGACCGGATCCGCCGGCTCGTGCTCAGGCTCGGGGAGAACGCCAAGGTCGTCGGCCCCGCGGGCTTCGCGGCGGCCGTCCAGGGCACTGCGGCCGCCGCGCTCGCCGGGTACGGGTGTTGACATATCTCAGTCTAAGAGTGCCGAACATTACAGGATTTCAGATCGCGCCCAGATTCTCAAGCCTGTTGCTCGATTGTTTTTCGGCTGTTAGTCGTTCCGTAATGTAGTGAAGATTCACTCAAGGCGTGGCAGAGACAGTCGCCCCGCCCGCCGGGGTATCGCAGAGCACGGTTCCGGCAGCGCGCGGTTCCCGGAAGCGCCGCGGCGCGCGGGACTTCCGCGACACCCCGATGGGTTGGCTGTACTCCGCCCCCGCGCTGCTGATCTTCGCGGGCTTCGTGATCGCGCCGACCTTCTACACGTTCTACGTCTCGCTGTGGCACTGGAACGTGCTCAACCCCGCGCTGTCCACGTACAAGGGCCTGGGCAACTACCGGGACCTGTTCACCGACGTGGACCCGACCTTCGCGCAGACGCTGGTCAACTCGCTCTACTTCACCGTCGGCATGATCCTGCTGGGCACCGCGGTCTCCCTCGGCCTCGCGCTGCTGCTGATGCGCGGCGGCAAGGCGATGGGCGCGGCCCGCGTGATGGTCTACCTCCCGCACGCCACGCCGTTGATCGCCACGTCGATCATCTGGGTCTGGATCTTCAACCCGCAGTTCGGCCTCGCCAACTACCTGCTGCACCTGCTGCACCTGCCCGCCCTGCAGTGGACCCAGGCGCAGAGCACGGCGATGCCCTCGGTGATCCTGTTCAGCGTCTGGCACGAGGTGGGCTTCACCACGCTCATCTTCCTCGGCGGCCTGGCCGTGATCTCCGAGGAGACCGGCGAGGCGGCCCGGGTCGACGGCTGCGGCCCTTGGCGCGAGTTCTGGTACGTCACCTGGCCGCAGTTGCGGCCGTACACCGCCTTCATCGTGGTGATCACCTCGATCACCTCGCTGCAGGCCTTCACCCAGTTCTACCAGCTGACCAGCGGCGGCGGTCCGAACAACGCGACCACCACGCTGAGCTTCCTGGTCTACAAGGAGGGGATCGTCCTCGGGGACACCGGCTACGGCGCCGCCCTCGCCGTGGTGCTGTTCCTGATCACGATCCTGTTCACGCTCGTCCGGCGGCGCACCGCCGTCGGCGGCGGCGGTCTCACCTCGTGACCGCGCGCCGAACCGTTCCGCGCACCTCCCTACCCTCAACCACGCAGAAGGAGAATTCGCACATCATGCGAATCCGTGCCAACGTTCCCGCAACCCGGTCGCGCCGGGCCGCCGGGGCTGCCCTGATAGCGGCGCTCGGCCTGGCGGCGTCCGCGTGTGCCGGCGGCGGAACCACCACGCCCGCGGCCGGTTCGAGCGGCTCGCCGCTTCCCGCCGTGACCGGACCGGTCAGCATCACGGTCGCCGACGCGTACACCGCGACGAGCTCGCTGGGCAAGACCTTCGCCAAGGAGATCACCGCCTTCGAGGCGAAGTACCCGAACATCACCGTGAAGTCGGTGCCCTCGTCGAACTACGGCGTGCTGGAGACCAAGCTCAAGGCCGAGGTCGCGGCGGGCCAGGAGCCGACGATCGGCCAGGGCTACGAGAGCTTCGTGGACCAGCTGGAGCAGAGCGGCAAGATCGTGCCGATCAGCACCCTGGCCGGCACCAAGACCCCGGCCGAGCTGTCCACCTTCTACACCGGCGTGCAGAAGGACCTCTACCTGCCGGACGGCACCCTCGCGATGTGGCCGATCGGCAAGAGCCTGCAGGTGATCTTCTACAACTCGAGCATGCTCTCCGCGAACGGCCTGACCGCCGCGACCGACTGGAACAGCTTCGCCACCGACCTCGAGGCCGCCTCCAAGAACGGCGTCACCGGCATCACCATCGACCCGAGCGCGCAGACCTCGGGCGAGGAGTGGCTCGAGGAGCTCGCCGCGTCGAACGGCACCGCGGCCTACGCCGCCGACGGCACCCCGCAGTTCACCTCGGCCGCCATGGTCAAGTCGCTGCAGTACCTGCAGAACCTGAAGACCAAGGGCGCGCTGGCCACCGGCACCAACTACCCGGGCGAGACCGCGCTGGGCGGCCAGAAGGGCCTGGCCGACATCTCCTCCTCGGCCGGCTACTACTACGAGAACCAGGCCGTCGGCGGCAAGTTCAAGCTGACCACCACGGCCGTCCCGTCCACCGACATGATGGCCGGCGGCAACTTCTTCGTGTTCAGCTCGGCCACCGCGCAGCAGCAGGCCGCCGCCTGGGACTTCCTTCAGTTCGTCGGCACTCCGGCGCAGCAGGCCGTGTGGTCTTCCGGCACCGGCTACCTGCCGGTCACCGCGCAGGCGCTGACCGACCCGGGCATGAGCGCGTACCTCGCCAAGAACCCCTGGGTGTCGCAGATCGCCACCGGCCTGAACACCGCGATCGTGGACCCGCCGCAACAGTGGGTCGACGACTGCGGCACCCTGCTGGCCACCGCCCTGCAGGCGGGCCTGTCCGGAACCAACGCCACCAGCGCCCTCAACACCGCTCAGACGGCCTGCCTCCAGAAGAAGCAGGCTGATTCGTGAGCAGCAGCACCCCGCAGGACGCTCCGCTCCCGGGCCACAAGCCCGGGGGCGGGGCTGCGCGCCCGCGCGGCCCGAGATGGGGAAGCCTGGCGCGCAAGGCCTTCGCGGTCCTGCTCGGGCTCGCGTTCGTCTTCCCGTTCTACTGGACCTTCGTCATCTCGACGGCCAAGCCGGGCGGCTTCTACCGCTTCCCGCCGCAGCTGGTTCCGTCCTGGAACTGGTCGAACTGGTCCCGGGCCTGGGACGAGGCGCCGTGGATCCGCTTCTTCCTCAACACCCTGTTCATCGCCTCGGCCACCGTGCTGCTGTGCCTGATCACGTCGGTGCTGGCCGGATTCGCCTTCGGGGTGCTGCGCTTCCGCGGCAAGAAGTTCCTGATGCTGCTCATCCTCTCGGTGCTGATGATGCCGGGCACCGTGCTGATCATCCCGGACTACGTGCTGGCCACGGACATCCACTGGGTCGACACGTACTGGATCCAGATCGTGCCGTGGGGAGCCAGCGTGTTCGGCATCTTCCTGGTGCGCCAGTTCTTCGCGTCGATGCCGCAGGAGATCATGGACGCCGCCTCGGTGGACGGGGCGGGCCGGCTGCGCGTGCTCTGGCACATCGGGGTTCCGGCGGTGCGGCCGGCGCTGGCCCTGGTCGCCATCAACGTCTTCATGAGCTCGTGGAACTCCTTCCTGTGGCCCGAGATCATGACCAACTCGGCCGGCGTGCAGCCGATCGAGGTCGGCCTGTCCACCTTCAGCAGCGACGTGGGCACGGACATCCCGGGCCTGGCCGCCGCCGCGACCTTCACCACCCTCCCGCTGATCGTGTTCTTCCTGCTGCTGCAGCGCCACTTCATCCGTGGGGCGCTGTCCGCCGCGGGATCCGTCAAATAACTTAGAGACCCGGTACATGAGCGAGCTTGCGAGCGAATCATCAGGACAGTGCTTCCGCGAGCGGCGCCTGACGAGCGCTAGCGAGGTGGCGGCGTGAGCGAACTGCTCCTCGTCGTCGACTTCGACGGCACCGTCTACCGCGGCGACGAACCCGTCCGCCGCTACGCCCGGCGGATCGCCGAGGGCCTGCCCACCGAGCAGGCCGCGCGCTACCTGGCCGCCTTCGAGCGCTACCTCGCCGAGGGCGTCGCCGCCGCGAAACAGAGCACCGACACCGTGGAGGCCGCGGCGCTGCGCGAGGCGGTGGACGCCTGGGGCGCCGCGTGGGCGGTGGCCCAGCGCTGCTACGGGGTGTCTCTCGACGTGACCGAGGAGGCCTTCCGGCACTCCCGGCAGGACATGCTCGATCCGGGCTGCGAGCTCGAGGTGGTCGCCCCGCTCGTCGAGGCGCTGACCGCGCTGCGCGGCACCGTGCGGGTGCTGCTGGCCACGAACAGCCCGCGCCCGGGCCTGGACGAGCTGCTGGAGCGGATGGGCGTCGCCGCGGCCTTCGACGGCGTCGTGTCCGGCGCGCGGAAGCCGGACGGGCTGCGCCGACTGCTGCAGGGCGAGCTCGGCGAGGACCTGCGCGACCGGCCCTGGCGGCTGTTCTCGCTCGGCGACCACTACTACAACGACCTCGCGCCCGCGGTTGAGATCGGGGCCGCCGCGGGGTACATTGATCGGTTCGGTCGAGCCGACGGCCCGGCGACGGCGCAAGCCCCCGTCGTCGAGCGGTTGCTGCCCGCGATCCACGCCTGGGTCGCCGACCCGCGCTCCGCCGCCGTCGTCGCGGCGGCCTGACGCGGTGTCCGGCGGCGTGCGTGCCACACTCGACGAGAAGAACAGCGAGGGCTAACGCCGTGGCGGCCAGTGTCGAATTCTGGGGCGGGGTCGGGGTCATCGGCTCCAGCAAGGTACTGATCAGGGACGGCGGCCACCGGGTGCTGCTCGACCTGGGCCTGGACATCCCGAAGGACGGGGACCTGTTCCGGGTCCCGGCGGCGCCGCGGCCCGGCCGCGAGCTGGCCGACCGGCTGCGGGTCGGGGCCGCCCCGGCGATCCCGGGCCTGTTCGACCCGGGCGCGCTGACGGGCGGTGACCGGCTCGCCGAGCCGGAGGAGCCCACCTCCCTGTTCGTGACCCATCCGCACATCGACCACGTGGGCCTGGTCGGCTTCGTGCGCCCCGAGATCCCGGTGCACGCCTCGCCGGACACCATCGCGATGATGAACGCGCTGGAGAAGGGCCAGGAGGCGCTGCCGGGACCGCGCGCCTTCGCCGGGGACACCGACTGGCGGCCGGTCGGGCTCGGCGAGGTGCTGCGCGTGGGCCCGATGACCGTCGAGCGCTTCGACGTGGACCACGACGTGCCCGGCGCGAGCGGCTACCGGGTCACCACCAGCGACGGCGTCCTCGCCTTCACCGGCGACTTCCGCTTCCACGGCCACCGGCCCGAGCTGTCCTGGGGCTTCGCCGAGGCCGTCGCGGGCGCCGACGTGCTGGTCACCGAGGGCACGACGCTCAGCTGGGAGGAGATCCACCCGCTGCGCACCGAGGTCGACGTGAACGCGATGTTCGAGGCCGACCTGACCGGCAACCCCGACCTGGTGATGCTCGCGATGTACCCGCGCGACTTCGACCGGGTCCGCGACTTCACCGCGATCGCCGAGGCCGCCGGGCGGCGGATCCTGTACCCCGAGCGCACCGCGGCCTTCCTGCGCGCGGCCGGCTTCGACGGGGCGCTCGCGGTGGACGAGGTCGGCCTCGACGCGGTGCGCGAGGCGCCCGGGAGCTACGTGGTCCAGCTCGACGCCGACGACATCCCCAGCCTGCTCGACATGCCCTTCGGCCCGCGCAGCGTCTTCGTGCACGCGAACGGCGAGCCGCTCGGCCCCTTCGAGCCGCGCTGGCAGCTGTTCGTCGACTGGCTGGCCAAGCTCGACGTGCCGCTGCGCCGGATCGGCTGCTCGGGCCACGCGTACCAGGACGACCTGCACGAGTTCGTGCGGATGATCAACCCGAAGGTGCTGATCCCGATTCACACCTTCAGCCCCTACCGGGTGCACCCGACCGGCAGCACGGCGCGCCTGGTGGTGGACTACGCGCAGGCCTACGACTTCGCGGGGCGCCCGCTCGGGTAGGCTCGGTCGACGTGACCGTCATGACCTGGGTGATCGTGTTCGCCGCGCTCGCGGTGCTGGCCCTGATCGCGATCGCGGCGTGCGCCTGGCCGGTGTGGAAGGCGGCGAAGGCGCTGCTCAAGCAGTTCGGCGACTCCTCGCAGGTCGTCGGCGAGGCGATGGGCGCGCTGACCGAGGCGCTCGAGCCGCCCGCGGTCAGAGAACCTTCATCGCGGCGGCGTTGACAAAGTTTCACGGCCGCTGAGACCGTGGATCCACGCATGGCCGCCTTCCGGCCGTGCGAAACCCGTCCGATGGAGCCGCAACCGATGCTGCTGCGCACCGAGTCCCTCTTCCTGATCGTGGTCGTCGGGCTGCTGCTCTACGGCTGGAAGCGGCTGCCCGGGGCGATGCGCGATCTCGGCAAGGCGCGCCGTATCCTCAAGGCCGAGAGCCAGGCGCTGCGCGACGACGTACCGCTGCCGAAGCGGCGCGTCGTCGAGGTGGGTCCCGAGGACATCGTCTCCCGGCGTGACGGCTAGCGGACTCGAAGACGGATAGGCAGGCAGACCACACGTGGCACGCAAGGTTGGGCGCTCGGCGGACGACGCGGAACGGATGCCGCTGGTCGAGCACATCCGGGAGCTGCGCAACCGGCTGATGAAGGCCGCTCTGGCGATCATCATCGGCGCGGCGCTCGGCTTCGTCTTCCGCAACCAGGTGCTGCACGCCCTGGAGGTCCCGGTCTGCTCGATCAAGGGCGTGCACGGCGTCGCCCAGAAGACGCAGCAGTGCCCCAACGGCGCCATCGTCTTCCAGGGCCCGACCGCCCAGGTCAGCCTCTCCTTCAAGATCGCGATGTACGTCGGCATCGTGCTGGGCAGCCCGATCTGGCTCTACCAGGTCTGGGCGTTCCTGGCGCCGGGCCTGTACAAGAAGGAGAAGAAGTACAGCCTCTCCTTCATCTTCGCCGCCGTGCCGCTGTTCGTCGCCGGCGTGGTGGTCTGCTACTACCTGTTCCCGGTCATCATGCAGGTGCTGCTGACCTTCCTGAGCGGTGCGGGCGGATCGACGCTGCTGGACGCGAGCCAGTACATGACCTTCATCCTGCAGATGATGATGGTCTTCGGCGTCTCCTTCGTGCTGCCCCTGGTGCTGGTGCTGTTCAACTTCATCGGCATCCTGAGCTCCAAGGCGATGCGCAAGCACTGGCGCGTCATCGTCCTGGTCATCTTCGTCTTCGGCGCCATCGCCGTCCCCACCGGCGACCCCTTCGGCATGACCGCCCTGGCCGCCCCGATCTGCGTCCTCTACTTCGGCGCGGTCGGCGTCTCCGAACTCAACGACCGCCGCCGCGCCCGCAAGCGCGCCGCGGCCCCGGGCGCCAACCTCTCGCCGGACGAGGCCACCGATCTGGACCTGACCCCGGCCGAGGTCGAGCAGGCCCAGTCGCTGGAGGACATCCTCTAGGCGGCGGCCCGCCCAGGGGGGGACCAGGTTTCAGCCGTTCCGCGCGTACCGATAATCACGGTGATGAGACCCGCTGCCGACGCCCGCCGCACGGCGTGAAATCGATCTCCCGTTGTCGGAGCCTTCCCCTAGGATGAGGAACATGGCCTCGCCGTTCCCGCAGTTCTCCGCTCTGTATCCGTTCGGGCTCGACGAGTTCCAGGTCCAAGGCTGTGCCGCGTTGGACGAGGGGCACGGGGTGCTGGTGGCGGCGCCGACGGGCGCCGGGAAGACCGTGGTGGGGGAGTACGCCGTGTTCCTGGCGCTGAGCCAGGGGCGCAAGTGCTTCTACACCACGCCTATCAAGGCCCTGTCCAACCAGAAGTTCGCAGATCTGGTGAAGCGGCACGGCGCCGCGAACGTCGGGCTGCTGACCGGCGACAACTCGATCAACGGTGACGCGCCGGTGGTGGTGATGACCACCGAGGTGCTGCGCAACATGCTCTACGCCGGGTCGACGGCGCTGGACGGCCTCGGGTTCGTGGTCATGGACGAGGTGCACTACCTCGCGGACCGCTTCCGGGGCGCGGTCTGGGAGGAGGTGATCATCCACCTGCCCGAGTCGGTGCAACTGGTGTCCCTCTCGGCGACCGTGTCCAACGCCGAGGAGTTCGGCGAGTGGCTGGAGACGGTGCGCGGCGCGACCAGGATCATCGTCTCGGAGCACCGGCCCGTCCCGCTGTGGCAGCACGTGCTCGCGGGCGGGAAGATCTTCGACCTCTACAACGGGGCGGACCCGGAGACGCCGGACGCGGCGCGGGTGAACCCCGAGCTGGTGCGCTACTGCCGGCAGGAGGAGCGGCTCGGGCCTCCCGGGCGGCGCGGGCGCTCGGCGGGCGTCGGGCGCGGCGGGCGGTCCGGCCCGCCGAGCCGGGTGGACGTGGTCGACCGGCTCGACTCCGAGGGCCTGCTGCCCGCGATCACCTTCATCTTCTCCCGGGCCGGCTGCGAGGGCGCGGTCCAGCAGTTCCTGCGCTCCAACGTGCGGCTGCTCGGCCAGGAGGACCGGCTCAAGGTCCGCGCGCATGTGAGCGCGCGCACCGCCGACATCCCGCGCGAGGATCTCAACGTCCTGGGGTACCACGACTTCCTGGACGCGCTGGAGCGCGGCGTGGCCGCGCACCACGCGGGAATGCTGCCGACGTTCAAGGAGATCGTCGAGGAGCTGTTCGTCCAGGGCCTGGTCAAGGCCGTCTTCGCCACGGAGACGCTGGCCCTGGGCATCAACATGCCGGCCCGTTCGGTGGTGCTCGAGTCGCTGGTGAAGTGGAACGGCGAGGCGCACGTCGACGTGACGCCCGGCGAGTACACGCAGCTGACCGGGCGCGCCGGCCGCCGCGGCATCGACGTCGAGGGGCACGCCGTCGTGCTCTACCGGCCCGGCCTCGACCCGCGCGCGCTGGCCGGTCTCGCGTCCACCCGCACCTATCCGCTGCGCTCCTCCTTCAAGCCCTCGTACAACATGGCCGTCAACCTGGTCGGCCAGGTCGGCACGGCCCGCGCCCGAGCGCTGCTGGAGAGCTCCTTCGCGCAGTTCCAGGCGGACCGCGCGGTGGTCGGCCTGACCCGGCAGCTCAAGCGGAACAACGAGGCGCTGGCCGGCTACCGGGAGTCGATGAGCTGCCACCTGGGCGACTTCGAGGAGTACGCGGCGCTGCGCCGCTCGCTCTCGGACCGCGAGGCGGAGCTGTCCCGGATGAACTCGGCCTCCCGCCGCGCCTCGGCCGCCTCGGCGATCGAGAGGCTCAAGGCGGGCGACGTGATCACGGTGCCCTCGGGCCGCCGCGCGGGCCTGGCGCTGGTGCTCGATCCCGGTCTGGACACCGGCAAGGAGGGCCCGCGGCCGGTCGTGCTGACCGCCGAGCGGCAGGTGGTGCGCCTGTCGATGCTGGACTTCCCGGTGCCGGTGGAGCCGCAGTTCTGGATGCGCATCCCGAAGAACTTCAACCCGAAGTCCCCGCAGTCCCGCCGCGACCTGGCCTCCGCGCTGCGCACCAAGGCGGGCAACGAGGGGGTCAAGCCGACCCGGCCGCGCAAGCAGCGCGCCGAGGCCGCGGACGACGCCGAGATCATCCGGCTGCGCGCGGCCCTGCGCCGGCACCCGTGCCACGGCTGCGACGACCGGGAGAACCACGCGCGCTGGGCCGAGCGCTACTGGCGGCTGCAGCGGGAGACCGAGCAGCTCGAGCGCCGGGTGCGCGGCCGGACGAACTCGATCGCGCGCACCTTCGACCGGGTCTGCTCGGTGCTCACCGTCCTCGGCTACCTGGACGGCGAGCGGGTCACCGACCCGGGCCGCCGCCTCGCCCGGATCTACTCGGAGCTCGACCTGGTCGCCGCCGAGTGCCTGCGCGAGGGCGTCTGGGACGGGCTGGACGCGGCCGAGCTGGCCTGCGCCGCCTCGCTGCTCGTCTACGAGGCCCGGATCAGCGACGACGCGCCGCCGCCGCGGGTGCCCAAGGGCCCGGCCCGGGAGGCGATCGAGCGCACGATGCGGATCTGGCTGGAGACGCACAACCTGGAGGGCGACTACGACCTCGACTTCCAGCGCGAGCCGGACACCGGCTTCGCCTGGGCCGCGTTCCGCTGGGCCTCCGGGCACCGGCTCGAGGCGGTGCTGGACGAGGTGGGCCTGCCCGCGGGCGACTTCGTGCGCTGGTGCAAGCAGCTGATCGACCTGCTCGGCCAGATCGCCGACGCGGCCGCCGGCGACCAGAGCACCGGGGTCCGCGAGGCCGCGCGCGAGGCGGTGGGCCTGATCCGCCGCGGCGTGGTGGCCTACAGCTCGGTCAGCTGAGCCGACCGGGGCGGGCCCGACCCGACGTCAGGCCCGCCCCGCGCTCGACGGATCAGCTCGTCCCGGCGGGCTTGAACACGCCGAAGGCGGCGCCCTGCGGGTCGCGCAGCACGGCGATCCGCGGCCCGTTCTCCATCTGCACGTCCTCGGGCTCGTGCATCACGTCGGCGCCGAGCTCGCGCGCCCTCGCGACCGTCGCGTCCACGTCCGCGCTGACGAAGAACGGCGTCCAGTGCGCGGGCACCTCGGGCGGGAAGAAGTCGCCCATGTCCATCACGCCGGCGAACATGTTCCCGGCCAGGCTGAACATCGGGTAGTCGCCCGGGGTGACCTCCCAGCCGAACACCTCCGTGTAGAACCTGACCGAGCCGGGCACGTCGCGGGTGCTGCCGTCGGCCCAGCCGAAGGCGTTCGGCTCGTCGATCACGCCGAAGCCCCGGAAGGCGCCCGCCTGCCACAGCCCGAAGGCCGCGCCGGCCGGGTCGCTGAGCAGTGCCCAGCGGCCCGCCTCCAGGACGTCCATCGGGCCCATCCACACCTGCGCGCCCGCCTTCTGCGCCGCGGCCGCGGTCTCGTCGGCGTTCGCGGTGGCGAAGGAGAGCTGCCAGGCGACCGGCTGGCTCGGGTTCATCAGCGGGGCGACGGCCGCGCACGGGCTGCCGTCCAGCGAGAAGGTGGTGTAGCCGCCCGCCTCGGGCCTCGGGTCGGTCTCGGCGGTCCAGCCGAACAGGCCGCCGTAGAAGCGCTGCGCGGCTTCCGGATCGGAGGTGGCCAGCTGGGTCCAGCACGGTGATCCGGGGACGAAATCGGTCACTTTCATGACAGTGCCTCTCCATCGAGGATTCTTCTGCGGATTTCTGCGCCGACTCCACCTAACTCCGCCCCGGGCCGCCGCGCCAGCGGAACGCGCCGGTCACCCGGAGCCGATAGCGTGGCCCGCGTGAGCGAGATCAAGGACATCAGGACCGTGTCCAGCCGGGTGGTCTACGAGAACCCGTGGCTGAGCGTGCGCGAGGACGCGATCGAGCGGGCTGACGGCTCGCCGGGCATCTACAGCGTGGTCGACAAGGGCAACTACGCCGTCGTCGTGCCCTACGAGAACGACGGCTTCTGGCTGGTCGAGCAGTACCGGTACCCGATGGGGGAGCGCTCCTGGGAGTTCCCGATGGGAACCTACCCGGACCGCCGGGTGGGCGATCCGCTGGAGCTGGCGCGCCGCGAGCTGCTCGAGGAGACGGGCCTGAGCGCCGGCCGCTGGGAGCTGCTCGGCGAGCTGTGGTGCGTGCCCGGCTTCTCCTCGCAGGCGGGCCACGTCTACCTGGCCACCGAGCTCGTGCCCGGCGAACTGGACCGCGAGCACGAGGAGCAGGACATGCGGCACGCCTGGTTCAGCCGGTCCGACGTGGAGAAGATGCTGCGGGACGGGACGATCAAGGACGCCCAGTCGATCGCCTGCTACGGTTTCTTCCTGCTGCACGGGAAGTAGAGGAGCCGCCTCGTGTCTCAGGGCACTACATCAATGCGTACGTTCCGCCGCCACGGCCTCCGGATCGGGCTCGCGGCGCTGGGCCTGCCGGCCGTCCTCGCGCTGGCCGGCTGCGGGGACACCGCGAACGCCGCCGCCCCCGCGCTGGCGGTCGCGACCGGAGCGGCCACCGACAGCGCGGCGGTGCACGCCGCCGTGTGCTCGCGGGTCGAGTCCGCGTGGGCGGCGTTCGTTCCGCAGGGCTCTTACTCGCTCGTGAACAAGGTCTCCGTGAGCGGTCGCCGGTACCAGGTATACAAGATCAACTACGGCGCGTACCGCCACCTGAGCGCCGGGCTCTACCAGTCGCTGACCGGCAATCGCGAATACCGGCTCACGTACGACATCGACGTGCTCGCGGCCGCGGCGAGCGACGTCGCCAACGATCCGGCCTCGAGCACGCCGCCGAAGCAGGACCTGGCGACGCTCGCGCACGCCGCGCCGATCGTCGCCGAGGACTGCGGCACGACGCTCGAACTCCCGGCGTAGCCCGCCGGCGTTCGGCGGCCTAGAGGTACTGCCCGGTGGTGGGCTCGGCGGTGATGGTGCCGAGCCCCTCGCGCCCCGCCTTGAGCGCGTAGAGCTCCGCCAGCGTCATCGGCCGGGCCATCCGCTCGCCGTTGTCCAGCCAGGCCGCGGCCTCCTGCCCGCTCAGCGGGCCGACCTCGATCTGCGCGAGGCAGCGGCCCGGGCGCACGACGGCCGGGTGCAGCCGGTCCAGCGGCTCGTTCGTGGTGATCGCCACCAGGATGTTCTGGCCCTGGCCGAGTAGGCCGTCGGTCAGGTTCAGCAGCCGGGACAGCGCCTGGCCCGCGGTGTGCTTGGCCTCCCCGCGGATCAGCTCGTCGCAGTCCTCGAGGATGAGCAGCCGCCAGCGCCGGTCCTCATCCGCCTCGCCCGCCACGACCTCGAGCAGGTAGCCGGGCTCGCTCAGCAGCCGCTCCGGATCGAGCACGCAGTCCGTGCGGCACCACTTCCGCCAGGAGCGGCCGAGCGCGCGCAGCGCCGTCGTCTTGCCGGTCCCGGGCGGCCCGTGCAGCAGGATCAGCTTGCCGTTCACGTCCGCGGCCTTGAGCCGCATCAGCCGCTCGAACTGCGTCGCCACCGGGGCCGTGTAGTTGCCGCGCAGCTCCGACCAGTTCGGCGCCTCGATCGCCCGCTCCTGGTTGACCGCGCCCTTCGGCGTGGAGTGCCAGAAGCCGAGGGTGACCCGGTCGTCGCGCTCCCTGCTCCTGCGCCGCACCAGCCGTGCCGCCTCAAGGCAGACCCTCCTGGCCGTCTCCTCGTCCCGGGCGGTCACCTGGACCTCCCCGTGGCCCGGGTAGTAGCGCCGCAGCAGCAGGCTCCAGCCGTCGCCCACCGCGTACACCGTGCGGGCGTTGGTCCGGGTCTCGCGCAGCACCCGCGCGCCCTCCGGCAGCCGCCACTCGCCCTTCCTGAACTCCGGGATCGAGACGTGGTGCGCGTGCGGCTCGCGTCCCTCGGCGAACGCGGCGAGGAACAGGAACTGGCAGATGGTGACGACATCTACGTTGTCGTCCACCATGCCCCAGTCGAGCCACGACGCGCGCCCCGCGCCCTGCGCGGGCAGCGCGAGGTCGCGGATCAGCTCGCGGGCCGCCGCGGCGCCGTTCTCCGTCATGGTCACGAGCGGCCATGATCCTCGGTGCCGCCGTGCTCGTCCACTGATTTGGCCGCGCGGCGTACGGTGCGTATACGGCCCGGTGTCGAAAGGGTAACAACCGGCAGCTGCGGCCGTAGCCGCCAAGAAATCTCGCAGTTGTGGCACTAGAGTGCTGAAACGTGACGCAAACACGAGCTTTCCGCATCGGCGAGGCGGCCGAGCTGCTCGGGGTCAGTCCGGACACCGTCCGCCGCTGGATCGACGCGGGCCGCCTGCCCGCCGATCGAGGCGGCGAGAGCGGCCACCGCACCATCGCCGGACCCGACCTGGCCGCCTTCGCCGCCACCTTCGCGGACACCGAGATGCGCGAGCGCTACGGCGCCGTGTCCTCGGCCCGCAACCGGATGCGCGGGATCGTCACCCGGGTCGTGCGGGACGGGGTGATGGCCCAGGTCGAGATCCAGGCCGGGCCGCACAAGATCGTCTCGCTGATGAGCCGGGAGGCGGCGGACGAGCTGGGCCTGGAGCCCGGCGTGCTGTCCGTCGCCGTCGTCAAGTCCACCAACGTCCTCGTGGAACGGATCGAACCCTGATGCGCACGTTCACGCCCGCCCGCCCGGCCGCCGCCGTCGCGGCGATAGCGCTCGCCGGAGCGGCCCTCGCGGGCTGCTCCTCGTCCGCCACGACCGGCACGGCGGCCTCGGACCCGGCCTCCGGGAGCGGCCAGGCCCTCTCGGGTACGATCACCGTGTTCGCCGCCGCCTCGCTGCAGAAGACCTTCACCGCACTCGCGGCCACCTTCGAGAAGGAGCACCCGGGGACCACGGTGAAGTTCTCCTTCGGCGGCAGCGACACGCTCGCCGCGCAGATCGACCAGGGCGCCCCGGCCGATGTCTTCGCCTCGGCCAACCAGAGCACCATGCAGACCGTCGAGAAGGCCGGGAACAGCACCGGCACCCCGACCGTCTTCGTCAAGAACACCCTGGAGATCGCGGTCGCCCCGGGCAACCCGAAGAAGATCGCCTCGCTCGCGGACCTCACCGCGTCTGGCCTCAAGGTCGCGCTCTGCGCCAAGACCGTGCCCTGCGGATCCGCGGCCGTCAAGGCGCTGGCCGCCGCCAAGGTCACGCTGACCCCGGTGACCTACGAGACCGAGGTGACCAGCGCGCTGACGAAGGTCGAGCTCGGCGAGGTGGACGCGGCGCTGGTCTACCACAGCGACATCGTCGGCGCGGACGGCAAGGTGGACGGCGTGGTCTTCTCCACCGCCTCCACCGCGGTCAACTCCTACCCGATCGACGTGCTCAAGGGCGCAGCGAACCCGGGGCTGGCCCAGGCCTTCGAGACCTTCGTCCTGTCCGCCTCCAGCGAGCAGGTCCTGCTCAAGGCCGGATTCCAGGCTCCGTGACCAGGCGGCGCGGCGGCTCGGGGCGACGGCTGAAGCAGGGCCGCGCCCCGATCGCGCTGCTGGCGCCCTCGCTGCTCGGGCTCGCCTTCCTGACCCTGCCGGTCATCGGCCTGCTGGTGCGCACGCCGTGGAGCCGGCTTTCCTCGGAGATCTCCGGGACCGGCACGTGGACGGCACTGCGGCTCTCGCTCGAGTGCGCGACCGCGGCGACCGGGGTCAGCCTCGTGCTCGGCGTCCCGCTGGCGTGGCTGCTGGCGCGCACGGAGCTGCCCGGGCGCGGAGTCGCCCGGGCGCTCGTCGCCGTGCCGCTGGTGCTGCCCCCGGTGGTCGGCGGCATGGCGCTGCTGCTCGTCTTCGGCCGGGAGGGGATCCTCGGCGGCTACCTGGACCGCTGGTTCGGGGTCACGCTGCCGTTCACCACGGCCGGGGTGGTCATGGCCGAGTCCTTCGTCGCGCTGCCCTTCCTGGTGATCTCGGTCGAGGCCGCGCTGCACGGCCTGAACCCGGCGCTCGAGGAGGCCGCCGCCACCAGCGGGGCCGGGCGCTGGCAGATCTTCCGCTGGATCACGCTGCCGAACCTGCTCCCGGCGATCGCCGCGGGCGCGGTGCTCTCCTGGGCCCGCGCGCTCGGCGAGTTCGGCGCGACGATCACCTTCGCGGGCGACTTCCCCGGCACCACGCAGACGATGCCGCTCGCGGTCTACCTCGCCTTCCAGACCGACCCGCAGTCCGCGATCGTGCTGAGCCTGGTGCTGCTCGCGGTGTCCGTGACGCTGCTCGCGCTGCTGCGGGACAGGCTCTTCACCCGCGTTTAACGTGTTAAGGGTCTTCTTAACTCGAATTCGCAACCACCTGTCTAGGCCGAACGTCAGTAGTCAGCGTGGGAGCGAACGTCGAACGGGACCCGAATGAGGCTGCTGATGAAGTAGCCGCGGAGGCGGAACCCGAACTGGAGAGCGAAGCGGAATCCGAGGCCCTCGCGCCGGAACCGGTGCCGGACCCTGAGTCCGCGCTCGAGCCTGCGCCCGAGGAGCCGGCGGGCGGCGAGCGGTCCGAGGAGTCCGCGGGGCAGGCGCCGGAGGAGCCCGACAGCGAGCGGGCGCAGCGGCGCGCCCGCCGGGCCACGCGCCGGCGGCGGCTGAAGATCGCCGCGCTGGCGGTCACCGCGACCACGGCCGTCGGGGCGGCCACCGTCTTCGGGCTGGCCGCGTGGGACATCCAGCACCTGACGAAGAACCTCAAGCACACCGCGCTGCTCCCGGCCGGCTTCACCGAGCCCGCGGAGCCGGTGGACGCCTACGGCCGCTCCCCGATCAACATCCTGCTGATCGGCTCGGACACCCGGGGCACCTCCGCCGACTGCGGCCTCGGCGGGGACTGCGGCACCGGCGCCAACGCGGACAGCGAGATGATCGTGCACCTGTCCGCCGACCGCAGCAACGCCACCGTGCTCTCCATACCCCGGGACACCGAGACCGAGCTGCCCGACTGCGCGGGCGGCGGCCGCGGGATGGTCAACGGCGCCCTGCAGTACGGCGCCTCCTGCCAGGTCGCGGCCGTGGTCAAGCTGACCGGCATCACCATCGACCACTACATGATGTTCGACTTCGCCGGGGTGGTGGACCTGTCCAAGGACCTCGGCGGCGTCCCGGTCTGCGTCTCCGCGGCGGTCCACGACCCGAACTCGCACCTGACCATCGGCGCCGGGACGACCGACGTCGAGGGCACCCAGGCGCTGCAGTTCCTGCGCACCAGGGACGCCTTCTACGACGGCTCCGACCTCGGCCGCGAGGAGGCCACGCACATCTTCCTGTCCTCGCTGCTGCGCAAGGTCAAGGCCAGCGCCACGCTGACGAACCTCGGCGAGTTGCAGTCCCTCGCGGAGACCGTCACCCAGTACACGACCGTGGACAACGGCCTGGACAGCGCCACCGCCCTGCTCAGCCTGGCCGACGACTTCGGCGAGGTGGACGCGGACCGCACCACCTTCCTGACCATGCCGTGGCAGCAGGACACCGACACCGGCGACTCGTACTACCAGGACCGGGTCGAGGTCTCCTCCGAAGCCGCGACGATCTTCCAGGACATCGAGCAGGACAAGTCCTTCACCACCTCGGGCAGCGCGGACTCCTCGTCCTCGGCGGCGGCGAGCGCCTCGGCCACCGCGAGTGGCGGGGAGAGCGCCTCGGCCGACTCCGCGGCCACCGGCTCGTCCTCCGCGGGCTCGTCCGCGTCCTCCGCCGCGACGACGTCCTCGACGCCGAACGCCTCCGAGGAGGCCGCGGCCCGCAAGCACCCGATGCACGTCGACGTGGTGAACGCCTCCGGCACCACGAAGCGCTACCAGACGGTCGTCGAGCAGGTCTTCCAGGACGGCTTCGTCTACAGCTCCGGCAGCGACGCGACCACGACGCAGTCCTCGACCACCCTGGCCTACTCCGCGTCGGAGGCCGCCGCGGCGGACGAGCTCGCCGCCGACCTGCGCCTGCCGTCCTCCGCGCTGCAGGAAACCGGCACGGGTACGACCCTCGTGCTGACCATCGGCACCGACTGGACCAGCGGCGCGACCTACTCGACGGCGGGCAGCAGCTACTCGGCCAGCGCGGCGATCTCCGTGCCGAGCGACTCTTACGAGGAGAACGGCGCGAACGCGTCCGCGTGCGTCACCGCGAATCCCGCCTACGAGACGGGTTCGGGCACGTCCGGTACGTCGCAGTGACCTGAGATTAAAACCCGCCGGTGACCGGCGGGAACGGCTTCAACGGACGGATGCAATTGCGCCCCTGCGCGCTCAGCGTGCCCCGATGGGAGATCCCCGCGCCTATTTTGTGACAGCGCGGGGGTATCGGAGGAGGGCTTCGGCCGATACTCTTCGGTCCGTACCATGGTTCGCGATTCACCCCCGGCACCCACGATGACCTGCGCTTAAGGAAGCAGTGAGTGAGGGTGTGGACGCGGAGAGTACCCGAGGCGGCGGGTACCTGGATCGCCTTTTTCGCGGAAGGCCGAGCCATCCCTGAGACGTGTGCGGCGTAAGGGGCGGCGGTGGAGCGAGGCGGTCCGGAATGGTACGGCCCAGAACTGAACCGTTTCGACCCCGCTGGAGTGGAACAACCGTGGCGCGTCAGTCAAGCCGCATAGCGCGCCGAGTCTTGGTCTCGGCCATGGGCGTACGTTCCGTGCGCTCGATCAGTCCCCAGGTGGTGCTCGGCCTGGTGGTCACCGAGCTGACCGCGCCCGCCGCGCTCGCGGAGGCCCGCCGGCTGACCGCCGTGGCGCTGGAGAAGTGGGGCCTGGCCGAACGCGCCGGCGACGCGGCGCTGGTCATCAGCGAACTGGCGGGCAACGCGCTGCGGCACGGCAGCGGCCCGGTGCAGCTGGTGCTGCGCTGCAGGCCGACCGCCGCGGGCAAGGCCGTCGAGTGCACGGTCAAGGACGCGGGCAAGTGGCGCGGGCTCGGCGTGCCCGAGCGCGCCGAGGTCGAGGCCGATCTGGACGCCGAGGGCGGCCGCGGCCTGTTCATCGCCCGGGAGCTGGCCGACTCGCTCATCGTGCGCGCCCCGCGCTACCGGCCCGGAACCGTCGTGACCGCCACCTTCACGGCCTCCGGCCCGGAGCGCGGCGCGGAGTCGACCGCCGTGAGCCGCGCCCGGCGCACCTGGGAGCGCCGGGTCCGCCGCGCCTGGCCGCTGCGCGGCGCCGCCGGCTCCTGAGCCTCCTTCGCGCCCCCGCGCCGCGGTCTTCCCCTCGAAGTCTGAGTCTGACGCACCCGATGCGGACGATTCGTTCCGTCCTGTCCGGATTTCCCTGCGGCATTCCCGCTTCTGGGTAGAAGCTTAACTTTATAGCATACCGCAGCGGTCAATATTACGGAACCTGATTCACGGAATCGTTACGGAGCCGACATGCGGCCTCCATGTGGATTCAGTGTGCTGAATCGCGGGGCGTGATGCTCTGAACATCGCCCCCAGCACACGAGATCCGCGCCTGCTACCCACGGGCACGGCACCATCGTTGAAGGAGTCGGATCCCCATGCGCGACCGCGCGTTCCGCAAGACCGCCCTCGTCCTGGCCGGAGGCCTCGCCGCGGCGTCGCTCGCCGGCTTCCCGGCGCACGCCGCCACCAGTAACTACACCGGGTTCGTGTTCAACACGAGCTCGGCCACCGAGCCGACGATCTACAGCTTCATCAACTCGGCCACCACCACGCTCGACATGACCATGTACGAGCTCGTCGACACCACCGCGGTCAACGATCTCATCGCCCGCGAGGAGGCCGGCGTCACGGTCCGCGTCGTGCTCGACGGACAGCACACCTCGTACAACTCCTCCGCCATCTCCAAGCTCGAGGCGGCGGGCGTCGGCGTGGTCGAGTCCAACACCTCGCGCTTCACCTACACCCACCAGAAGACGATCACGATCGACGGCGACGAGTCGATGATCCTGACCGGCAACCTGACCAGCAAGTACTACACGACCAGCTGCGACTACGGCGTCATCGACAGCAACCAGGTCGACGTGGCCGCGATCGAGAAGGTCTTCAACGCGGACTACGCGAACACCGCGATCACCCCCGGCGACGGCGACAATCTGCTCTGGTCGCCGACCACCGCGCAGTCGCGCCTGCTGTCGATCATCAACGGCGCCACCAAGACGCTGGACATCGAGGAGGAGGAGTTCAGCGACTCCGCCCTCATCAACGCCGTCGTGGCCCGCGCCGAGGCCGGCGTGACCGTTCGGGTCGTGGTCGAGGACCCGGCCAGCTACTCGTCCGAGGTCTCCGAGATCAAGGCGGCCGGCGGCACCGTCGTCGGCTACTCGAGCAGCACCGGCTACTACATCCACGCCAAGGCGGTCGTGGCCGACTACGGCCTGTCCGACGCGGCCGTCGAGATCGGTTCGATGAACTGGACCTCGAACTCGCTGACCGCCAACCGCGAGCTCGGCATCATCCTGAACGACACCGGCGTCGAGAAGGTCGTCGAGACCCAGTTCGACTCCGACTACGCGGGCGGCACCGCGCAGTAGCACCCCGCGATACGACGACGTCGGCCCCCGCCACCGGACGGGCGGGGGCCGACGTCGTCTTCAGTGGGCCTTCAGGTCGATACAGCCTTAACATTCCAGAATATCGCAGGTGTCAACAATCCGTAAGCTGATTCACGGAACCGTTACGCAGCCGACATGAGGCCTCCATCTGGACGCAGTGTGCTGAGACAGGGTTCCGTGATGATCTGGAATCCACACCCGGACACGGGATCCGCGCCTCCTACCCACAGGCACGGCACAACCGCAGAAGGAGTCTCACCCACCATGAACGCCCGCGCGTTCCGCAAGACCGCCATGGTCGCCGTCCTCGCCGCAGCCACCGCGTTCGTCGCCTACCCGGCGCACGCCGCGAGCGGCACCTACACGCCCTTCGTCTTCGACCAGACGTCCGGCGGACAGCCCACCATCTACAACTTCATCGACTCGGCCACCTCGAGCCTCGACATGACCATGTACGAGCTCGAGGACACCACCGCCGAGCAGGACCTGGTCAACCTGGAGTCCGCCGGCGTGACCGTGCGCGTCATCCTGGACCAGGCCGAGCAGTCCAAGAACCAGGCCGCCTACGACACGCTCACCAACGGCGGCGTCAGCGTCGCGTGGTCCTCGACCGCGTTCACCTACACCCACCAGAAGACGATCACGGTGGACGGCGCGACCTCGATGATCCTGTCCGGCAACCTGACCTCGCAGTACTACAGCACCGGCCGGGACTACGGCGTCATCGACACCGACTCGAACGACGTGTCGGCGATCGAGGCCGTGTTCAACGCCGACTTCGACGGCACCGGCATCACCCCGAGCGACGGCGACAACCTGCTCTGGTCGCCCACCGACTCGCAGACCCGGCTGCTGTCGGTCATCAACGGCGCCACCTCCACCCTCGACATCGAGGAGGAGGAACTGAGCGACTCCGCTCTCGTCAACGCGGTCGTGGCGCAGGCGGAAGCGGGAGTCACGGTTCGCGTCGTGGTCGAGGACCCGTCCAGCTGGACCAGCGCGATCGACAAGATCAAGGCGGCCGGCGGCTCGGTGGTCGGCTACTCGAGCAGCACCGGCCTGTACATCCACGCCAAGGCCGTCGTCGCCGACTACGGCCTGTCGGACGCGGCCGTCGAGGTCGGTTCGATGAACTGGACCGCCAACTCGCTGAACAACAACCGCGAGCTCGGCATCATCCTGAACGACACCGGCGTCGAGAGCACCATCGAGACGCAGTTCAACTCGGACTTCGCCGGCGGCACCGCCCAGTAACCGCACCGCAACCGAAAGGACGACGGCCGCCCTCGCCGCGTTCGTGACCGCAGACCGGTAGGAAGCGCGGGCGCGGCAGGGTAGCTTGGGAACATGACCGTCTTCTTCGATCTGTTCAGCCCGGGCCACCGGCACCGCGCGGACGAGCAGGAGCGCCTCGAGCACACCCGCGAGGTGGAGTCCCCGTCCGAGCCCGGCCGCGGACCGATCGACCTGAGCTCCGGCGTCGTGCTGATCAAGCCGTCGGCCGCCGCCCCCGAGGACGGGGCGACGGCCGAGGGATCGGCGGCCGAGGAGGAAGCCGCCGCGTCGTCGGAGTCCGACCCGGAGTAGAGCGCTCCGAGCCGGACTCCCGTCCTTCGGGTCAGGCGGCCACCCGCTGCGGGGCCGCCGCCGTGGCCGGCGCGAGCGCCAGGTCGAGCACGTCGCGCACGTCGGAGACCAGGTGGATCTCCAGCGCCTCGCGCACCTCCTCCGGCACCTCGTCGAGGTCCGGCTCGTTGCGCTTGGGCAGCAGCACGACCGTGGAGCCGGCCCGCTGCGCGGCCAGCAGCTTCTGCTTGACCCCGCCGATCGGCAGCACCCGGCCGGTCAGCGAGACCTCGCCGGTCATCGCGACCTCGGAGCGCACCGGACGGCCGGAGAGCAGCGAGCCCAGCGCCGTGACCATCGTGACGCCCGCGCTCGGTCCGTCCTTGGGCACCGCGCCGGCCGGCACGTGCACGTGGACGCCGCGGTCCTTCAGATCGCCGACCGGGAGCTCGAGCTCCGCGCCGTGCGAGCGCAGGTAGGACAGCGCGATCTGCGCCGACTCCTTCATCACGTCGCCCAGCTGGCCGGTCAGGGTCACGCCGGTCGATCCCGTCTCCGGGTCGGCCAGCGAGGCCTCGACGAACAGCACCTCACCGCCCGCGCCGGTCACCGCGAGCCCGGTGGCCACGCCCGGCACCGCGGTGCGCTCGGCGGTCTCCGGGATGTGCCGCGGGTGCCCCAGGAACTCCGCGAGGTTCTCCGCCGTCACCCGGATCGGCAGCTCCAGGTCGCCGACCGCGGTCTTGGCCGCCGCCTTGCGCAGGATGCGGGCCAGCGAGCGCTCGACGTCGCGCACGCCCGCCTCCCGGGTGTACTCGGCCGCGATCCGGCGCAGCGCGCCGTCCTCGATCGTGGCCTCGTCGGGGCTCAGTCCGGCGCGCTCCAGCTGGCGCGGCAGCAGGTGGTCGCGGGCGATCGTGACCTTCTCCTGCTCCGTGTAGCCGTCGAGGCGGACCAGCTCCATCCGGTCCAGCAGCGGACCCGGAATCGCCTCGAGCACGTTGGCCGTCGCCAGGAAGACGACGTCGCTCAGGTCCAGGTCGACCTCCAGGTAGTGGTCCCGGAAGGTGTGGTTCTGCGCCGGGTCCAGCACCTCGAGCAGCGCCGCGGACGGGTCGCCGCGGTAGTCCGAGCCCACCTTGTCGACCTCGTCGAGCAGCACGACCGGGTTCATCGTCCCGGCCTCCTTGATCGCGCGCACGATCCGGCCGGGCAGCGCGCCGACGTAGGTGCGCCGGTGGCCGCGGATCTCCGCCTCGTCCCGCACGCCGCCGAGCGCGACGCGGACGAACTTGCGCCCCATCGCCCGCGCGACGGACTCGCCGAGCGAGGTCTTGCCGACCCCGGGCGGGCCGACCAGCGCCAGCACCGCGCCCGAGCGCCGCCCGCCGACCGCCGAGAGCCCGCGCTCCTCGCGCCGCTTGCGCACGGCCAGGTACTCGACGATGCGCTCCTTCACGTCGTCGAGGCCCGCGTGGTCCGCGTCCAGCACGGCACGCGCGCCGGGCAGGTCGTAGGCGTCCTCGGAGCGCTCGTTCCACGGCATGTCGAGGACCGTGTCCAGCCAGGTGCGGATCCAGCTCGACTCGGGGTTCTGGTCGCCGCTGCGCTCCAGCTTCTCGACCTCCTTGAGCGCCGCCTCGCGCACCTTCTCGGGCAGGTTCGCCGCCTCGACGCGGGCGCGGTAGTCGTCGCTCTCGTCGGCCGGACGGCCCTCGAGCTCGGCCAGCTCCTTGCGGATCGCCTCCTGCTGCTTGCGCAGCAGGAACTGCCGCTGCTGCTTCTCCAGGCCCTCGTTGACGTCCTTGCTGATGGACTCGTTGACCTCGGTCTCGGCCAGGTGCGTGCGGGACCACTCGCCGAGCAGCTCGAGCCGCTTCTCGACGTCCACGGTCTCCAGCAACTGCAGCTTCTGGTCCATCGTCAGGTACGGCGCGTAGCCGCCCGAGTCGGCGAGGGCCGACGGGTCCTGGATCTGCTTGACGACGTCGACGACCTGGAAGGCGCCGCGGTGCTGCAGGATCTTGATCGCGGTCTCGCGGTAGGCCTCGGCCAGCTCGGTGGCCCGGGCGCTGGCGGCCGGCTCCGGCCGGATCTCCGCCTCGACCCAGAGGGCGGCACCGGGCCCGGTCGTCCCGCGCCCGATCTTGGCCCGCCGGGTGCCGCGCACCACGGCCACGGCCTGCCCGCCGCGCAGCCGGCCCACCTGCTCGATCACCGCGAGGGTGCCGTACGCCGCATACTTCCCGTCGGGCCGCGGCACCAGCAGCAGCTCTGGATGCTCGCCCGCGTCCGGGTCCAACCGCGCCGCGTCGATCGCCGCGCGCACGTCGCCGTCGTTGAGGTCCAGCGGCACGACCATGCCCGGCAGCACCACGTCGTCGTCGAGCGGCAGCACGGGCAGGGCCTTGGTGGTGGACGTGATCGCCATGAACGGCTCCCTCGGGATCGCCCGCCGGAGCCTTGAGACCCCGGCGCTGATTAAGTTGAGTCTGCTGTGCTCAACTTGGCGGTCTGACGGGGTGTTCCCCGGGGCGTGTTCGCTGTCAGCGATCGATCTGTGACGTGCGGAGATGGCCCCGCTGGGCGCAGACTTGGCGGATGCGGCCGATGCGACACGGATACACCAACGACACCCGAGGCGGCGCGGGGCGCGTCGAGAAGGACTACCTGGGCCCGGATGCGGCCGGAAGGTGCGCCCGCGAGCGCGAGGCCTTGGCGGCGCTGCACGGCCTGCTTCCGGTACCCGCCGTCCACGGCGCGGCGCCGCTCCGGCTCTCGCTGGAGCGCCTGCCCGGCGAGCACGGCCAGGACCTGATCGAGCAGGGGCACGCGGCCGCCGTGCTGCGGTCGGCCGGCGAGGTGCTGGGCCGACTGCACGCGATCCCCGCCGAGCCGGGAGCGGTCCTGGTCCACGGCGACTTCGGCCCGAACAACATGCTGTTCGACCCCGGCGACTTCACCGTGACCGCGCTGCTGGACTGGGAGTTCGCGCACGTCGGTCGGCCTGTCGAGGACCTCGCGTGGTGCGAGTGGATCGTCCGGTTCCACCACGCCGAGCACGCTGGAGCGCTCGCGGAGTTCTTCGCGGCGTACGGCGGACTGGTCCCCGATTGGTCCGAGCGGCAGGCGAGCAGGCTTGCGCGCTGCCGGGAACTCGAGGAGTTCTGCGAGCGCTGGGAGCCCGGTGGGGCGGGAGCCCGGCAGTGGGTGGAACGCGCGGCGATCACCGCGTCGTGGCGGGAGTGAGCGCTTCGGCGCAGACTGGGAGGGTGGCGGATCCGGACCGGAAGGTGGCGCTGTTTCGGGGGCTGGTGGAGCGTGTGCTGAACGGGCAGGGGCGGGCCGGCGCGCCGGAGCGTGCCGCGGCGTTCGGGAACGTGAGGGTGCCGACCGGGGTCGCGGGCCTGGTCGGGAGGGTCGTGGACGCGCCGACCCTGGTGAGCGCGGGGGACTTCGCGGCGGGTCGGGCGGCGGGGTTCAGCGAGGATCAGCTGTTCGAGATCGTGGTGTGCGCGGCGGTGGGGGCGGCTACCCGGCGGTACGAGGCGGGCTTGGCGGCGTTGGACGAGGCGGTGCTCGGCGCCGAGGGGGTCGGGTAGTGCGGCTCGAGATCCTGAACCGGGGGCACGGCCTGGGGACGAAGGCGCTGTTCGCGGCGATCAGGCTGTTCTCGCGGCGGCCGGTGCCGGATGCGGTGAGGCTCGTCTCCTATCGGCCGGACTTCTACGGGGCTCGCGCCAAGGAGTTCACGCACGAGGCGATGCGCGGGCCGTCCGAGTGGTCGGTGGGGGATCGCGAGCTGATGGCGGCTTACGTGTCGACGGTGAACCGGAGCGCTTTCTGCGTCGGCGCGCATACGGCTACCGCCGGCCGGGCGTACGGGGATGGGGCGCGGGTCGCCGCGGTGCTGGAGGACCTGGAGACCGCGCCGATCGCGGAACCGCTGCGGGCCACGTTGCGGATGCTGGGGAGGCTGACCGCGGACGGGACGGTGAGCACGGAGGCCATGCGGGACGTGTTGGCGGCCGGCGTGTCCGCGCAGCGGATCAGGGACGCGTTGGCGGTCTGCGCCGCGTTCAACACGACCGATCGGCTCGCGGACGCGTTCGGGTTCGAGGTGCTGAGCCCGGAGGACTGCGCGGCGGGGGCGAAGTACCTGCTCAAGCGGGGGTATCGGTAGGGCGGCGGTGCGCCGCGGCCCACTCGCGCGCGTGCGCGAGGCGCGCCGGGATCGGCGGGTGGGTGGCGAACAGAAGCGTGGCGACGGGGTTGGGCTCGAGATCGGCCAGGTTGCTGACGGCCAGGCGGCGCCACGTGCTGATCACGGCGGCCGGGTCGCGCGTCACGTCCATGCCGAACTGGTCGGCGCGGCGCTCGATGCGTCGGCTGTAGGCGTTGAATAAGGGGCCTGCCACGGCGCCCATGATGCTCGCGACCGCGAGGAGCAGGGCGATGGCGCGGGGGTCCTGCGGACCGGTCACGTCGGCGGCGGTGTGCAGGAAACCGGCGGACAGGGCCCAGACCAATACGGCTACTGAGATGACGGTGCCGACGGCGCCGACGGCCGTGCCGACGACGACGTCCTGGCGCTTGGCGTGGCCGAGCTCGTGGGCCGCGATGCTCGCGATCTCGGGCGTGTCCAGGTGCCGGATCGTGGTGTCCCACAGCACGATCCGCCTCGTCTTGCCGAAGCCGGAGACGTACGCGTTGTCGGCGGTCGTGCGCTTGGAGGCGTCGGAGACGAGGACGTCCTGCACCTTCACGCCGGAGCGGTCGGCCAGGCCCATCAGGCGGGTGCGCAGCTCGCCCTCCTCGAGCGGCCGGAACTTGTTGAAGATCGGCTCGATCACGACCGGGAGCAGGAAGGAGAGCACGAACACGAGCGCGACGCCGCACGTGCCCGCGACGACCGGCCACGTGCCGGGCACGGCGCGGGTGATGGCGAAGAAGCCCAGCGACACGGCGCAGAAGAGGACCGCGCCGATGACGAGGCCGCGCACCGAATCGAGCCAGAACAGCCCGCGTGCGCGGGTGCTGAGCCCCCATTCGGTGTTGATCTTCTCGCGCCAGAGCGAGAAGGGGAGGTCCAGCGCCCACATCAGCACGCGCAGGGCGAGCGCGCCCAGCAGTGCGGTAGCGATCCAGCCGCCGCCGGCCAGCCCGCCCGCCCAGCGCGCGATGCCGCTGCCCGCCGGGGTGAAGCCGAGCACGAGCACGGTCGCCAGGTCGACGGCCAGCGCCGTGTAGCGCACCGGGGCCGTGGCGCGCTTCCTGGCCTTCGAGCGCGCGTACTGCTCCGGCGTGAAATCGGGGGCGTCGGGGACGGCGAGGTCGGCGGTCACAGGTCCATTGTCACTGCGTGGGCACCGATATGCCGGAAATCGAGCCCTGGAATTCGGGCACGTTGTAGACCGTCAGCGTGTCCATCGAGAACGTCCAGTCGCCGCTGCCCTCCGGGGCGCTCGCGAAGTACTCCGAGCCGCTGATCGACTGGCCCGCGGCCATGTACCAGGTCTTGCCCGGGTCCTTCGTGCAGTCGCTGCCGGTCGACGCGTCGGTGCCGCCGCTGCCGATCTGCAGCGTCGTCTCGCCCGCCTTGGCGGCCGAGCAGCTCCAGTCGCCGGAGATCGCGCCGGTGTACGTGAGCTTCACCGACACCGAGCCGTCGTTGTTCACGGTCACGCTGTCCACCTCGACCGTGTCGCCCAGCAGATCCACGGCCACCTGCTGGTTCACGGTGTAGGTGCCGGGTTTGTAGTGCGCGACGGAGGTGCCGCCCGAGGTCGCGGCGGCCGAGGTCGCGACGTCGCTGGTGGCGGCTGCAGCGGCGGCGGAGGAGTGGATCCCCGGGCCGCCGCTCGTGCCGCCCGACGCGGTGTTCGACGAGTTCGTGCTGCCGCCCTTGTCGAGCAGGACCACGGCCACGACCGCGCCGGCCACCACCACGGCACCCGCGGCGCCGAGCAGTGCGTAGAAGCCGGTCCGCTTGCGCGCCGGGGCGGCCACGGGCGGCATGGGCTGCGACATCCCGTGCAGCGCCGCGAAGTCGTTCGGCGGCGTCGGCGGGGGAACGGGGTAGCGGTAGGGCGGCTGCATCACCGGCATCGGCGGCGGCGTCAGGGGAGGCGGCGTGACCGGCGGCAGCGCGGTGGGCACGGCCGACGGGGCGGGCTCGGGGACCGTCCAGCTGAGCGCCTGCTGCAACTCCTGCTTGCGCGCGCTCAGCAGGTCCCTGACACTCTCCGGCAGCCACAGGCCGTCGTGCAGCATCACGCTCGAGGACAGCGCCACGTGCTGGAGCAGCTGCGCCGGAGTCGGGCGGCGCGCCGGATCCCGTTGCAGCATCGGCGTGACGAGCGCCCTCACCTCGTCCGGGACACCGGTCAGGTCCGGCTCGCCGTTGGCCGAGCGGTGCGCGATCGCCAGCGGATCGCCGCTGCCGTACGGACCGGAGCCGCGCGCCGCGTAGACCAGCACGCAGCCGAGCGAGAACACGTCGGACAGCGCGCTCGGGTCCTTGCCGCGCAGCACCTCGGGGGCTATGTAGCCGGGTGTGCCGACGGTCATCCCGACCGCCGTCAGCGAGGTCTCGTCGCCCACCGCGATGCCGAAGTCGATGACCACCGGCCCGTCCGCGGCCAGCAGGATGTTGTGCGGCTTCACGTCGCGGTGCACCAGGCCCGCGCGGTGAATCGCGACGAGCGCCTCGGCCAGGCCGCCGGCCAGCGCGAAGACCGTCGGATTCGGCACCGGGCCGGTCTTCGCGACGGCCTCGGCCAGCGAGGGCGCCGGCACGTACTCCGTGGCCAGATACGGCCGCTCGCCCGCGGTGTCCGCGTCCACGACGCTCGCCGTGTACAGCCCGGACACCGACATCGCCGCCCTGGCCTCGCGCGCGAAGCGCTCCCGGTAGCCCGCCTGGTTCGCCAGGCCGGGACCGATGACCTTGACCGCGACCGCGCGGCCGGCCTGCGACGCGGCCAGGTACACCCGGCCCATTCCGCCGTCGCCGATGACCGCCCGCAGCCGGTATGTCCCGAGCCGCTGCGGATCGTCCCCACCCAATCTCAGCACGGGCGACAGCGTAGTACGGGGTGGAGACGGCGGGAGGGCGGTCCGGATACTAGAGCGCCGCGGCCGCGGCCCGCGCCTCCTGCAGCAGAAGCCGCAGCTCCGCCTCGCCGACGGCCGGGTTGATCAGGCAGGCGCGCAGCACCGGGCGGTCCCGGTAGACCGAGTCCGTGATGAACACGCGGCCGCGCCGCTGGATCGCCACGGCCAGATCGCGGGTGATCCGGTCGGATTCCGCGTCGCTCAGCCCGGCGGGGGCGTAGCGGAAGGCGACGATGGAGACCTCGGTCTCGGCCGCGAGCTCGAAGTCGGGATCCTTCGCGACGAGCTCGTCCAGCCGCCGTGCCGCGCCCGTGCACGCCGCGATATCGGCCGCGACCCCGCCGCGGCCGCGCGCCGCGAGCGCGGCCCACACCGAGAGCGCGCGGAACGGCCGGGTCTGCTCGATCCCGTATTCGCTGTACCAGCCGAGCGAATCCGCCGAATCATCGCGCAGGTACGCGGGGACCAGCGAGTACGTGGCGCGCAGTTGCGCGCGGTCGCGCACCAGCAGGCAGCCGACGCCCGCGGGAACCTGCAGCCACTTGTGCGGATCCAGTGCCACCGAGTCGGCCAGCTCCAGGCCCGCGTAGCGCTCCGAGATCACCGGGTCCAGCACGCCGAACGCCCCGTAGGCGCCGTCCACGTGGAACCAGATTTCTGATTCGGCGCACGCGGCGGCGATCTCGCGCAGGGGGTCCACCGCGCCCGTCGTCACGGTTCCCGCGGAGCCGACCGCGAGGAACGGCAGCGCCCCGGCCTCGCGATCCGCGGCGATCATCGTGCGCAGGGCGCTCACGTCCATGTGTCCGAAGCCGTCGTCCGGCACGACCCGCAGGTTCGCCTTGCCGATGCCGAGCAGCTCGATCGCCTTGCCGACGCAGGAGTGCACCTCGGCCGTGGCGTACGCGGTGAGCCGCGGCGCTCCCGAGAGCCCCTGCTCGCGCACGTTCCAGCCCGCGCGCTCGAGGGCGCGGTGCCGAGCCGCGCCGATCGCCACGATCGTGGCCATCGAGGCGCCGGAGGTCAGCAGTCCGGCGCCCGTCTCGTGCGGGAAGCCGACCAGTTCGGCGATCCAGCGCACCACGCCGCGCTCCAGGTACACGTCGGCATGGTCCCCGCCGGCCGACGAGGGGTTCGCCGCCGCCGCGAGCAGCGCGCCCGCGATCCCGGCCGGGTGCGGCGCCGCGTTGACCCATCCGAAGAACGCCGGATGCCCGTTGCCCATCGGATACGCCAGCACCCGCCGCTCGACGTCCGCGAGCAGCGCCGCGGGATCCGTGCCGCCCTCCGGCAGCGGCTGCCCGGCCAGCTCGTCCGCCAACCCGCCCGGCACCCGCTGCCAGACCGGCCGCTCGCCGATCCCGCTCAGGTGCGCGGACGCCGCGCGCGCCGCCGATTCCAGGAACTCCCGCACTTCGATCACGAGCCCACTGTAAAGGCAGCGTGTGGGAGGATCACTCCCGTGACGACGATCCGCTTCACCCCGGAAGAGACCGCGGCCTGGTACGCCTCCGTCCCGAAGGTGGCCCTGTCGGCCAGCGCGCTGCTGCGCGACACCCAGGGCCGGATCGCCCTGGTGCGCAACACCTACCGCGAGGGCTGGTCGCTGCCCGGCGGAGTCGTGGACGACAACGAGCCGCCCGCCGACGCCGCGGTCCGCGAGGTGCTCGAGGAGCTCGGCCACGGGGTCGTCGGCCCGGCCGCGCTGCTCGTCGTCCAGTGGGCGGGCCGCGGCGCCGGCCCGGTGCAGTTCCTCAACTTCACCTTCGACGTCGGCCTCTGCCAGGACCCCGCGGCCCTGGTCCCGCAGGAGGAGGAGATCGCCGAGATCGCCTTCTTCGCCCCCGACGCCCTGCCCGAGGGCCTGCGCCCCTTCATGCGGCGCCGGATGGGCGCCATCATCGGCAGCGGCTTCCAGGGCATCTCGTACATCCAGGAAGAAGAGACCTTCTAGCCGCTCCCGCGAGCCGCCCTCTGCCGCCCCTCGCCCACGCCCCGGCCGCCCACGCCCGCCGCCCGCCCGCGTCCCGCAACCGCCCGCGTCCCGCGAGCCGTTCTCTGCCGGCCCTCGCCCACGCGCCGGCCGCCCACGCCCGCCGCCCGCGAGCGGCCCGTGTCCCGCGAGCCGTTCTCTGCCGCGGCTAGTCTGGCTGTTCCACCGCGCTGAGCTCCGCGACGATCCGGGGCAGTGCCTCCGAGATCGGCTCGCGGACCACCTCGGTGGCCAGGTCGTCGTACGGGGTCGGCTCGTTGTTGACGATCACCAGTTCGGCGCCGTGCATCGCGGCCAGCTCGCAGAGCCCGGCCGCCGGCTGCACCCGCAGCGAGCTGCCCACGGCCAGGAACAGCGCGGCGCCGCGGGAGATCGCGCCGGCCAGGCCGAGGACCTGCTCGTCCAGGTTCTGGCCGAACATGATCGTCGCCGCCTTGAGGATCCCGCCGCAGGTCGGGCACGGCGGATCGGGCTCCCCGGCCGCGACCCGGTCCAGCACCTCGCGCATCGAGCCCGTCCAGTCGCAGCGCCACGAGGGCTGCGTGCAGACCACCTCGAACATGTTGCCGTGCAGCTCGAGCACCTTGCGCGGGGTCGAACCCGCCCTGTGGTGCAGCCGGTCGATGTTCTGCGTCAGGATCCTGACCGAGCGGTGCCGCTCCAGCTCGGCGAGCGCGAGATGCCCCTCGTTCGGCTCCGCCCGCCACGCGGGATTGTCCCGGCGCGCGATCCAGGAGCGAGTCCTGAGCTCGGGGTCGCGCAGGTAGTCCACGTAGTTCGCGGTCAGCTCGGCGATCGGGTTCCGCGTCCACACGCCCATCGGGCCGCGGAAGTCCGGGATGCCGGATGACGTGGAGATTCCCGCGCCCGTGAGCACCGCGATCGGGCCGCGTCGCTCGCGCCAGCCCTCGGCGTTTTCAGTTGTCTTCGTACGGTCCACGCCGTCGTTCATGCGGTCACGCTATCGAAGGCATCACTGATCCTTCACGGTAATTCCGAGGGCCTGGGCCAGATCCGCCGCCAGTTCGACGGCCTGGCCGCTGTCGATGACGGAGCCGCGCAGGTTCTGGTAGCCGTCGATGACCTCGACCATCGTCGCGTCCCGGAAGTCCACCTTCGCCAGCTTCGACTTCGCGAACTTGCACCCGCGCAGCGCGCTTCCCGGGAACCGCACCTCGAGCAGCTTGGCCCCGGAGAAGTCCACGTCCCGCAGGATGCAGTCCTCGAATACGACGTCGTACAGCGCGGCGCCGCGGAGGTTCACCGCGTCCAGCTTGCAGCGCTGGAACACCACGCGACGCAGCTGAGCCCCGAAGGCCTCGATCCCGGCGAGCGCGCTGCTGAGCATCGTCGCGTCCAGCCACTCGGTCTCCGCGACGTCCGTGGTCAGCAGCCGCGAGCCGCGCCACCACACGTCGGTGAACTTCGCCCGCCGCAGCCGCACGGTGTCGAGCTGGGCGCTCTCGAACGCGCACTCGGTGAACCGGCTGCTGCCCAGGTCCGCTTCCCGCACGTCCGCAGACTCGAAGTGGCAGAGGTCGTAGTCCCGGTCGCGCTCGAGCGGACCGGGACCCGGCTCCAGCGCGTGCGCGTACGGCAGGTCGGCCACGTCCTGCGGAATCTTCGTCATGTCACCACCGTAAACGGCGCCACCGACACGCGCCGCGTCAGTCCTTGAGCATCCCGGTGAGGGCCACGATCGCGGGGCCGGCCTTCGCGGGCGAGCCGGCGTCGAACGGGGGCTGCGGGTCGTACTCGATGTAGAGCTGGATCGCCATGGCCCGGTCGTCGCCGTCGAGCTGCGCGGCGAGTGTCAGCGCCATGTCGATGCAGGAGGAGACCCCGGCCGCGGTGAGGACCTTCCCCTGCTGCACGACCCGCCGCTCGGTGTACTTCGCGCCGAGGCTCTCGAGCAGCGCCACCCGCGCCCAGTGCGTCGTCGCCTCGAGGCCGTCGAGCAGTCCGGCCGCGGCGAGGACGAGGGAGCCGGTGCACACGGACGTGGTGTACGTCGTCGTGGCGTGGATGCGGCGGACCCAGTCGAGCATCGCCTCGTCCTTCATGGCCACGCGCGTTCCTCCACCGCCCGGGACCAGCAGGATGTCGGCCGCGTCGATCTCGCTCAGCGCGGCGGTCGCCTGGATGGCGAGCGCCGGGTTGTCGGCGTGCACGAGCCCACGTTCGGCGGCCGCGAAGGTGATCCGCGCCTCCGGCAGGCCGCGCAGCACCTCGTACGGCCCGATCGCGTCGAGGGCCGTGAAGTTCGGAAAGAGCGGAATCACGATGTCCATGCCCCGAGTCTCGCCTCCGCTCCGGCATGGCGGCAATGACACGTTGGCGACAGATTACGCCATGCCGGTGCGGGCGAACCGCTCCCGGTACTCGTGCGGCGCGACGCCGAGCCCGCGCTGAAAGGAGCGCTGCAGCGTACGCAGCGTCCCGAAACCGCAGACCCGCGCGATCCGGTCGAGCCCGTCCTCGGTCGTCTCCAGCAGCCGGCACGCCGCCTCGACGCGGACCGCCTCGACGTACGCCGCCGGACTGCGCCCGGTCTCCGCCGGGAACACGCGCAGGAACTGACGCTCGCTCAGCCCGACCCGCGCGGCCAGCGCGGGCACGGCCAGATCGCCGTCGGGATGGTCCGCGATATAGCCGAGCAGCTCGCGGATCGGCTCGCGCGCCGGGCGCTGGGCCGTGAGCTGCGCCGAGAACTGCCGCTGATTCCCCGGCCGCTGCACGAACACGACCAGCTGCCGGGCCACCCGCCGGGCCTGCGCCCCGCCGAGATCCTCCTCGACCAGCGCGAGCGCGAGATCGATCCCCGACGTCACCCCGGCCGACGTGGCGACCTCGCCCTCGCGGATGAAGATCGGATCCGCGTCCACGCTCACATTCGGGTACCGCTCGGCCAGGTCCGCAGCCCGCGTCCAGTGCGTCGTGGCACGTCGACCGTCCAGCAATCCCGCCTCGGCCAGCAGAAACGCCCCGCTGCACACCGACGCGATCCGCCGCACCCGCGTCGCCGCGTCCTTGATCCACGCCGCGTAGCCGGGCTCCGCGAGCGCCGCGTCCATCCCGCGCCCGCCGACCACGATCAGCGTGTCAGCCCCCGAAAACGGCACCGCCGCCTCCGCGTGCACCGTAAGCCCGCTGCTCGACGTCACCGCCCCCGCCTGGAACGCGATCGTGCGCAGCGCGTACGCCCCCCGCGCATGCCGCTCCGCCTGCGAGAAGACCTCGAGCGGTCCGGTCAGGTCGAGGATCTGGAAGTCGGGGAAGACGAGGAACGCCACGTCACGCGTCATGCGGTCGATCGTACGGTCTGCGTCACCTCCGTGGCCGTGATCGCCCCGGTGCCGGTGCGGCGGCCGCGGACGGAGACCATCAGGCCGGTCGCGAGGTCGGTCTTGCTGAAGGGGTGTGCCTTGGTGCCGTAGCGGGTCCGGGCGGTCAAGGTCACGGTGACGGTCTGGCCCGTCGCCTCGAGGGTGCCGGTGAAGGAGTCGGCGCCGAGGGACACGATGGTCACGTGGTACGCCGCCTTCTTCGCGGTGGCGGTGCCGGTGGGGGAGGGGGACGACGTGGCGCCGGGGGCGGCGCTCGCGGCGGGGGCCGAGGACGAGCCGAAGGCGAGCCAGGCGCCGAGGCCCAGCACGATCACCGCGAGCACGGCGCCGGCGAGCACCAGCACGGAGCGCATCCGGTCGACCGGGCGCGCGGTCGGCCGCGCGGGGTGGAAGACCGGCTCCTCGGGCTGCGCCGCGTATTCCTGCGGGAAGGCGTACGCGCCCGGCGGCTGCACCCGCGTCTCCTGCGCGAAACCGTAAGCGCCCTGAGTCTCCTGCTGCGCGCGCTCCTCGGCCTGCCGCGCCCGGAAGGCGTCGAACTGGCCGGTCGGATCCTCGTTCTCATCGCTGGACATGGCTCCAGTCCACCGGATCGGGTGTAAGGACGGCGTCAGCCCTCGGCGTCGCCGCGGCGCAGGTGGAAAACCGCTTGCCGGAGGCGGCCCCGCTCTGCCAGCCTCGGCAGTTCCCCCTTTTTCCGGCAAGCCTCGCCCTGTGGAGTCCCGCATGCGCGTGTACCTGACCGCTGTCCGATTATCGCTGCGCCGCTATCTGGCCTACCGCTCCTCGGCCCTCGCCGGCTCGCTGACCAACACCGTCTTCGGCTGCCTGCGCGCCTTCGTGCTGATCGCGCTCTGGAAGCAGAAGACCGAGATCGCGGGCTGGGACCAGTCCGAGGCCGTGACCTACGCCTTCCTGACCCAGGGCCTGCTCACGCCGATGGGCGTCTTCATGGCCAACACCGAGCTCGGCCCGCGCATCCGGTCGGGCGACGTGGCCGTGGACCTGTACCGTCCGGTCGACTTCCAGGCCTGGTGGTTCTCCCTCGACCTCGGCCGGGCGCTCGGCGCCGTGCTGCTGCGGTCCGGGTTCCCGGTGCTGCTCGGGATGCTGCTGTTCCCGGTCCGCCTGCCCGCCGATCCGCTGCGCTGGGCCGAGTTCGCGGCCTGCTGCGTGCTCGGCTACCTGGTCAGCTTCGCGCTGCGCTACGTCGTGAGCCTGGTCGCGTTCTGGACCATGGACGAGCGCGGCATGTCCTCGATCCTGGTGGCCGCCGGGATGTTCTGCTCCGGGCTGATCGTGCCGCTGACCATCATCCCGGGCGCGTTCGGCGCCGTGGTCCGGCACACGCCGTGGGCCGCCGTCGTACAGATGCCGGTGAACGTCCTGCTCGGCACGCAGAGTGGCGGCTTCGGCTATGCGCTCGCCTTCGGCTGCCTCTGGTCGCTGCTGCTCCTCGGCGGCGGACGGCTGCTCACCGCGGCCGCGCGGCGGAAGGTGGTGGTCCAGGGTGGCTGACGACAAGCCCCTGTGGGGCCCGAGCGCCTACCTGCTGCTGGTGCGCATGTGGATGCGCGCCTCGTCTCAGTACCGTGTCTCGCTGGTGCTCACCACCCTGGCCCAACTCCTGACCACCTGCCTCGACCTGATCGCGATCCTGGTGATCTACACCCAGGTGCGCACGCTCGAGGGCTTCACCCTGCCGGAGACGCTCTACCTCTACGGCACCACACGGCTGGCCTTCGCGCTCTCCGACGCCGCGGCCAGCGGCGTCGAATCGCTGGCCACGATGATCCGGCTCGGCAACTTCGACCTCGTACTCATCCGTCCGGTCAGCTCGCTCGCGCAGGTGCTGGCCGACCAGTTCACCCCGAAGCGCTTCGGCAAGCTCGTCGCCCCGATCGTCACGCTGGCCTGGGCGCTCGACGCGCTGCCCGTGCACTGGACCGCGCTGCGGATCCTGGTCTGCGTCGGCACGGTGCTCGCCGGATTCGTCATCTACTGCGCGCTCTGGGTGCTGACCGGCTGCATCAGCTTCGTGGCCGTGGACGCGCAGGAGGTGGCGAACAGCTTCACCTACGGCTCCGAGTTCGCCACCGAGTACCCGCTGACCATCTTCGGCCGGCCGCTCGGCCTCGCCCTGACCTTCGTGCTGCCGGTCGCCTTCGTGACCTGGCAGCCCTCGCTCTACGTGCTGGGCCACGCCGATCCCTTCGGCCTGCCCGGCTTCCTGCGCTTCTCCTCGCCGCTGGCCGCGGCCGCCCTGTCCGGGCTCGCGGCCCTCGCCTGGCGCGCCTGCATCCGCCACTACCGCTCGACCGGGAGCTGAGAGCCGTGACCGATCCGATCATCCTGGCCGAGGGCCTGACCAAGACCTTCCGCTCCCGAAGGCAGTCCGATTTCACCGCCGTCGACGGCATCGACCTGCGCGTGGCCGAAGGCGAGCTCGTCGGCTACATCGGACCGAACGGCGCGGGCAAGAGCACCACCATCAAGATGCTGACGGGCATCCTGACGCCGAGCTCTGGCTTGCTGCGTGTCGCGGGCTTCGAGCCGCAGCGCGACCGGGTCCGGCTGGCGCGGCGGATCGGCGTCGTGTTCGGCCAGCGCACGACGCTGTGGTGGGACCTGCCGCTCCAGGACTCGTTCACGCTGCTGCGGCGCCTCTACCGGATCCCCGCCGACCGCTACGCCGCGAACCTCGCCTACTACACCGAGGCCCTGGACCTCGGCCCCTTCCTGGACAAGCCGGTCCGTCAGCTGAGCCTGGGTCAGCGGATGCGCGGCGACATCACCGCGGCCCTGCTGCACGACCCGGCCGTGGTGTACCTGGACGAGCCGACGATCGGCCTCGACGTCGTCTCCAAGCACGCGGTGCGCGAGTTCCTCAGCGATCTGAACCGGCGCAACGGAACCACGATCCTGCTCACCACGCACGACATCGCCGACATCGAACGGCTGTGCTCGCGCGTCGTCGCGATCGACCACGGCCGGGTCACCTACGACGGCTCCCTCGACGAGCTCCGTGCCGACCGGGACCTGGAGACCGTGGTCCGCGAGCTGTACCTGGGGAGATCGTTGGTTGATACAACCGAGTGAGTGAACGGCGTGCCTCCGCGATCAATTCGCCCGCCTGGGTGACGATCAACTGAAGATCTTCAGGCGACGCGGCGGAGGTGCCCGATGAGCGGATCGGCGAAGGCGAGGAACAAGGGCCGGCCCCGACGCGGG
>DASTAE010000109.1:0-46148 GCA_035712985.1 Actinospica sp.
GCCTTGGCGACGCCCATCCAGTCGTAGCCGGGCCAGGCCACCTGCGCGTCGAAGTCCATGCCGACGATGGAGCCGCCGTTCTCGCCGAACAGCGGCAGGGCCGCCATGGCGAGGGACTTGTAGGAGAACGCGGAGACCTCGAACGCGTGCTTGGCCGAGGCGGCCGGGGTGTGCAGGAAGTTGCCGCCGAGGGCGTCCTGCGGGCCGAAGGCGATCGAGTGCACCAGGCCGTCGATGCCGTCGACGTGCTCGCGGACGTTGGCCTCCAGCGCCGCGAGGTGCTCCTCGTTCGTCGCGTCGAGCTCGATCACCGGGGCGGGCTTGGGCAGCTTGGCCGCGATCCGGTTGACCAGGCTGAGCCGGCCGTAGCCGGTGAGCACGACCTCGGCGCCCTCCTCCTGGGCGAGCCGCGCGACCGAGAAGGCGATGGACGCGTCGGTGATCACGCCGGTGATCAGGATGCGCTTGCCGTCGAGAATACCCATGCTGTTTCAGTGCCCCATTCCGAGACCGCCGTCGACCGGGACGACGGCGCCAGTGATGTACGCGGCCTCGGGCGAGGCCAGGAACGTGACGACGCCGGCGATCTCCTCCGGCTGCGCGTAGCGGCGCAGCGGGACGGCGTCGAGGATCTGCTTCTTGCGGTCCTCGGTGAGCTCCGCGGTCATCGCGGTGTCCACGAAGCCGGGCGCGACCACGTTCGCGGTGATCGAGCGGGAGCCGAGCTCGTGGGCCAGCGACCGCGCCATGCCGACCAGGCCGGCCTTGGAGGCGGCGTAGTTGACCTGGCCCGGGGATCCGGACAGGCCCACCACCGAGGAGATGAAGATCAGCCGGCCGCGCTTGAGCCGCAGCATGCCCTTGGCGGCGCGCTTGGCGACCCGGAAGGAGCCGGTCAGGTTGGTGTCGACGACGTCGGTGAAGTCCTGCTCGCTCATCCGCAGCACCAGGGTGTCGCGGGTGATCCCGGCGTTGGCCACCAGGATCTCGACCGGCCCGTGCGCGGCCTCGATCTCGGCGAAGGCCCGCTCGACGTCCTCGGCCGAGGTGATGTCGCACTTCACGGCGAGCACCGAGCCCTCGCCCGCGGCCTTCAGCTCGGGCGGCTCACCGGAACGGTAGGTCAGCGCGACCTTGTCCCCCTGTTCGGCGAACGCGGCGGCGATGGCGAGGCCGATGCCCCGGTTCCCGCCGGTGACGAGTACTGACCTACTCACAGTGCCCGGACCTCTCTGACGTCGCTCCGCGGCTGCTGCCGCCACGTTCCAGGCCTTACCGTACCGGCTCGGCGCGCGGGCCTGCCCTAGCGGACCGTACAAAGAAACGCGGCAGGCGTTGATCGCTCCGGTGGACCCGGTCTTAACGGGACGTTCGACCGGATCTAGGCTGGGGGTGTGAGGCTCTCCATCTCCCGGCGGCGGCGACCGACGGCCGCGTACGGGATCACCACGGCGGACGGCAGCCACCTGGACGACGTTTCCAGGCGGCAGAAGCAGTACGCCGCCACGATGGCCTTCCGGGTCGTCGCGATCATCGTCGTGGTGTTCGTGCCCGGACTCACGATCATGGAGCGGGTGATCCTGGGCCTGGTGGCCACGATCATCCCCTACGTGGCCGTGATCCGCGCCAACGGGGGCCCCGCGCAGGATCCCGCGCCGACCAATCTGATGTTAGGCGCGCCACGTCGGAACGAGCTGCCGACGCCGGACCGTAGCATCGCGGGAACCTCTGGTACAGACGATCAAGAATGGTCCGCGGAATGGTCCGCGGACGATGACTTGACGGAACATCAGGACCACCCAGAGTAAGTTCAACCCCGAAGTTGACCTGCGGAAACGCGGTCAACCTGGGTCGGCGCGAGTTCAGTGCAAGTCATATTGGTCTGGAGTTCACACCTACCGCCGGAGTGTGCCATACTTCTTACGCACGCCTCGTTCCCCCGTCGAGGTGTTGCCCCGCAGGCGCCGCCGTCGACAGCCGCGCCTGCCGCGAATGGTCGGCATCCCCCCCGTGTGCCGACCATTCGCCTTTTCCGAGACTTCTCCCGCACTCCGCATCGCATGCGGGAGATTCTCCGTTCCGGGCGACGTGGTCGGCCGAACCCGGCCTGGCTCAGCCTCGCTCAGCCGCCGATCGCGGACATCGGGCGGATCGGCTGGACGAAGTCGGGCTCGCCGATCCCGGCGCCGGCCTTCTTGCCCAGGAAGGCGATCCGCCAGCGCTCGGCGATCTCCGCGTCCTCGGCGCCGCCGCGCAGCGCGGCGCGCAGGTCGGACTCCTCGCGGGCGAACAGGCAGGTGCGCATCTGGCCGTCGGCCGTGAGCCGGACCCGGTCGCAGTCCCCGCAGAAGGGCCGGGTCACCGAGGCGATCACGCCGACCCGCGCCGGGCTTCCGTCGGCCGCCCGGTATCCGGTCACCAGCCAGGTCTCGGCCGGGGCCGCGCCACGCGCCTCTGCGCCCTCGGGTACGAGCTCGAACTCGGCCGAGAGCTGCTCCAGGATCTCCTCGGCGGTGACCATCTTCTCCCGGTCCCAGCCATGCTGCGCATCCAGCGGCATCTGCTCGATGAAGCGCAGCTCGCAGCCGCGTTCCAGGCTCCAGCGCAGCAGATCCGCGGCCTCGTGGTCGTTGACCCCGCGCATCAGCACCGTGTTGATCTTCACCGGGCCGAGCCCGGCCGCGAGCGCCGCGTCGATCCCGGCGACGACCCGGTCGTGCCGGTCGCGGCGGGTCAGGGTGCGGAACAGCTGCGGGTCGAGCGTGTCCAGGGAGACGTTGACCCGGTCGAGGCCCGCGGCCCGGAGCGGCTCGGCGAGCCGGGCGAGAGCGACGCCGTTGGTGGTCAGCGAGAGCCGCGGCCGCGGCGCGAGCCGGGCCAGCTGCCCGATCAGGTCGGGCAGGCCGGGCCGGATCAGCGGCTCACCGCCGGTCAGCCGCACCTCGCGGATGCCGAGCAGCTCGACGCCGATGCGCACCAGCCGGACGAGCTCCTCGTCGGTGAGCACCTCCTCGCGCGGCAGCCAGGGCAGCCCCTCGGCCGGCATGCAGTAGGTGCACCGCAGATCGCATTTGTCGGTCACCGAGACCCGCAGATCGGTGGCGGTCCGTCCGAAGCGATCTCGCAGCATGCCTCCAGCGTAGCCCTTGGCGCCGACGCCATCCGCCCACCGCGCGTTCAGCGCCGGTACACGGCCACGAAATCGCGGCTGCTCGGCTGGAAGTAGCGGTCGGCCGGCTGGACGAAGTCCCACAGCTTGTTCGGCGTCGGATCGGCCGGATTCCCGCCGGCGACCGTGTAGTACATGTACGAGGTCCAGTCGGCGTTGATGTCGAGCTCCATCGCGTTGACCGCCCCGGCCTGCTTGAGCAGCTGGGCGAGCGTGTTCACGGACAGGTCGGCGCCGCCGACGTAGATGATGTCGCCCTTCGCGGTGATCCCGACGCCCGAGCGCGGCACGAAGAAGGCGTTGTTGACGGTCAGGCCCCACTTGGTGCCGGAGCCCGAATCGCCCGTCGACTGGACCTGGCCGTTGTCCACCAGCAGGCTCAGGTTCTGCCGCACGCTGACGACGTTCGGCGTCATCGACACGTCACGGCCCCAGTCGCCGATCTTGAGCGAGCCGTCCTTGTAGAACACCTCGGAGGCCTTGCCCTGCACCAGCGCGCGGACCGTCTGGCCGTCCTCGTAGTAGCCGCTCAGCGAGTCGTTCGGGACGACCTTGAAGCCGCCGTTCCAGGTGGCGATCAGGCCGGCGCGGGCGCTCGCCGGGATCTGGTCGGGCGTCGGGAAGGTGCCGCCGGGCTGCTGGGAGCCGGGGTGCAGCTGGAAGCTGAGCGCCTTCTGGCTCATCCAGGCCACGTAGGCGAGAGCGGAGGTGTGCTGGGCGTCGGGGCGCAGGCCGGCCCATTCGACGATCGGCACCTTCGCGGCGTCGAACTCGACCGGGTGCCACACGCCCTCGTCCGCGACGGTGCCGGCGGCGAGCGGGGGGATGTCGGCGGGCAGCTCCTCGCGGGCCGCCTGGGACGGCGAGACCGTGGCGCCCTGCAGCGTCTTGGCCTGCTGCGAACTGAGCTTCCCGCCGGTCGGCGGCGCCTTGTACGTCTCGTTCTCCAGCCAGGTGACTGCCCAGCTCAGGTGGTGGTCGCGGCCCCACTCGGCGACTCGGGCCGCGACGGTGTCGGAGCCCGGGTAGGTGAGATAGGGCTCGATCGTGTACGCGACGTACCCGAAGACCACCACGAGGACGAGCGCGGCGCTCCTGAATATTCGGCGACGTATCCTACGGCCGCGGGTGAGCGGCCTGCGCTGCTTCCGGCCCTTGCGCGGCGCCTTGCCCCTGCGCCGGTTCGGCCGCTCGACCAGCACGGATTCCCCGCGCTGCTCGGCGACGCCCTGGGCCACGCCCTTTGCATCCACCATGCGGCCTGACTCTCCCGGCTTTACTCAGCTCCTCGCGACGCGGAGACGGCGTGGGCCGTCCCGCGCGGCTCTGTCCTCATAAGGACGGACGTGCGGGACGGCCCACCGGTTCCTGAAATCGTCTTCAGGTGTTGCAAAACCCGCTACGCGGGAGGCGGCGGCTGCTGTCCGCTCGGCTGCGGCGGCCGGTAGCCGGGCAGCGGGGTGAAACCGGACTGGCCCCAGCCCGCGGCCGGGTTCCAGGTCGGCGCGGCCGGGTACTGCCCGGTGCTCCCGGTCGGCGCCCAGCCCCCGGTGGCGCCGGGAGCGGGCGGCGGCGGAGCCTGGCCCCAGCCCGGGGCGCCCATGTGCTGCTGCATCGGCATCGCGTACGCGCCCGCCGGGTAGCCGCCGACCTGCCCGGTCTGTCGCGCGTGCGCCTCGTCCGCCTCCGTCAGCTGTTGCTCGATCACGCCGCCGGCCTGCACGTACGCCATGAAGAGCAGCACGCTGATCACGATCTCGACGATCCAGAACCAGTGCCCGGCCACGTCGTCGTTGATGCCGTGCAGCACCGAGGTCAGGCCCAGGCCGACCAGAGCGAGCCAGAAGTAGCGGCGGTGCTGGAAGGCCAGGCCCACGAAGTAGCCCGTGATGCCGGCCCACACCGCGTGGCTCATCGGGTCGGTGACGAAGCGCCACGAGCCGCTCTGGATCGAGGTCATGGCGATGTACTGGCCGATCGAGCTCGGGTCGGCGCCCTGGTTCGCCGCCGCCGTCGCGATCTCGCCGGAGTTCGCCGGGATGTAGACGTTGATGTACTGCACGGCCTCGGCCGCGCCGAAGGCCAGTCCGCTGACCGCGCCGAGGAAGAGGTAGTCCTTCGGGGTGAGCGGGCCCCAGACGTTCTTGAGGATCAGGCCGAGCACGACGACCGGCAGGATCTTCACGAACTCCTCGGGCAGGCCCACGGTGAAGATGTACGCGAACAGGTTCTGGTTCGGCGTCTCGAGCTTCTTCTCCAGCCAGATGGCCAGCGGCGCCTCGAAGATCAGGCCGATGAGGCCGATCTCCAGCAGCATCATCGGCCGGACCATCGGCGGGCGTACGGAGATCCAGAGCACCAGCAGCCAGGCGCAGGCGAAGTAGATCGCGAAGGCCCAGGTCGACTTCGATATCTTCGACACGTCGTCGCCGACGTAGACCAGCGCGATCGAGGGCACGACGACGAGCGCGACGAACAGCATCGTGATCCAGTTGCGCAGCGAGCGGTCGCGGATCCAGTGGTGGATCGGCAGCAGCATGACCGGGTTGAAGTGCACCGTCTGCCGCGGAAGCTGCGGGAAGTAGGGCTGCTGCCCCGGGTAGCCGCCCTGGCCGTAGGGCGGCGGAGGGGGCGGCTGCTGGCCCCAGCCCTGCGGCTGGGGCTGCGGGTATTGCGGCGGCGGCTGCTGGCCGGGGTGGGGCTGACCCCACGCGGGCTGCTGCTGGGGGTAGTGCTGCGCAGGCTGCGGCGGCTGAGGCTGCTGGGGCGCGCCGTACCCCGGCTGCTGCCCCTGCTGGGCCGGGTAGCCGCCGGGCTGCGGGGCCCCGTATCCGCGCGACGGCTGGTCCGGGCCGGATGGCACGCTCATGGTGAGGATTTCCCCCTCGACGTTGCGACACCGGATCTCGCCCCGGTGATCTCCGAACTCGTCATACGGGTACGCATCGTTTCATGCCCGCGCGGGAGGCCGCCACACGAGGACACGCCGCGCCGCCGCACGCTGTCGGTGCCGCCGTGCACAATGGACGAAGTCAGGATCGGCGGTGCGCGCAGAGGCGTCGGCAGGAGCGAAATGATCACCATCACGACCGTGAACGTCAACGGCATCCGCGCCGCCTCGGGCAAGGGCTTCGACGACTGGCTCGCCGCCACCGGCGCCGACGTCGTCTGCCTGCAGGAGGTCCGCGCCGAGCACGCGCAGGTCCCCGTGCAGCTCCGGGAGCCGGAGGGCTGGGCCAGGCCGCTGTTCGCCCCCGCGGCCGCCAAGGGCCGGGCCGGCGTGGGCCTGTACACCAGAATCGAGCCGACCAGGACCCAGATCGGCTTCGGCAGCGGCGAGTTCGACGACTCCGGCCGGTACATCGAGATCGACCTGCCCCCGCGCGAGGGCCTGCCCGGCATCACCGTGGCCAGCCTCTACCTCCCCTCCGGCGAGACCGGCACGCCGCGGCAGGAGGAGAAGGAGCGCTTCATGGCCGAGTTCCTCGCCTACCTCAAGTCCGCCCGCAAGCGCCTCGAGGCCGAGGGCCGCGAACTCGTCGTCTGCGGCGACTGGAACATCGCCCACCGCGAGGCCGACCTGAAGAACTGGAAGTCCAACCAGAAGACCGCCGGCTTCCTCCCCGAGGAGCGCGCCTGGCTCACCCGCGTCTTCGACGAGGCCGGCTACGTCGACATCGTCCGCTCCCTTCACCCGGACGAGTCGGGCCCCTACTCCTGGTGGTCCTACCGAGGCCGCGCCTTCGACAACGACGCGGGCTGGCGCATCGACTACCAGATCGCGACGCCGGGCCTGGCGAAGCTGGCCCGCGAGGCGAAGGTCGAGCGGGCGGTGGACCACCCCTCGCGCTGGTCGGACCACGCGCCGGTGACGGTGACGTTCGGGGCGTGAGCAGGCGCCCTGGCACTGGGTGAAGCACTCACAATGATGAATCGATACCGCCGCGAAAGTTCGCGGTCGAGACCGTTCCAGTGGCCTCATCGGACTGGCTGAGCAAAAGCCGGCGTGCATCCGAATACGCGAGCGGCTCGTCACGTCACGGGGCTGCCAGAGGTACCGACCTGCCAGGGATACGTGCCGTCCGACTGCTACCGGCATGGCGGAATCGTGCGTCTTCCGATTCGTCGCCTGCTCGGCGACCTTCAAATAGCCGACCGACGCAATGCGTGACGCTGGAATAGAATGATGAATCCATCTTCCTGCTCACGGAGGCGTGTGGGATGGTTCCGCGGCCCGAGCGCCCACCCGCGCTGCGCATGCGGCGCGCTCGGAGGTTCAGGCTCTGGCAGCGGATCCTCGTGGCCGAATTGGCGATCCTCGCGGTGACGAGCGTCATCGGCTTCACGCTGTTCGCGATCACCCAGCGGGGCCAGCTGGATCGGTACTTCGAGCAGCGGGCGGTCTCGATCGCGCAGGTGGCGGCGCAGAACCCCGAGATCCGCGCGGCCATGGCGGCCGGGCGACCGCCGAGCCCGGACTCGGTCGTGCAGGCGGTGGCGCAGCGCATCGCCGCCGAGTCGGGCGCGTCGTACGTCGTCGTGATCGACCTGCAGCGTATCCGGCACTCGCATCCCATCCCGGCCCTGATCGGACAGCCCGTCGCCGAGCCGATCGTGGTCCGGGACGGGCAGCCGCACATCCGGGTCGACGCGGGAGCGACCGGTCGTTCGGCCAACGCCCGAGTCCCGCTCTACGCGCCCGGCACCGGAAACCGGCTGGTCGGCGAGGTCTCCGCCGGGATCCCCGAGACCGAGGTGACCAGCCAGTTCGGGCATGAGCTGGCCGCGTTCGGCATCTACGCCGGGATCGCCGTCGGCATCGGTGCCCTCGCCTCGCTGCTGCTGGCGCGGCGGCTCAAGCGCACGACGTTCGGCCTGGAACTCGACGAGATCGCGGGCCTGCTGCACGACCGGGAAGCGACCCTGTACGGGATTCGCGAGGGCGTCATCGGCTCCGATGCGAACGGCTGCATCACGGTGATCAACAGCGAGGCGCGGCGGCTGCTCCGACTGCCCGGCGACGGCCTGGAGGGCCATCAACTCAGCCAGATCGGCCTCGACCCCGAGGTGACCGAGGTGCTGGCGCCGGGGCAGACGGTCACGGACGAGGTGGTCACGGTCGGCGACCGGCTGCTGGTGGTCAACAGCTGGCCCACCGGGCGCGACGGCGGTGCGCCGGGCAGCGTCGCGACGCTGCGGGACTCCACGGAGCTGCGGCTGCTCTCGGCGAAGGCCGAGACCGTGCGTCGGCGGCTGAAGCTGCTCTACGACGCCGGCGGCGCGGTCGGCACCACTCTCGACCCGGCGCGCACCGCGCAGGAGCTCGCCGGGTTCGGCGTGCCCCACTTCGCCGATTTCGTGGCGGTGGACCTGGTCGAAGGAGTGCTCGCGGGCGAGGAACCCGCTCCCACGGAACTCGACGCCGTGCGGGTACGCCGGGTCGCGGTCGACGGCTTCCATACGGACGATTCGTTCATCCCGGTCGGCGAGATCTACCTGCTCGACCCCGGCACTCCCCAAGCGCGGGCGTTCCTCCAGGAGAAGGCGCTGCTGGAACCGGATCTGGAGACGGAGCACGCGTGGCGGGCCCAGGCCCCGGAGCGGTCGAAGGTCATCTTCGCCCTCGGCTTCCGCTCCCGGATCACCGTCCCGGTGCGGGCCCGCGGCGTGCTGCTCGGCATGGCGTTCTTCTGGCGCCTGGGCAACCGCGCCCCCTTCGACGAGGAGGAGCTGACCGTCGCCGAAGGGCTCGTCGCCCGCGCGGCCCTGAGCATCGACAACGGCCGGCGCTATACCCGCGAGCACGCGATGGCCGTCACACTGCAGCGCAGCCTGCTGCCGCACGGCACCCTGGAGCACAGTGCCGTCGACCTCGCCTTCCGCTACCTGCCGGCCGAGTCGGTCGGCGGCGACTGGTTCGACGCGATCGCGCTGCCCGGCGCGCGCGTGGCCCTCGTCGTCGGCGATGTCGTCGGCCACGGCCTGCTCGCGGCCGCCACGATGGGCCGACTGCGCACGGCGGTGCACAACCTCTCCGCCCTCGACCTGTCCCCCGACGAACTGCTGTGGCACCTCGACGACCTCGTCGCCCGCATCGACCAGGAACAGGCCGAGGACGAGGACCCGGCCGAGGTCATCGGCGCGTCCTGCCTCTACGCGATCTACGACCCGGGAACCCGGATCTGCGCCATCGCCCGTGCCGCCCACCCGCCGCCCGCCCTCGTCGCGCCCGACGGCAGCGTCAGCTTCCCCGATGTGCCCGCGGGCCCGCCCCTGGGCTTGGGCGGACTACCGTTCGAGACGGTCGAGATCGAGCTGCCCGAGGGTTCCCAACTGGTGCTCTACACCGACGGCCTCATCGAGGACCGCGGCCGCGACATCAACGAGAGCCTCGAACTGCTGCGTGCCGCACTCGGTGGTGGTGGCGGCCGAACCCCCGAGCAGACCTGCGAGACGGTGCTCGCGGCCCTGCTCCCGCCCCGTCCCACCGACGACATCGCCCTACTCGTCGCGCGTACCCACGCGCTCGCGCCCGACCAGAGCGACAGCTGGGAGGTCCCGTCCGATCCCGCGGCGGTCGCGGAGGTGCGAGCCCGGGCCGGTCGGCGCTTGGAAGAGTGGGGCCTGGAGGACGCCGTGTTCACCACAGAACTGATCCTCAGCGAACTCGTCACCAACGCCATACGCCACGCCACCGGCCCCATCCATGTCCGGCTGCTCCGCGACCGCATGCTGATCTGCGAGGTCACGGACGCCAGCAGCACCTCCCCGCACCTGCGCCACGCGGCAAGCACGGACGAAGGCGGTCGAGGCCTGTTCCTCGTCGCGCAGCTCGCCGACCGCTGGGGCACCCGATACCTGCCGACGGGCAAGGTCATCTGGGCCGAACAGACGCTGACCGACGCATCACATGCTTCATGGCCGGACGCGGCGCTGTAGCTGCGTCGCTGCCCGATGAGCCGTTCCACCCCGCCGGGAGGGGCGGCTCTCCCTCCCGTCCGCTCTCGGTTCGAGCATTCAGCGTTTCCGCAGGCAGCCGACGAGACCCCACTGAGCTGGACCGGGGCATCCACCCCAGTCCGAGCGTGCCCCGGCCCGGTCGACTGCCGGCGGTCCGTTCACCGCAGGCGGCCGCCCCGGCGGGACGCTCAGAGCTCGATGCGGGAGCCCATGATCACGGTGCGATCACGCGGGAGTTGGAAGTACTCGGCGGCGTCGGCGGTGAGGCGGGAGGTGGCGAAGAAGAGCCTCTTGCGCCAGGCGCTCATGCCCGGGTGGGTTCCGCGGCTGAGGGCGATCGTGGACAGGAAGTAGGAGATCCGGGTCTCCTCCAGCGGCACGCCGATCTCGGTGTGCTGTATGAACGGCAGCAGGGCGGGAACGTCGGGGGTGTCCATGTAGCCGAAGGTCGCCGTGACGTGCAGGATCCGGTCGTCCTGGTAGCCGAGGTCGTCGATCTCCAGCCTGCGCTCGAGCGGGACGTACGGAACCGGGGCGGTGTTGATCGTCAGAATGATGACGTGGTCGTGCAGGACCTGGTTGTGCTCGACGTTGGCGCGCATGGCGAGCGGGGTGGTGTCCTTGCCGCGGTTGAGGAAGATCGCGGTGCCGGGGGTGCGGTGCAGCGGAGGCTCGGCGCTGTGAAGCTCGTCGACGAACTCGTTGAGGGAGCCCTCGTCCTTCGTGCGCTGGACGCTGACCAGCTTCCGGCCCCTGCGCCAGGTCGCCATGACCGTGTAGACCGCGATGCCGATCAGCAGCGGCAGCCAGGCGCCGTGCGCGAACTTGGTGGCGTTGGCGGCGAAGAACATCAGATCGACGATCAGCAGCGGGACGGCGCCGGCCAGGATCAGCCACAGCGGCGTGTTGTTGCGGTGCCGGGCCACGTAGAAGTACAGCAGGGTCGTGATGGTGATCGTGCCGGTCACAGCCATGCCGAAGGCGTAGGCCAGGGCTGCGGAGGACTTGAAGGTGAAGACCAGTGCCAAAACCGCGGCCAGCAGCGCCCAGTTGATCCAGGGGACGTATACCTGGCCGATCTGCTCGCGGGAGGTGTGCGTGATGCGCAGCCGCGGCAGGTAGCCGAGTTGGGCGGCCTGCCGGGTCACCGAGAAGGCGCCCGAGATCACGGCCTGGGAGGCGATGACGGTGGCGGCGGCCGCGAGGAAGACCATCGGCAGCCGGGCCCAGTCGGGCAGCAGCAGGAAGAACGGGCTGGCCACCGCGTGCGCCGGGTCGCGCAGGATGAGAGCGCCCTGGCCGAGGTAGCTCAGCACGCAGGCCGGCAGCACCGGGAAGAGCCACATCCGGGTCACCGGGCCGCGGCCGAAGTGGCCCATGTCCGCGTACAGCGCCTCCGCGCCGGTCACGGCCAGCACGACGGCCGAGAGGGAGAAGAACGCGATCGTGAAGTGGCCCGTCAGGAACTGCGCGGCGTAGCTCGGCGACAAGGCCTTGAGGATCTGCGGGTTCTGCAGGACGCCGCGCAGGCCGAACGCGCCGATCGCGGTGAACCACAGGCCCATGATCGGGCCGAACAGGCGGCCGACCGTGCCGGTGCCGAGCCGCTGGAGCAGGAAGAGGCCGACGATGATCGCCGCCGTGATCGGGAGCACGAGGTCGGAGACCGACGGCGCCGAGACCTTCACCCCCTCGATCGCGGACAGCACCGAGATGGCCGGGGTGATCATGCTGTCGCCGAAGAACAGCGAGGCGCCGAACACCCCGAGCGCCGCCAGCAGCAGGCGCGTGCGGCGCCCGCCGGGGTTGCCGAGCCGGCCGACCAGCGTGATCAGGGCCATGATGCCGCCCTCGCCGTCGTTGTCGGCGCGCATCACCAGCAGCACGTAGGTGATGGTCACCACGATCATCACCGACCAGAAGATCAGCGACACGATCCCGTAGACGTTGGCCTGGGAGATCGGCACCGAGTGCGGCTCGGACGGGTTGAACACCGTCTGCATCGTGTAGAGCGGGCTCGTGCCGATGTCCCCGAACACCACACCAAGCGCGCCGATCGCCAGTGCCGCCTGGGCACCGCCTCGCCTCATCGTCTGCTCCGCACATCTCGCCGTTGACCAAGCCACGGCCACCCTAGCGGCCCGAGACGATCATCAGTCGATCCGGCATGCCAGGTGAGACGGCCGTGTCCTCGGCGGCGCGCCCGCCGCCGAGGAAGGGGGCCGGGTCAGCCGAAGAGGACGTCGCGGATCTCGAGTCTGGAGACTCCGTCGGCGTCGGCCGTGGGCATGGTCTGGAACAGGGGGTCGACGGAGTCGAGGTCGTAGTCGGCGGCCTCGCGGATCAGGATCCGGACGGCGGCCGGGAGGTCCACGTCCTCGGGGTGGACGCGCACGCCGTCAGCTGAACCGTCGTCATCCGCGAGGCGCTGCGGGGTGACCGGGTTGGGGGTGAACGTGCGGACGAAGTCCTCCCAGCGCTGCTGGCGAGGGTAGTCCGTGGTGCGGGGCTCGGTGCGCTCGTAGCGGGCCCGCAGGAGCGGGTCGGTGGTGAGCTCGGCCTTGGCCCAGGCGATGAGGCTGCGGTCCTCGGCGGAGGTGGAGATCCGCGCCAGGTCGTCGGCGCGGCGGACGATCTCCTCGTGCGAGGCGTCCACGGGGACGCCGAGGACGTGGAACGGGCTCAGCCAGTCGGTCATCGGTACGCTCCTCCCAGTCCGGGGCTCAGTATCCTCATCAGCTCTCGAATCTGCTCGAGGTTCTCGCCGATCCCTGTCTCGGTCGGATCCAGGCGGCCCGCCTCCAGCAGGAGCCGCTCCGCGTCGAGCAGTTCCGGGATGAAGTTCGCGCGTTGGGCGGGGCTCAGCTCGGTTCGCCGGCGATTGAAGCTCACGACGGTGTCGTAGACGCGGCTCATCTTGGCGACGCCACGGTTGTTGAGCTCGGTGGAGAGCATGCGCCAGCCCTCGGGGACGAGGCTCATGCTGGCCTCGGCGTCCGGGAGCGAGCCGCGGTCGAGGTGCTTCTTGGCGACTTCCAGGCACCGCATGTAGGCCTCCCAGAGCAGGTCGGGGATGGTTTGCGCGTTCGGATTCCATTCGCGGGCGTGCTGGAGGAGGCGGATGCTCTCGTCGGGTGCGAAGCCGAAGTTGTACACGCCGAGCTCGATGTAGTGCTCGGCGAGCGTTCTGACCTCCGGCCGATCCGCCTGCCCCGGCGTGCACATGGGCGCGAGGAGGTCGACGAAGCGCTTCGCGGACCGGACGATGTGATCCCCCACGCGCCTTTCCAGCGTTCCGCGCATGGAGTGCAGCCACGCGTTGTGCCACTCCAGCGCGACCCGGAGCACATCCTTGAGCCCGAGGCCGAGTTGGGCGATGACCTCGACCTCTTCGATCGCCGCGCCGTAGTCGGTGGCGACCGGCTTGGCCCGTCGCCTGGTGGGGGCTTGGCTGACGAGGCGGAGTTGCCCGGCGGCGATGCGCTCGGCGCCCCATTCCTCGAGGAGCGCCGTGGCCCGTTCGGTGATCGGGGTGAACTCGGCCTCGACTCCGGTGTGCGCGGCGATTCCCGTGAAGTCGGCCGCGACGAGGGTTCTTGTCGCCGCGGTTCCCTGTTCCACGCTCACGAGGCAGTGCACGTGCGCGCGGACCGCATGGAGGTCGCGATTCGCCAGGGACCGGGTCAGCAGACCCTTCTGGTTGACGAGGAGCTCGTCGATGAGGTGCGTGCGCAGCCGAGCATCGGCCTCTGCGGCGTGGGGACGGTCAGCGAACAGCGTGCGCAGTTCGGGTTCTGCGAGGAGCAGCATCCAGAGCGCAGTTGCGGTGACGCCGGACTGTGTCGCACCTGCCGCCTGCGACGGGCGGGCCAATGCGTCCTCGCGGCTCAGCACGGCGATGGTGTGGCGGAGTTCGATGTCGGCGCCGTCGTCCTCGTTGTCCGCGACGGATCGGCGCCATTGAGCGACGATCTCGTCACGCCGGCCCGCATCGAGCGACGAGCGGAGATCGGGGTTCGCGGCGATCAGGTCGTTCAAGGCCGGATACCTGCCCGGACGTTGCCAGGTGAGGATGGGCGAGTCGGGGAACAGGCTGACGACGAGCTTCTGGATGCGCTCGTCGGCTTCCAACTGGCGCAAGATGCGCTCGGCGGGCTCCGGCGTGTACGTGGCGGCAGTCCGGAGGTATCCGAACATCTGCTCGCGCTGGCCGCCTAGGTGGGCGAGGACGGCGCGGTGGCAGAGGAAGCGGCCGTACTCGGTGCGCAGTTCCGGAAGCTGGGTCGCGTCCGCACGCGCGTCGTCCAGGGCGCGCAGCCACAACTTGTCTGCCGTCTCGAACTCATTGACGACGGTGGCGTAGCGGGCGGCCGGGTGATTGCGCAGACCGTCGGGCTCTCCGATGTGCTCCACGGCGCGCAGGACGATCGGTGCGAGCGCGGAGGCGGACGCAGCGCGGGTGCTGCCGTGCTGCTTGGCGACCTGCGTGCTCAGGGCCGCCAATGCGCGGTCGATGTCGACGAGGTCGCTGACTTCGGACGTGCGCAGAGCCCGCAGGAGCATCTGCGCGGCGGCTTCCTCGTCCTTGTCGGCGCCGAGGGCGGCGGCCAGGGCGAGCGCGGATTCGGCGCGCGGCGGGAGGCTGAGCGGAAGCCGCTCCGGAAGTTCGGCGCGGTCCAGCGCGGCCGCGAGCAGGATGGCCAGGGTGCGGTACTCGGGTCGGGGGTCGGGTGATCGATCAGGGCTCTGGTTCGTGAAGGCGGCGTACAGGATGCGCACCGCCAACGCCCGTTCGGCTACCACCATCGGCATGGCAGCCAGCGCGATGAGCGGGTCTTTCGACGCCTCGGTGGTCTCGTTGCCCGCGGTCAGGGCGGCGCAGGCCGTGGCGCGGCGGGCGGCGATCCGGATCTCGGGAGCGGGGACCCGCTCGGCGAGGTCGGCCAGCAGCGTCGCCGCCTGCCGCGATATCGCAGTGTCCGTGGTCAGCAGGGCGACGCGCAGGACCGCGGCGGCCAGGGCGGCGTACTCCGGCGGGTGCTCGTCCGACGGGGTCGGGCGCAGAGCCCAGGCGGCGAGGGTGCGCAGCAGGGGCGCGTCCACCGACTCGGGGGCGATCACCAGTTGGCTGAACGCCAGTTGCCGGGCCGTCCACGGGCGCGCCGCGAAGTCCTGCCAGGGCAGGGCGTCGTCCGGGGCGGGCGTGGCCTTGAGCAGGCCGGCCGCGGTGTTCAACGTCGTGGTGTCGAAGCGGGCGGGGGCCAGCCGGGACGCGGCGGTCAGGGCGTTGACCGCCTGCTCGGCCCGCGACTTCGCGCGCTCGGTCCGCTCGCGTGCCCAGGCGCCGGCCGCCTCGCGGAAGGCCAGGAGGCCGAGCGCGTAGTCGGCGTGGGCGCTGCCGTGGACGGACAGGGTCTCGAAGCGTTCGGCCGCCTGCGCGAGCGCGCCGGTGCGGACGTCGGCCCACGCGAGGGTCAGCGCGGCCTTCGGCCCGGTCACGCCGTTGAGCAGCGCCCGCGCCTCCGCGGCTCGGCCGTCGTCGAGCGCGTCGACGGCGAGGATCAGCGCGGCGCGTTTCCGGCCGAGGGACAGCGAACGGTGGAGATCCCGCCGGGCGCGTTCGGGGTCGGCCGGGCGCACGGCGAGGGCCGTCCACAACAGGCGTTCGGCGGCGGGGAGGCGGGCGAACAGCGGCTGACGGGTCAGCCCGTCGAGGGCGGGATCGTCGTTTCGGGCGACGGCGACTCCGAGGGCGGTGCGCAGCGCCTCGAACAGGTCGGGGCGGGTGGTCGTGTCGCTGAGTGCCAGCGGGGCCAGGTCCGGCGGCTGCGCGACCGCGCCCTGACCGGCCAGCGCGTCGCGCGCCCGGGCCACCGCTTGAAGCGGGGCCGGGATGACGGGGGCGAACTCGGCCGGGATGGGTTGTCCCGGTTCCGCGTCCTGGAGGATGCAGGCGAGCGCCCAGCCTCCGGGTCGGCCGGTGAGGGAGACGAAGGCCGTCCGGATCGGCTCGACGTCCTGGCAGAGCAGGTGGGCCCAGGCCGCGTGGTAGAGCGCGTCGGGGTCGGAGCGGCCGCCCGCCGGGAGGGGCGCGAGGTACCGGCGCGCGTGCTCGGCCTCGCCTTCGACCAGATGCGAGCGGCCGATCGCGTAGTCGAGCCAGGGTCCGACGTCGCGGCCGGGGGCGATCTCCGTCAGCCGTTGCGCGGTGTGCGGGGGCGCGTCGGCGGGCGCCTCGATCTCGGTGAGGCTTTGCGGCGCGTCCAGCCAGGCGAGTTGGCGGCAGAGGTCGAGCAGTTCCACGCCGCGTGGATTCAGCGCGGTCGCGGCCGTCGCGGCGGAGACCGCCGCTGCGAACTGCCGGGCGTGCAGGTGAGCGGCGACCACTCCGCGCAGTGCCTCGGCGTCGGTCGCGTCGTGCCCGTGGACGGCCTGGAAGTGAGCCAGGGCCGCGAGCGGCCGGCGGATGAGCAGCAGTTCGCCGAGCCCGAGGGCGAATACGGCATCCATGCGCGGCACGCGCTCGCCGAGCTTCACCGCGAGTGTGTACGCCTGTCCGAGCCGCTGGTCCGCGTCCCCGAAGCCGACCTGGAGGACGCGGTCGATCAGGCCCATGACCTCGGGCATCGGGAGCGGCAGCGACGCCACGTCGGCGTACACGGCGAGCTGCGCGTCGCCGACGACTTCGAAGCCGGCCAGGGTCACCGCCGAGCGGCGGCGCTCCTCCTCCGTCGTCAACGAGGACCAGTACAGGCCCGTGAGCAGCCGGTACGCGCGCTGGCGGCCCTCGGCGTCCTGCCGAGCGAGCGACGCCTCGATCAGCGGCGACCAGACCTCCGTCAGGCTGCCTCGCGTCGCGGTCGCCGACTGCCGGCCGACGGCGCTCAGCCTCTCGAAGTCGTCGTCGGTCAGCAGCGCGGTGAAACGTTCGTCGAGCACGCACTCCTGGAACGACAGCCACAGGTGCGCCGCCCCCGCGGGCTGGCGGTCGAACCGTCGGCAGACCGCGCGCAGCCGGTCCAGCGAACGCGCGGGGTCGGATTGCTCGAGGGCCGCCGCCCAGGCGTTCTCCAGGCGGCCGAGGCGGCTGAAGTAGCGGCCGAAGGAGCGTTCAGGCGTTGTCGTCATCCGACCTCACCGCCGACCGCCCACGGCCTCCCGCCTCCGCGCTCGCCGAGCACCGAGTCGTCCACCTGACAGGCGCATACCGTGCCCATAGTCCCATCCGCCCGCCCTAATCAACACCGATCGCACATTACATCCGATGCCCGGCGGGAACGTCCAGCGGGTCCGGCGGACGGATACCGGACGGGATAACGGGACGACCTGTCGGGAGAGCATCGCGAGGTGGATGGGACGTGGCGTGATACCTGCGCCGCCCATCGCATAGCAGAGCTTTACTTTAGGCTGGGGACCATGGCTCTGGTGGACGATGTGACGGCGGCGTTGGCCGCGGCGATAGCGACCTATGGTCGGGACGTGTTCGACAAGGTCGACGAGGTCGCGGCCGACGCCACGGTCGGATTGGGCCTCAAGCTGCTGCGCCGGATCAAGGGCGGGAAGAAGCACCCGGCGCTCCAGGAGGCCGTGACCGACGTCGCGGACAATCCGGCCGACGAGGACTTCGCGGCCGCCCTGCGCGCGCAGCTCAAGAAGGCGGTCGGCGCGGACTCCGCGTTGGGCGCCGACCTCGAGCAGCTGCTGCGCTCGGCGCCGGGCGCGATCGTGGCGGGCGGGGAGAGGTCCGTCGCGGTCGGGACCAACTCCGGGATCGTCGCGACGGGTGACAACGTGGTCAACCGGATCGGGTGGTGAGCGGAGCGGGCGGCGAACGCTCCGTCTCGGTCGCGCACAACCACGGCATCGTCTCGACCGGCGACTACGCGACGAACACCCTGATCAACCTGCCCCGGGGCCTGCCCTCGGCGCTCGACACCCAGGCTCCGCCGCGTACCGCGCGGCTGGGGCCCGGTCGCGGCAACGCGGTGTTCGTCGGGCGGGCGCGGGAGCTCGCGCGGCTCTCCGCCGCCGGGGGCGGCGCGCGGGTGCTGGTCGGGCTCGGCGGCTGCGGGAAATCGACGCTCGCCGAGGTCTTCACGCGCCGGCGCTGCGCGAGCGACAACCCGGTGTGGTGGATCGATGCCCGGACCGCCGAGCAGATCGAGACCGGCCTCGCCGAACTCGCGTTGCGTCTGGACCCTGTCTTCTCCGGACTCCCGGTCCCGGTCGCGGCGGCGTGGGCGCGGAGTTGGCTGGCGGCGCACGAGGACTGGCTCCTCGTGCTCGACGACGTGCCAGGTCCGGCCGAGGCCAGGTCGCTGCTCCGGCAACTGCCGCACGGGCGGTTCCTGCTGACGAGTCGGCAGGGCGCGGGGTGGAGCGGTCTCGCCGACGTGGTCCGGCTCGGCGAGCTCGACGGCGAGCAGGCGGTGGAGATGCTCGAGGAGATGATCCGCACGCAGAGCGTCGACGCGCCGGATCTCACCGGAGCCGCAGAGCTCTGCGAACGGCTCGGCCGGCTGCCGCTCGCGATCGAGCAGGCCGGGGCGTTCATCGCCGTGAACTCCGGCTCCCCGCGGGGGTACCTGGACCTGCTGGAGGCCGACAGCGCGCAACTGCTGGACGGCCAGTCCGCGGACGGGAATCCGGCTCACACCGTGGCGCGAACCTGGCGGGTGACGCTCGATCGTCTCGCGGACAGCGTCGGCGCGCTGGCGATGATCCGGGTGCTGGCCTGGTTCGCGCCGAACGATATTCCGCGCGTGCGCATCCCGTCGGGGCCGGAGGCGGTCGCGAACGCGAAGGCGGTCAACCAGCTCGCGGCGTACCACCTCGTCTCCCTGACGCCGAAGACGATCAGCGTGCACCCCCTGGTTCAGGAGATCCTGCGCACGCCCGACGAGAGCGATCCGCACCGGTCGGCGGCGGATACGGAGACGGCGCGGCAGACGGCGATCACGCTGCTGCGGGTGCTGGGTACGGCCTCGTTCACCGGAACGGACCCCGGCGACTGGCCGGCGCGCCGCAGGCTCTTCCCGCACATCGAGGTGCTGCTCGCGCACACGGCCCCGGAGCGGGACGACGAGGGCCTGCTCGTGCTGTGCCGCTGGCTCGGCCAGTCGCTCTTCGCGCAGGGCGATTTCCGCGGCGCCCACCGGCATCTGGCACGGTGCGTCGAGGGACTCGTCCGGCTGTTCGGCCCGGACCACATCCGGACGCTCGAGGTGAGGATCCCGCTCGGCCAGTCGCTGCGGGCCTTGGGCGACCGGGAGGCGGCGGCGCAGGTCCACCGGGACACGTACGAGCGCGCCGCTCGCAGCCTCGGGCCCGCGCACGAGACCACCCTCATCGCGCGCGTGTGCGTGGCCGGCATGCTGTCGGCCGAGGGCGCGCACGACGAGGCGATCGCGGAGCTGCGTGCCGTATTCGCGACCACCGTCGAGGAGTACGGGCCCGAACATGCCCTGACCGACCTCGCCGAGAACAATCTGGCGTCAGCGCTGAGCGAGGCGGGTCGACTCGACGAGGCGGTCGAGAGCGCCGGGAGGCACCTCCGGACCGCTCTGGCGCGCTACGGGCCGGACAGCGTCGACGCGCTCGGCTCCCAGCACAACTACGCCACCGCGCTCCTGCGCGCAGGCGAGCTCGAACGCGGGATCGCCCTGCTCGAAGAGGTCGTCGAGGGCAGGACGCGGCTGCTCGGCGAGGACCATCCGGACACCCTGATCTCCCTCGGCAACCTGGCCGCGGGCGTCATCGAGTCCCGGGACCTCGAGCGCGGGCGCAGGCTGCTGGAACGCGGTCTCCGTCTGCGTGAGCAGACCTTCGGCCCCGATCATCCGAACACGCTCGATTCCCGGCGGGCGCTCACCATGCTGGATCAGTTGAGCGGCAGATCCTCGCGCGACTGAGCCGGTTCCGCGGGCGCGGGCGGCGCGGGCGGGGCGGGGTCCGGCGCCGCCGTCACACTGGCCTCCTGGAGCCGGTCGGCGAGCTGGAGGCGCTCCCGGTGCAGCCTGCGCGCCGCGCGCTTGAGCTGCAGGATCCGTCCCGCGCCGGGCACCACGATGAGCAGCACGCCGAGGGCGGCCGCCAGCAGGATCGCGACGCCGAGCGGGGCGGTGAAGTGCGCGCCGTAGAGGTGGATCTGCACCCGGTCGCCGTTCATCAGCACGAACACGAGCAGCAGCACGAGCACGACGGCGCCCAGAGCGAAGGTGAACCACAGACCGCCGAAGCGCGTGGGCCTGACCTCGGGCGGGGCCGGGGCCGGCGGCGCGGCGGGTGTGGGCGGGGTGGCTTGCGGGTCGGGCTTGATAGTCACGTCATCGCCCTCCTACCGGGGTGTTTGCCTATCTAGTGCCCCCATTCGCGGGGCCTAGACGGGTCCGTCCCAGGACCAGTGCGCGAAGTCGAGGTCGGCCGGGACGTCGTCGGCGCTGCGCGGGTACCGGGACATCCGGTGCACGGTCGCCCAGGCGAAGTAGTCGTGCAAGGCCTGCCGAAGCCGCTGGTCGTCCGCGAGCCCGACATCGACGAGCGCAAGGTCGAAGCAGTCGATCGCGCGGCGGTCCGTCTCGTCGTGCCGGCCCTCGCCGCTGTGCATGCGCACGACGTCTACCTCGGTGCCGTAGCTGCCCGTGAACGCGGCCGGCCCGCCGAGCGCCTCGATCCAGTACGCGGCGAGCCGTTCGGTGTGCGCCGGGTTGAAGCCGTGGTGGAACGCGTGGCTCACGACCTCGTCGGCCAGGACCCGCTCGTGCCAGGCCGCCGCGAGGCGCAGCAGCCCGGCGTCCCCGCCCGCGGCTTCGTAGATGGTCGGCACGTACCCAGCGTGCCACGTTTTCCCGGTCTCAGCCGCGCGGACCGAATCCGATCAGGTCGAGGTTGAGCGGCATGCTGCCGAAGCGCAGGCCCGGCCGGACGCCGGGGGCGAGGGTCAGCGCCTTGCCCGCGAGCACGTCGTCGACCGCGTTCTCGGAGGCGGCACGGCCCTCGAGGTTCTGGATGTCGAACTCGTACGGCAGGCCCTGGGCGGCCAGCGCGCTCGGGCCGTCCATGACCTGGAAGTGCAGGTGCGGGGCTGCGCTGTTGCCGCTGTTGCCCAGGGCGCCGAGGATCTGGCCGAGGCGGACGTGCTCGCCGACGTGCACGTGCGCCGTCACGCTGCCGGGCGCCATGTGGGCGTAGAGCGCGTAGTAGTCGTGGCCTGCCGAGCGGAAGCGCTCGATGACGTTGTTTCCGTCGAAGTCCGCGAGCGGGAGCGTGCCGATCGGGGGCTCGATCGTCGGGACCTGGTTCGGCAGGCCGTCCTTCATGCTCACGATCACGCCGTCGGCGACCGCACTGACCGGAGCGTCGTAGTACGCGTAGCTGGACAGTTGGGTCGCCGGGCCGGTGAACAGCTTGCGCTGCGCGTCGAGCTGGATGAAGTCGATCGCGGAGCGCTCGGGGAAGTTGGTGCGCGCGTCGATCGGGTTCACGGCTCCGCGGTGCGAGGAGACGATCGAGCAGCAGCCGTTCGCGTCGAACCAGCGCGGGCCGGACAGCGGCGGCGCGATGACCGGAGTCGGCAGGTAGGAGACCTTCGTGGGCGCGCCGGTGACCGTGACATCGGCCGGGATCAGGCCGCCCGACTGCGGAGACGGGAAGGTCACGCGCACGCGGTGCTCGATCTCCAGCGGCACGCGCGTCCAGCCGGGGACGCTCGCGTCCATCCAGACGATGCCCTCCTGGCCGGGGCCGATCACGGCGTGGCTGAGCGGCGCGCCGCCGATGGTGGCGATCTCGAAGTGCGAGGCCACGGAGGGACCGGAGAGCGAGTCGAGCACGCGCGAGGGGCGCCAGGCGTCGAAGGCCTCGACCGAGGCGATCGTGGCCGGGGCCTTGCCGAAGTTCACCATCAGCAGCTCGTACGGGATGTGGACGCGGCCGTCGGTGCCGAGCGCGGGGGCCGGCTCGACCGAGGGCGTCACGGAGACCGCGGTGATCTGGTCCTGCGGAGCCGGCGCCTCGACCGCGGACGCGGCTCCGGCGCCGGGCGCGACGGCCGCGGACGCCAGGGCGCCGAGGAAGCAGAGACGTCCGACGCGTCGCCCGGGACTCAGCACTGTGCTCTCCATTCGTCAGTGGATGGAAAGCATCCTATTGACCATCAGATGGCCTATCAGGGAGCCGACATTGGGCCGATCGGGGGATTTTCAGGCGGTCAGGGCCTGGAATCGGTCGGTGAGGTCGGCCAGCGCGTCGTCGGTCGCGGCGGTGAGGGCGGCGGCGTGGTCCGGGTCGCGCGGCGTGGAGGTGACGAGCGTGTGCAGGGAGAGTTCGGCGCGGGCCAGGCGGGTCGTGGCGGCGACGAGTTCGCGGGCCGCGTCGGCGGTGAACGGAGGGTGCGGCGGCTCGGCGGCGAGGCGGGCCGCGGCCGCCTCGGCGTCGGTGCGGGCGCGGCGGGCGGCGGACTGGAGGGTGCGCAGGCGGCTCGTGTCGGCGCTCGCGGCGGCGAGCTCGTGGCGCAGGGCGGCGGCATACGCCTGGTGCGCGTCGATGAGGCGCGCGAAGATCTGCGGCGCGGTACGTCCGTGCCAGGTCGGCCAGACCGCGTAGGCGACCAGGGCCAGCAGCGCGCCGATCGCGGTGTCGGCGAGGCGGATACTCGCGGTCGTCTCGGCGCTGAGACCGAGGATGTCGAGCAGCAGCACGATGAAGACCGTGAGGAAGACGCTGTACATGAGGTAGTCGACCTCGAATACGGCGTACGCGGCGGCGACCGCGACGCCCGCGACGAGGACCAGGCCGATCGGGGTTCCGTGCAGCAGCATGGCGATCAGCGCACCGAGGATCGCGCCGACCGCCGTGCCGAGCGCGCGGTGCACGCCTCGGGCGACCGTCGAGGTGTAGTCCGGCTTGAGGACGAGGAAGACCGTCAGCACGACCCAGCGACCCTCGTAGAGTCCGGTGGTGCGGACGAAGGTCTCCGCGATGCCCGCGGCGACCGCGAGGCGCAGCGCGTGCCGGCCGATCTCGCCGGTCGGCGTGAGGTGGGCGCGCAGGGTGGCGAGCGCGGGCGATTCGGGAGTGGGCGCGGGCGACGCGGCGTCGGTGGCGTCGATGCTGGTCAGGGCCGTGGTAATGGCGCGCAGATGGGCGAGGACCGCCGCCGCGGACCAGTGCCAGGGCGTATCGCGGCTTGAGCGGAGGGCCGGGAGCTGCGGCAGAGCGCCGGTGGGGGCGGTCAGGGACTCGGCTATGGCGGCGAGGGTGCGGGCGGCTTCGGCGGCGAAGTCGCGGGCTGCCCGGTCGGCGGAGCCGTGCTCGGCCAGGGACGCCAGTGCCGCGCGGACCTGCTCGGCGTGCTCCAGCAGCGCGGCGTAGCTGCTCCGGGTGGCGCGCGGCAGCAGCGGGTTGGGGTCGGCGAGGCGTTCGGCGGCGGGGAACGCGGTGGGGGCCGGAGGCTGCGCGTGACCTGCGGCGACGCGCTCGGCGTAGGCAGCCAGGCCACGGTACGACGCGGCCATCGCGGCGCGCTCGTGGGAGCCCCGGCGGGTGGCCCAGGAGAGGGTGACGACGAGCGCCTGGAGCGCCGTGCCGGCGAGGACGAGCCCGGCGCGGGAGGCGGCGTGCGCGGGATCGAGCGGCGTGCCGATGGCGATCAGCAGCGCTACCGGCCAGAGCGCCGCCACCGCGCCGCGGCGCTGGCCGAGGCTGACGGCGAGACCGGCGACGTAGCCCCAGAGCGCGATGACCGGGATCAGCGCCCAGGGCTGCGCGGCGGCGACGGTCGCGCCGACGAAGGTCGAGAGCGCGGTGCCGATTCCCGCGACGGCCACGGCCGAGAGGCGGGAGCGGGTGACGCCCTGGAAGGAGGCGAGCCCGGCCAGCAGGGCGCCGAGCGCGGCGAACACGCCGTCCACGGGCTGACCTGCGATGACGCCAATCAGCAGGGGCAGCACCACTCCCCCGGCCACGGCCAGACCTCGCCGCGCCGCGGGCAGGGAACTGCGCAGATCGCGCGGTCGGGCGGTGTCAGCCCAGGCGAAGCGGGCGAGGTGGCTGAGGGCGGGCCAGGCGGGTCGGCGCGCGGGCTCGGCGGGCCGGGTGGAGCTTCGTTCGGCGGCGATGGTCACGATCGCGGCATCTCCTGACGGCGGCAGCGGGATCGGGCTGGATGACGCGGGAATCGTCGGCTGCGCTGCCGGGAGTCGAGCGCGAGTGGCTCGACTCGATGATCCCGCGCGCAGAGGGCATGCGTCCAATGCCTGTCTTTCACGGAATCCATGTCGTGAGAGCATGGATCGCATGGAGCTGCAGGTGCTGCGCTGGTTCCGCGAGGTGGCCGACGGCGCGACGGTGACGGAGACGGCCGAGCGCGCGCTGATCACGCAGCCCGCGCTCTCCCGCGCGTTGGCCAGGCTCGAGGCCGAGGTCGGCACACCGCTGCTGACGCGGGCCGGGCGGACGCTCACGCCGACTCCGGCGGGCCGGTTGTTCAAGGAGCACGTGGACCAGGCGCTCGATCAGTACGATCTCGGACTGCGCGCCGTCGCGGAGCTCGTCGATCCGGCACACGGCCTGGTCCCGCTGGCCTTCCTGCACACGCTCGGCACGTGGTTGGTCCCGCCGCTGGTCAGCAGCTTCCGCGAGGCCCATCCGCACGTCCGATTCGAGCTGCACCAGCACGGCGAGGCGTCGATCCTGCAGGAGTTGGTGGATGGCGCGGCGGACCTGATCATCAGCAGCCCGACCTTCGGGCATCCGCGCGTCACCTGGCGCCGCATGCTGGTCGAGCCGCTGCGGCTGACCGTGCCGCCGCAGCACCCCTTGGCCCGCCGCAAGCGGATCCGGCTCGCCGAGGTCGCCGACGAGCCGTTCATCCTGCTGCGCAGCGGCTACGCGCTGCGCGTGCTGACCGAGCGGCTGTGCGCCGAGGCCGGGTTCACCCCGAAGATCACCTTCGAGGGCGAGGAGGTCGAGACGCTGCGCGCGCTGGTCGCCGCCGGGCTCGGGATCGCGCTGCTGCCGCCGCCGCGTGCCACGGCGAGCGCCCCGGAGACGGCCGATCCCGCGCCGCAGCTGCAGATCACGGACGTGGACAGCACGCGCGAACTGGGCCTTGCCTGGCTGACGGACCGTGAGCTGCCGCCCGCGTCGGCGGCGTTCCGCGATCACGTGCTCGGCTCGACCCCGCGGATCACGCCGCCCGAGTACCGCGCGCTCAGGAAGGCGGCCGGAAGTCCTTCGCAGGGTGCTTCGTGAGCGACAGGCGCATCGCGTCCTTCAGGCTTCCCGCGAACACGATCTCGACGTACTCCCGGATCTTGCTCGGCACGCTGCCGAGGTCGCGCTCATTGCCGACCGAGGTGACGAGGCGTTGGGTGAGGGCCTCCCTGGTCGTGTGCGCGGTGTCGCGGAGCGAGGGGACGGGCTGGAGTTCGCCGGAGGGCGCGAGCACTCCGCTCACCGCGGTCTCGGCGCGCACCAGGTGGCCGCCGAGCGCCGAGATCACGGCGAGGGCGACCGCGAGGCCGACGTTCGAGGCGTCCGACGCGCCCTCGGTGGCGGGGACCTGCCCGTAGGGCTGGAAGATCCGGAAGTCGTGCCCGGCGAACCAGGCGTCCCAGCCTCCGTCGCGCGGCGGCAGCAGCGACGCGGCGTTCTGCCGGACGAATCCAAGGGCGAGGTTCGCGGCCTCGTGCACCGCGGGCACCGGCCAGTCCGTGACCCGCACGTTCCCGCGGCCGGCGTGCGGGATCGCCTCGATGGGGACCAGCGCGCCCTCGATCGGCGTCCAGACCAGGCCGACGCGCTGGTCGTAGCGGTGGGAGGAGCGCTCCGAGACCGCGGACAGGCGCGTCATCTCGGCCTTGAGCTGCATCTTCTGCTCGACGTCGGCCTCGTAGTCGACGACGACCTTCGCGCGGTCGGCCGGGTCGTACCAGACCGGGACGTGGCCGCCCTGGGACTTCAGCGTGTGGATCCGGGTCAGCACGGTGGCCTCGAACGGCGCCTCGCCGCGGTCCTCGGGGACGACGCGCAGCACCATCCGGCAGTCGAACCAGGTCTTCGTCGGGTCCTCGTCCGGCGCGAAGGCCCCCTTGAGGCTCGCGGCCTCGCCGAGGGTCGTCATCGACAGGATCTCCCCCGTCGCCCGCCTGCCCTTCCTCCGCAGCTCCTCGAGCAGGTGCTTGTGCTTGAACAGCATCGACGGCCCTTCCCACGGCTCCGACGGCATCAAGGCTTTAAGTGTAGGCGGGCGGCGGCGGCGCGGAGGGGCTCTTGACGGACTCTCAGCTTCCCTCCATAGTGAGCCCTGCCCACCCACGGCCACTCCCCCTCGGTTCCGCCGCGCCGCAGCCGGGAGTGAAATGTTAACGCTCACATTCTACTCGTGAACAAGGGAGTTCATGCGTGGTCACCAGACCTCTGCTCCGCTGGGCGCGGAAGGCGCTGCTCATCGCCGTCCCGGCCCTCGTCTTCAGCGGCGTCAGCTTCGTCGCGATCGCCCCCTCGCAGGCCGCGACCCAGGAACCCTGCGACATCTACGCGGCGGCCGGCACGCCGTGCGTCGCGGCGCACAGCACCACCCGGGCGCTGTTCGCGGCCTATGACGGCAACCTCTACAAGGTCGAGCGCACGTCCGACGGCACGACCCTGAACATCGGTGTGCTGTCCGCCGGCGGCGTCGCCGACGCCGCGGCTCAGGACACCTTCTGCGCCGACACGACCTGCACCATCACCGAGATCTACGACCAGTCGGACCACGGCAACAACCTGACGATCGAGGGCGCGGGCGGCAACGGCGGCGCGGACATCGGCGCGTACGCCAACTCGCTGCCGGTGACCGTGGACGGCAGCGAAGCCTATGGCGTCTACATCGAGCCTGGCATGGGCTACCGCAACGACTCGACGACGGACATCGCGACCAACGGCGCGGCCGAGGGCATGTACATGGTCACCTCGGGCACGCACGTCAACAGCGGCTGCTGCTTCGACTACGGCAACGCCGAGACCAGCAACGACGACACCGGCGACGGCCACATGGACGCGGTGAACTTCGGCACCGAGTGCTGGTTCTCCTGCTACGGCAGCGGGCCCTGGGTGCAGGGCGACCTGGAGAACGGCCTGTTTCAGTCCGGCGCCGGGGCGAGCGAGAACTCCTCCGACACCGGCAACACCTCGGCGTTCGTCACGGCCCTGCTGAAGAACAACGGCCAGACCACCTTCGCGCTCAAGGCGGGCAACGCGCAGTCCGGCTCGCTGACCACGGAGTACTCGGGCGCGCTGGGCAGCTCCTACGAGCCGATGCACCAGGAGGGCGCGATCCTCCTCGGCACCGGCGGGGACGACAGCAACAGCTCGCAGGGCTCGTTCTTCGAGGGCGTGATGACCTCGGGCTACCCGACCGACGCGGCCGACAACGCGGTCCAGGCGAACATCGTCGCGGCCGGGTACACGAAGGCGTCCACGCCGTTCACGACGGGCGCCGAGATCTCGCTGCAGGCCACGACCTCGTGCTGCACCGCGGACTACCTCGAGCACGACGCGAGCGACGACAAGGTCGTGATCGGCGCGGTGACGTCCAGCAGCTCGTCCACGGTCAAGGGCGACGCCACGTGGATCGTCGAGCCCGGCCTCGACAACAGCTCCTGCATCTCGCTCGAATCTGCGAACGAATCGGGCTACTACCTGCGGCACTACAACTACGAGCTCTACCTCGAGTCGAACGACGGCTCCTCGCAGTTCGCCCAGGACGCCACGTTCTGCCCGACGCCCGGGCTGAACGGCGAGGACTACTCGTTCGAGTCCTTCAACTACCCGGACAAGTACATCCGGCACTACGACTACACGGTCTACATCGCCGGCGACGGCGGCTCCAACGCGTGGGACGCGTCGTCGCTCTGGACGAACGACACGACGTGGGCGGTCGCCAGCCCTTGGAGCTAGCCGTCAGTTAAGGGAGGGCCTGGCGCCGTGGCGCCGGGCCCTCCTGTCATCGGTGCTCTTTCACCGCGCGCACGGCCGCGTCGGTGGCTCCGACGGCCAGGTTGACGAGCAGGTCGGCGTGGCAGAGTTTCCGGCGCGCGACCTCGTCCGGCTCGGGCGCCGGTCGCAGCAGGCACAGCCGTCCGAGCAGGTCGGCCGTCACCTCGCGCATACCGCGGCCGCCGAGGGCCTCGGCGAGGTCGAGGTGGAAGCGCGTCTCGAGCTCGCGCATCCGGTCCGGGTCGGTCGTCGTGTCCAGGGCCTCGGCCACGTCGCGCAGTTCCTTGAGGTGTCCCTCGTCGAGCTCGCCCGAGGCGTGCGCGACCAGGCCGCATTCGAGGAGCAGCAGAAACCCCCCGATGGACGCGGCGGCCTCCGCGTCGTGGTGCGCGGCGGCCACCCTCGCCCAGTCGGCCGAGACGAAGGTGCCGCCGGTCCTGCCGCGGCGCCGGTCGAGCAGCCCGTCCTGGCACATGCCCTCGAGCGCGCGGCGGACCGTCATCTCGCCGATGCCGAGCTGCTCGGCCAGCGCGCCCACGTCCGGGAGCCGGTCGCCGGGGCGGACGGTGGCGAGCGCGACGTGCAGGGCGATGCGCGAGCGGACAAGGTCGGCCCCGCTCTGCGAGGATCCCGGTCCGGGCAGCGCGAGCGCGTGCCCGGAGGAGCTGTAGGGGCCGAACTTGCCCGCCTTGTTCAACGTCGCCACGGCGCAACTCTACGAATGATGGTCCGCGACGATCGAACCGACCCGCTCGCCGAGCGTGGGGTCGCGGCGCACCAGCAGCGCCGCGTAGCCCACCGAGACCACGAGGATGCCGAGCGCGAGGTAGGGGAACCAGTCGTACGGGTCCTCCTGGCCGGGCTTGACCAGGTAGTACAGCGGCACCAGGATCGCCGCGGCGCCGAGCCCGGGCAGCAGGCCGTGCCGCAGCCAGTGGAACTCGCTCGGCCGGTAGCGCCGGTAGTAGAACGGCAGCGCGATGTTCGAGGCCAGGTAGACCAGCAGCACCAGGATCGTGCCCATGGTCGAGGACTCGGCGAAGAAGCTGATCGGGTCCATCCAGCCGTGCCCGCCGACGATGTGGCCCAGGCCCCAGCCGCCGATGATCAGCAGCGAGATGCCCACGAAGGTGATGATCGCCTTGGTGGGCGTGCGCCGGGTCGGGTGCACCTGGCCGATCGCGGAAGGCAGCAGGCCCTCCCGGCCGGCGTTGAACACGAGCCGGGCCTGCGAGTTCACGCCGGCGATCAGCGAGCCGACGGTCGAGGTCAGGCCCGCGAGGTAGGCGAAGAAGGCGAGCACGGCGAAGGTGCCCTGCGCGACGTCGATGAACGGGACCGCCGAGCCGCCGATCGCGGTGACGTTGTAGCCGAAGCCGGTCAGCGTGGCGTAGGAGAAGAGCAGGTAGCTGACGGACATGATGCCGATCGACAGAAACACGGCGCGGCCGACGTTGCGCCGCGGGTTGTCGGTCTCCTCGGCCAGCGCCGCCGAGTTCTCCCAGCCGATGAACAGGTAGACGGCGAGCGGGAAGCCGGCGGCGAGTCCGCTGAAGCCGTTGGTGATGTGGCTCGGCTCGAAGGGCGTGAGCGAGAGGTGCCCGGAGTTCTTGACGATCGCGATGACCGAGACCACGACCAGCACGATCATCTCGACGCCGAAGAAGAAGCCCGCGACCTTGGTGGAGACCGCGACGCCGCGCACCATCAGCATCACGGCGAGTGCCGTGAGCACCAGGGTCCACAGGATCCACGGCACGTTCCAGTGGAAGTAGTGGTTGAGCGTGATCTCCAGGAAGCCGCCGGAGACCGCGATGACCGAGGCCATCGCGATGATGTAGCCGAGTCCGGCGAGCAGGGCCGTGGTCACGGCGCTGGTCGGGCCGAATGTCTTGCCGACGAAGGTGATGAAGCTGCCCGCGGACGGGTGTGCCTTGGAGAACTGGGCGAGCGTGTTGCCGAGGAACGCGACGGCGACGCCCGCCGCGAGGATCGTCAGCGGCGAGGCGACTCCCGCGGTCACGGCCAGGAAGCCGAAGCCGAAGAAGAAGCTCATCGCCGGGCCGATGTTGGCCATGGTCGCTGCGGCGATGTCGACCATGCCGAGCGTGCCGCCGCGTAGGCGTTGCTCGCTGGCTGGTCGGTCGGAGGTTATGGTCTCGGACACGGCTGACTCCCGAAGGGGTGGAGGGGTGAGGGGTCGTGCCGAGAAAATAGTTCAAGGCGATCAGATATACAAGGGGTCGCCCGCGATCCGGTCAGGGACGGCCGGTCGGGATCACCTGGGGCAGCTCGCAGGGCGTGGTCGGGTCCGGGCAGAAGTTCTGCGTGGCGGAGGGGTGCCGCGCGTCCAGGACGTGCACGGCGATCGAGACCACGGGGACGACCAGGCAGCAGACGATCAGCAGCAGGAGGCCGGCGCGGCGCACGAAGACGGCCGCTCCGGCCCGGTTCACCCGCGGGATGTTCATCAGACCGCCTCCGGGTCTCAGGATGCGCTCTCCGGCCCGGCGCGCCGCCCGCGACACCCGGATCCGGGCCCGGATTCACTCCGTCGGGCCACGCCGCGTGACGTGCGAACTTTGACACACCCGAATGTGAGCGCTAACGATGCCCTGTGGGGCAATCCCAGGCCCCGCGCTCCAAGGAGCCCAATGGAGGGAGCCTTCATGCGCACCTTTCCCACCCCTCTCCCCCGGCCCCCGCGCCGCCGTGCCGTCCGGGCCGGCGTCGGCGCTCTCGCCCTCGCGGCGGCCGGGTTGTTCGCGAGCCAGGCCTTCGCGTCCGCGGGCGCGACCACCACGGGCCAGGCCGCGCCGAGCGGCCGGCTCGCCGTCGGCAAGGCGCTGTTCGGGCGGACGGTCGAGCCGTACACCGGCAAGGAGACGGACGTCTACCGGTACACGCTGAGCAACGCGCGCGGGATGACCGTGCGGATCCTGACCTTCGGCGGCATCGTCCAGCAGATCGACGTGCCGGACGCCTCCGGGCACGAGGCCGACGTCGTGCTCGGATTCGCGACGCTCGACGACTACGTGAAGTACGACAGCCCGCCGGTGACCGCGAACGGCGGCCCGTACTTCGGCGAGACGATCGGCCGCTACGGCAACCGGATCGCGAAGGGCACGTTCACGCTCGACCAGCCGGGCGGGCCGGTCACGTATCACGTGCCGATCAACAACAACGGCAACAGCCTGCACGGCGGGACCGTCGGCTTCGGCAACCATATCTGGGCCGCTCAGGCGGTGCACGGCCCGGGCACGGTCGGCGTGCAGCTCACGCTGGTCAGCCCGAACGGCGACGAGGGCTACCCCGGCACGCTCAAGACCGTCGTCACCTACACGCTGAACAACGACGACCAGCTCGGCATCCACTACGCCGCGACCGACGAGTCGCCGAATCTCAACACGGTCGTCAACCTGACCAACCACAGCTACTTCAACCTGGGCGGCGAGAGCAGCGGCGCCACGTACGACCAGAAGGTCTACATCAACGCCAACGGCTACACGCCGACCGACAGCACGCAGATCCCGACCGGAAAGATCGCCTCGGTGAAGGGCACTCCGTTCGACTTCAGCAACCCGGCGGGCACGGCGATCGGCGCGCACATCAACGAGGTCAGCGCGAACGACAAAGCCGGATCGAACCACCAACTGCTGATCGCGCAGGGCTTCGACCACAACTGGGTGCTCAATGAGAGCGGTCCTGTGCTCGACGGCCTGCACCTCGCGGCGACCGCCTCGGACCCGTACAACGGCCGCGAGCTGAGCGTCTACACCGACCAGCCGGGCGTTCAGTTCTACAGCGGCAACTTCCTGACCGGCACGCTCGTCGGCATCAGCGGCGACACCTACCGGCAGAGCGCCGGCTACACCTTCGAGACCCAGCACTTCCCGAACTCGCCGAACCAGCGGAACTTCCCGAGCACGGAACTGCTGGCCGGCCAGACCACGACGTCCACGACGATCTTCGCTTTCGCGCGGTGATGATCTGACCGGCCGTCGCGGCGGCTACTGCTGCGGCGTCAGCAACTGGATCGACGCGTTGCCGGCGTAGAGATCGACCGGGCCCGCGTCGCCGGTACGCACCTGAAGGTGGGTATCGGCGGCGTCGGGTACCTGTCCCTGGACGGTGACGGTCTGCGGGGTACTGCTGAGGGTGACGGTCTCGCTGACCAGGTCCTGCCGGCCGTTCCAGAAGTCGAGGTACACGGTTCCGGTGCCCTGCAGCGTGACCGAGCCCTGGTAGTACTGGCCCGCGGGCAGCTGGGAAGCGGGATCGACCCAGATCCACGTGTTCGGATCCGCGTTCGTCTCGGTCCATTCGACGGCGCTCGCGCCCTGCGGCGTGGTCGTCGGCGTGATGGTCCCGGGGACGGAGCCGACCCCGTTCTCCACCGGCCCCTGCCAGTTCAGCTGACCGGTCGCCGCGGTGCCGAGCAGGTTCGCCCCGGTCGGGACGAGGATCGTCGGCTTGCGTCCGGGCGGGAAGCTCAGTGACCCGGACTGGTAGGACGGCGGCGCGTCGGCCGGGGCGGAACCCCAGCTCCGGTCGGCCGTGGAGGTCATCGTGTAGTCGAGCTCTGCCGTCGAGGAGAGGCCGGGCAGCCAGGCCTTCGACGAGTCGCGGCCGTCGACCTTGAGGCCGCTGATGTACGTGCTCGTGGATGCTCCCGGCGCGTGGATCGCGACGTGTCGGCCGCCCGCGAGGGAGATCACCGCCGTCGGGAAGATCGGGGCGCCGAGCGCGAGGACCGACGTGCCCGGCGTCGCCGGGTACATGCCGAGCGCGGACCACACGAACCACGAGCTCATCGCGCCGAGGTCGTCGTTGCCGGGCTCGCCGCCGGGGGTGGCCGCGTAGACGTCGTCGAGCAGCTCGTGCACGATCGACTCGGTCTTGTACGGAGCGCCCGCGTAGTCGTAGATCCACGGCGTGCCGAGCGAGGGCTCGTTGCCGGCCCAGTAATAGGGCGCGTTGGGACCGGCGTTCGACTGCGTGAAGAAGGTGTCCAGCCGCGAGATCGCCGCGGAGTCGCCGCCCATCGACGAGATCAGGCCGCCGATGTTCTGCGGCACCATCCACGTGTACTGGGCCGCGTCGCCCTCCTGGAAGCCGGACTGCCCGAAGCTGCCCATGCCGTCCGTGGTCGGGCCGAACTCAGGGAACTGACCTGAGCCGTCGCGCGGCTGGATGTAGCCGGTGTCGGTGTTGAAGACGTTGGTCCAGTTCTGCGAGCGGCCGAGGTAGGTGCTCGCGGTCGAGGACTGGCCGAGGGCCGCGGCGAGCTGGGAGATCGCGAAGTCGGCGCTCGCGTATTCGAGCGTCTCGGAGGCGCCGTTGTCCTCTGGGGACAGGTCGCTCTCCTGGGTGTTCGGCACGTAGCCGAGGGACAGGTAGTCGGACAGCTGCGGCCGCTCGACGTAGAAGCCCTGGCCGAGCTGACTACTCGTCGGCGTGGTCGAGGCGCCCTTGATCATCGCGGCGAGCGCGGCGTGCGCGTCGAAGTCGCGGGCGCCGAAGGCGTAGGCCTCGGCGATGACCGGATCTGCCGCGTCGCCGTTCATGACCTGCGTGTAGTCGTTCGCGAAGCCCCACTTGGGCAGCCAGCCGCCTTGGGCCTCGTCGTTGAGCAGCGAGGTGACCATCTGGCTGGTCTGCTCGGGAGCGATCATCGCGAGCAGGGGAATCTCATCGCGGTAGACGTCCCAGCCGGAGAAGTTCGCGTATTGAACCTGGCCGTGCGAGGTGCGGTGGTTGTTGCCGTCGAAGCCGAGATAGCTGCCGTTCGCGTCGGAGAAGACGCTCGGTTCGAGCAGCGCGTGGTAGAGCGCCGTGTAGAACTCGACCTGCTGCGCGTTGGTCCCGCCGCCGATCCGTATTCGGCTCAGGAGCTGGTCCCATGCCCGATAAGTGTTCTGCGCCACCTGGCTCTCGCTCCAGCCGCTGTCCTCGGCCTCGAGGTTGGCCTGCGCGTCGGCCTGGCTGACGTAGGAGATCGCAACCTTCATCCCGACCTGGCTGTGCGCCGTGGTGTCGAAGCTGACGTAGGCTCCGGACTGCAGGCCCGACGTGCCGGTCGGCGTCGAGGTGCCCGCGGTGGTCACGACGGATTCCTGGCGCAGTGAGACAGCCGAGGCCACGAGGTTCACCGCTCCCCCGGACGCGGTGCGCACCTGGAACTGCGGCGTGTTGATGCCGCCGGTCGGGACCGTCGAGGCGATGGTGAGCGTGACCGGCGTCGAGGTGAGGTTCACGGCCTGGCTGTCGACGTCCTGCTGGCCGTTGTAGAAGTCCAGGTAGACGTCGCCGCTGCCGGAGAGCGTCACGGCTGCCTGGTATGTGTCGCCCTGCGTCAGGGTCGGCGGCGTGGCCTGGATCCACGAGTTCGCGAGGGCGTCGGACTGCTGCCAGGAGACGGCGCTGTCGCCGGATGACGTGGTCGTCGCGGCGATCGTCGGCGTGCTGCCGCCGCTGTTGATCTCGTGATAGCCCCAGGGGAGATCGCCGGCCGGCTGCGTGAAGACGTTCGCGCCGGTCGGCGCGTTCTGCCAGGTGCCGTAGCCGGAGAAGGCGCGGTCGAACGAGGCGACGAAGTAGACCGGGTACGTGGTCGGCGCGCCGCAGAACCGGCCTGCGGTCTCCGTCCCGGCGACCTCGTGGCTGCTCAGGACTGAGACGCTCGCCGAGGTGTTGCCGGACTCGGAGTCGCCCATCTTGAACAGCACGTTCGAGGACGTACTCGCCGGATAGTCGAGCTGCGCGATGCCGGTGCGCTCGGTCGCGGCGAGCTTCGCCTTGATCGCCGAGGAGGTCGAGGGGTTCAGCGTCACCGAATACGAGCCCGGAGTCGCGCTCTCGGCGCTGTGCGAGAAGGAGTCGGTCGCCGCGCCCGGGTCGCTCCCGATCGCGCCCACGGTCGGCAGGATCGGGAAGTCGCCGAACGCGCCGCAGCCGGGGCCGGACATGTGCGTCAGGCTGAAGCCGAGCGTCGAGGAGTCGGCGTAGTCGTAGCCGCCGCCGTCCGGCCGCGACGGCGTGTCCGGGCTGAACGACAGCATGCCGAAGGGCGCCGTCGCTCCCGGGTAGGTGTCGACCTGGCCGACGGTCGCGCCGCCCGATCCGGTGCCGATCAGGGGGTTGACCAGTGCCGCGGGGTCGGCGACGAGGTTCGGGCCCGGCGCCGCCGCCGCGTGCGCCGGGGCCGCGGCGAGCCCCAGCAGGCCGACGCAGGCCGCCGCGACCAGGGTTCGCAGATGTGGACGTGCCGTGGGTGGGTGCATGGCCGCCTCCGGATGACTACGTTGTCATAGCTTCCCAGAGGGTTCTAGCTGACGATCGCTCAGGGCACAAGGCTCGGTCCACCCGGCGGACGGCGGCGCCGGGCCCGGCCGGCTCCCGGAGGCAGGCTCATATTCAAGGCGGACCGTGCCACTAAGATGGGGGCGAGCGGCACCGAAGGGACGAGGACATGGCCGAGACGGCGACACCGGCGCGACGCGGCGGGCGGCCGCCGCTGACCGAGTCGCGCAAGGACGAGATCCGGCTCGAGATCGCGATGGCCGCGGTGCGGCTGTTCACCCAGCACGGCCTCGACGGCACCTCGGTGGCCCAGATCGCCGAGGCCGCGGGCATCTCGACCCGCACGCTCTGGCGCTATTTCCCCAGCAAGGAGGCCTGCGCCGCGCCGCTGCTCTCCTTCGGCCTCGACCGCTTCACCTCCTCCGTCCGCGCCTGGCCGGCCGAGCGCCCGCTGGTCGAGGCGGCCGACGACACGACCTGGTTCAGCGACACCTCGACCACCCGGCTGCTGCTCGTGCTCGACCTGCTCCGGCTGACCTGCACCGAGCCGCTGCTCGACGCGGTCTGGATCCGCTGCTACGCCGAGGCCGTGGCCCCGCTCGCCGCGGTGCTCGGCGAGCGCTTCGGCCTCGGCCCCGAGGAGGACCTGCAGATGCGGGTCAAGGCCTCGATGCTGCTGGCCTCGATGCACCAGGCGATGCGGCACTACCTGGCCCGGCTGCCCGGGGAGCCCGGCCTGTCCCTGCAGGACACCATCAGGGCCGCCGCGCGGATGGGTTTCGCGGCCGTGGACCTGAAATTCAAGTAACTGTCGCAGTGCGCCATTTACAGGTAGGGTGATCGCAGCGCAGGACAGCGTCGTCCGCCCCCGACCCCATCCCTGAACTCTTCTGGAGCCGTGCACCATGCCCAGGCGACCGGCGGACACCGCGCGTCCGCACTACAACGTCATATTCGCGGTCCTGCTCGTCGGCATCGCGGCGTACGCGGTGCTGCAGTCCCTCGTGGCCCCCGTGCTCGGCACGCTGATCGGCGACCTGCACACGACCCAGGACACCGTCACGTGGCTGATGACGGCCTATCTGCTGTCCGCCTCCGTGGCCACCCCGATCCTCGGCCGGATCGGCGACAAGGTCGGCAAGGAGCGGATGCTGGTCATCACGCTGCTCGCGCTGACCGTGGGCTCCGGCCTCGCCGCGATCGCGCACTCCGTCGGCCTGATGATCCTGGCCAGGGCGATCCAGGGCCTCGGCGGCGGACTGCTGCCGCTCTCCTTCGGCATCATCCGCGACGAGTTCCCGCGCGAGAAGGTGAACGCGGCGATCGGCCTCGGCTCGGCCACCACGGCCGTCGGCGGCGGCCTCGGCCTGCTCGTGGCGGGGCCGATCGTCTCGCACCTGAACTACCACTGGCTGTTCTGGATCCCGATGATCCTGACCGCGATCGCGACCGTCGCCTGCTGGCTCTGGGTGCCCGAGTCGCCGGTGCGCACGCCCGGCCGGATCAGCTGGGGCGCGGCGGTGCTGCTCTCGGCCTGGCTGGTGATGCTGCTGCTCGGCGTCAGCGAGGGGCCGAGCTGGGGCTGGCACTCGGCGAAGGTGCTCGCCCTGTTCGTCGGCGCGCTGGTCTGCCTGCCGCTGTGGATCTGGACCGAGCTGAAGTCCAGCGCGCCGCTGATCGACATGCGGATGATGCGTCGTCCGGCCGTGTGGACGACCAACCTCGTCGCGCTCCTGTTCGGCGTCGGCATGTACGCGATCATGACCTTCCTGCCGCAGCTCGTGCAGACCCCGAAGGCGATCGCGGGCTACGGCCTGAGTGCCGGCATCACCCAGTCCGGCGTCTACCTGCTGCCGATGACGATCGGCATGTTCCTGCTCGGCATCGCCGCCGCGCCGCTCGCGCAGCGGATCGGGCTCAAGGCCGTGCTGCTGCTCGGCTGCGTCGTCAGCATCCCCGGCTTCGCCGCGCTCGCCCTCGGGCACGCGCACGGCTGGCAGATCTACCTGGCCTCCGGTCTGCTCGGCGTCGGCATCGGCCTCGCGTTCTCCTCGATGTCCACGATCGTGGTCCAGTCCGTCCCGGCCGCGCAGGTGGGCGTCGCGACCGGCATGAACGCCAACATCCGCACCATCGGCGGCGCGATCGGCAGCAGCGTGGCCGCGAGCGTGCTGGCCTCCGGCGTGACCACGGCGAATCCGATCCCGAAGGACTCCGGCTACACGAACGTCTTCTGGCTGCTGGCCGGCGCCTCGGTCTTCGCGGCGCTGTCCGCGCTGCTGATCCCGACGGTCCGTCGCCATGAGTCGGCTGACGCCCCGTCAGTCACGGCAGATGAGCTGCTGCCGAGCCGGCCGACCACGGCGCAGGCCCTGGCGGAATAGTCGATCTACCGGCGGTCCCCGGGCCGGGCGCGGTATTCTGCGCGCCCGGCCCGTAGCCTGGGCGGGAAGGCTTCGACGGGAGGTGCGCGGTGGCGAACGGTCGGATCATCGGGATCCTGGGCGGGATGGGGCCCGCGGCCACGGCCGACTTCTACGTCAAGCTCGTGGCGCTGACGCCGGTGCACCGCGATCAGGACCACGTCAGAACCGTCATCTGGTCCGACCCGACGATCCCGGACCGCACCGAGGCGCTGCTCGGCCTCGGCCCCGATCCGACCCCCGCGCTGCGGCTCGGCGCCCGGGTGCTGCGGGACGCGGGAGCGACGATGATCGCGATCCCCTGTATCACCGCGCACGCCTTCGCCGCCGAGGTCGAGCACGAGTCCGGCCTCCCGGTCGTGCACATGATCGACGAGGTCGCCGAGCACCTGAGCACCCTTCAGCCACCGCCGCGCACCGTGGGCCTGCTGGCCACCTCCGGCACCTTGCACGCCGGTCTGCACAAGAAGTGGCTCGACCGGGTCGACATCGTGCTGCCCGACCCGGCAAGCCAGGAGGACGAGGTGATGGCCGCGATCCGCGCGGTGAAGGCCGGGGAGCGCGGTGACGCGGTGGTGAAGCCGCTGGAAAGCGCGGCGGAACGCCTCGTCGAGGCCGGGGCGCAGGCGATCATCGCCGGGTGCACGGAGATTCCGCTGGTCCTGGCCCCGGAAGCGCTCCCCGTGCCGCTGCTCGACCCGGCCGTGATCCTGGCCAGGGCCCTGATCCGACGCGCCCTCGAGCCCTGATCAGGGCCCGGATCCGGCCCAGATCACGGAACCGGCTGGCGCAGAAGGCTCACCGCCGCAACAATCATGCAATGTGACCTCTGCACGTGAATCAGCAACACACATCGCGGCGGAGGTCTCCTCCCGCACGCTCGACGGCTTCGCCCTCATCGGGATCGACGGCACCGGCGGCTCCGGCAAGTCGACGCTGGCCGAGGAGCTGGCCGCGATCCTGCGCGGCGACGGCTCGACCACGGTCACCGTCGTGCACGGCGACGACTTCTACCGCCCGATGGACCCGGACGAGCGGCTCACGCTGAACCCGGACGAGGGATACGAGCTCTACTACGATTGGGAGCGGCTGCGCGAGGAGGTCCTGGCGCCGCTGACCTCCGGAAACTCCGCGACGTACCGCCGCTACGACTGGCCGAGCGGCCGGATCGCGCCCGAGGAGCTGCACCAGGTACCGCACGCCGGCTTCGTCATCGTCGAGGGCGTGCAGGCGGCGCGGCCCGAGCTCGAGGGCTACTACGACCTGACCGTGTTCGTCGACACGCCCTTCGATCTCGCGATGGAGCGGATGCTCGCGCGCGGGCACGACCACGGCCCGGGCGAGTGGGAGCAGCGCTGGCTGGCCGCGGACAAGTACTACTTCTCGACGACCGAGCCGTGGCAGCGGCTCGACCTGGTCGTCAAGGGACTGTGACCTCGAGGCTCCGAGCGAGCAGGGACAGCGCCGGACCGAGCGGCAGGTCGGCGCGGACGGCGGCCTGCGCGTCGCCGCGGGTCTGGCCCTGGTTGATGATCGCGACCGGCTTGTAGGCCTTCGCCGCGTACCGGACGAAGCGCAGGCCCGACATGACGGTGAGCGAGGAGCCGAGGACGAGCAGCGCCTGTGAGCGGTCGACCAGGTCATAGCACTGCTGCACGCGCGGGCGCGGCACGTTCTCGCCGAAGAAGACCACGTCCGGTTTCAGGATCCCGGTCCCGCACGCGAGGCAGGAGGCGATCCGGAATCCGGCGATGAGCGTGTCGTCGAGCTCGACGTCGCCGTCGGGATTGACGTGGATGCTCGCGACGCGGTCCCGGAAGCCGGGGTTCGCCGCGTGCAGCCGCTCGTCCAGCTCCTCGCGGGTGCTGTCGACGCCGCAGCCGAGGCAGATGACGCGGTCGAGGCCGCCGTGCAGCTCGATCGCGTCCGGCGAGCCGGCGGCGCGGTGCAGCCCGTCCACGTTCTGGGTGATGACGCCCGAGACGTAGCCGGCGCCCTGCAGCGCGGCGACCGCGCGGTGCCCGGAGTTCGGCTGCGCGCCGGTGATCGTGCGCCAGCCCAGGTGGCTCCGCGCCCAGTACCGCTGGCGTCCGGCGGCACTGGCCACGAAGTCCTGGTAGGTCATCGGTGTGTGCCGGCGCAGGCTGCCGGTCGCGCCGCGGTAGTCGGGGATGCCCGAGTCGGTGGAGAGCCCGGCGCCGGTCAGCACGGCCACATCGCGCCGCCGCAGGATCTCCGCGATGTCCTCCAGGTCGTCCTCGGTGCCGAGCCGCAGCTCGGGAGTGGCCGGCTCCGCCTCCGCGGGCGGCTCGAGCATCGGGCGAACGCGCATGCCTTTTAGGATACGTCGCTCGCGCCGACGCTCGGCGGCCCTTACCGAGGTGTACGGCGGCGGATCGGTCAGCCGGTCACGGTCACCCCGTCCGGCACGTCGCCCACCGTCACCGGGCTGCCGGCCACGCCGCCGGCCACGGTGACCGGCACCACGTTGTTGACGTTCGAGTCGACGACCCAGGCCGTCGTCCCGTCGGGGCTGAACCCGACCGCGTAGGCGCCGGAGCCGGTCGCGATGAACGAACCCGCGGTGAGGGCGCTCACGTCGATCGGCGTGACGCCTCCCGCGCCTGAGTCCGCCACGTAGGCCGTCTGGCCGTTCGGCGAGATCTGCACGTACTGCGGTCCGGCGCCGACCGTGATCGTCGAGGTGACGGCCGCGGTGGCGCTGTCGATCACCGAGACGGATGAGCTGCCGCCGTTGGTGATGAACACCTTGCTGCTGTCCGGCGTCACGGCGACGCCGAACGGCGCCGAGCCGACCGCGATCGTGTGGCTGACCGTGTCCGTGGCCAGATTCACATCGCTGACCGTGCCGGACCCCTGGTTCGCGACCCACAGCTGCGTACCGTCCGGGCTGACCGCCAGCCGCTCGGGCTGGCTGCCGACGGCGATCGGCGTCCCGGCGGTGAGCGTGGCGACGTCGATGGGCTGAACGGTGCCGTCGCTGAAGTTGCTCACCCATACGGTCTTACCGTCCGGGGTGGCCGCGACGTCCGCCGCGACCGAACCGACCGGGATCGTGGCGAGGACGGCGTTCGTGCCGGTGTCGATGACGGTGACGTTGTTCGTGTTGTTATTCGCCACGAACAACTTTCCGCCCGCGACGATCATGCCGTCGGGTCCGCCGCCGACCGGGATCGCCGGGCCGGCGTTGTGGGTCCGGGTGTCGACCGGGGTCACGGTGTTGTCGCTGTAGTTGGAGACGTAGGCGGTCGGGATGCTCTCCCCCGCCGCAGCGACCGTGACCAGCAGCGACACGTCGGGCAGCACAGCGCCGTTCGAAGCGTGCGCGGCGAATTCCACCTGGTAGTAGCCGGTCGCCATGCCGGAGGCCGCGCTGATCTTGGTCGTCGTGCTCGCGGTCTTGCCGGCGTCGGCGGCGAGCGAGGAGGTCGCGGGTGTCGCGGTGAGGCCCGTGGGCGCCGTCGCCGTGTACGTCACTGTCGTTGGGGACGTGCCGAGCGAGTTGTCCTCTTCAACGCTGACGGTCGTGCTGGATCCGGGCGCGATGCGCACCTGACCGGGCGTCACATCGAGCGCCGCGCGTGTGCTCGCCGGGAAGGTGATCGGCCCGGCACTGTATGAGGGCGGCGCATCGTTCGCGCCGGTGCCCCAGTGCGTGTTCGCGGTCGTCGAGAGGTTGAAGTCGAGCGTGTGCGTGCGGGTCAGGTCGATCCAGGTCTTGTTCGTGCTCTGGCCGTCGACCTTGAGGCTCTGCACGTACGTGTCGCCGGCTCCGCGCACGTTGATGACGAGCGGGCCGTACGCGCCGTGGATCACCTCGTGCGCGAATTGCGGGGCCCCGAGCACGAGGTTCGGGACGCCGGGCGTCTGCGGGTAGACGCCGAGCGAGGCCCAGACGTACCAGGAGCTCATCGCGCCGAGGTCGTCGTTGCCGGGCTCGCCGCCGGGGGTGAGCGAATAGAGCCGGGCGGCGATGTCGTGCACGACCTGCTGCGTCTTCCAGGGCTGGCCCACGCTGTTGTAGGCCCACGGCGTGTCGAACGCGATCTCGTTGCCCGCCCATTCGTACGGCGCGTTGGGACCCGCGTTGAGCTGTGTGAAGAAGCTGTCGAGACGCGCGGCCGCGGCCTGCTCGCCGCCGAGACCCTGGATCAGACCGCGGAGATCCTGCGGGACCATCCACGTGTACTGCGCCGCGTTGCCCTCCTGGAATCCGTTCTGCCCGAAGCCGGTCAGCGTCGGCACGGCCGGGCCGCTCGGGAACGCGCCGTTCACGTCGCGCGGCTCGACGTATCCGTCGGCGGTGTCGAAGACGTCGGCCCAGTTCTGCGAGCGGCCGGTGAACGTCGCCGCGGTCGAGTGCTGGCCGAGGTCTCCGGCGAGGCGGGAGATCGCGAAGTCGTCGAGGGCGTATTCGAGCGTCTCGGAGGCGCCGTTGGGAACCGGGCTGATCGAGTCCGAGCCGACGTTCGGCACATATCCGTCGGCGATGTACGCGGCGGCGTTCGGCCGCTCCGTGAACCAGCCCTGGCCGGTGGCCGAGGTGCCGTCGGCGCCCTTGACCATGTCGGCGAGCGCCGCGGAGGCGTTGAAGTCGCGCGCGCCGAACGCGTAGGCGTCGGCGAGGATCGGGTCGGAGGAGTCGCCGTTCATGACGCCGGTGTAGGCGTTGGCGATCGGCCACTTCGGCAGCGCTCCGCCTTGCGCGGCGTCGTTCACCAGCGAGTCGGCCATATCCGAGGCGATCCCGGGGTCGATCGTCGCGAGCAGCGGGACCTCGGAGCGGTAGATGTCCCAGTCCGAGTAGCCGGCGTACTGGTTGTGGCCCGGCCTGACGTGGTGGACCTTGTCGTCGAAGCCGAGGTAGGCGCCGGACGCGTCGTTGAAGATGCTCGGTTCGAGTGAGGCGTGGTAGAGCGCTGTATAAAAGGTCTGCTGCTGGGTCGCTGTGCCGCCGGATATCCCGATTGTGTCGAGTTGTTTGTTCCAGGCGGCCGTAGCCTGCGCGGCGACCGTGCCGACGGACCAGGTGTGCGCCTCGGCGGCGAGGTTGCCGAGCGCACCGGCGGTGCTCACGTACGAGACGGCGACCTGCATGCCGATGTTCTGGTCGTGCCGCGTGTCGAAGGTCAGCCAGCCGCCGGAGACCGAGGAGCCGGTGGCGCCCCACGTGCCGGACGCGGTGAAGGGCCGGTTGAAGCGCGCCGCGAAGTAGACGGTGTAGCTGTCCGGCTGGCCGCAGAAGTGGCCGCTGGTGACGGCGCCGGTGATCTCGTTGATACCGACGGTGTTGAAGCTCGCGGCCGAACCGCCGTTCGCGCTGTCGGCGACCTTGACCAACAGCTGGGCCTGGGACGTGGCCGGGTAGGTGAAGGACGCGACGCCGGTGCGCGGCGTGACGGCGAGCTGCGTGCGGACGCCACCGGCGGTCACGGCGTAGGAGCCGGGGTGGGCGGATTCGCCGCTGTGGCTGAAGTCCGCGGTCGCCGAGCCCGGGTCGGCGGGTATCGCGCCGGTCATCGGCAGGATCGGGAAGTCCCCCGCGATCGCGCAGCCGGGGCCGGAGAAGTGGGTGAGGCTGAAGCCGGAAATGCTCGTGTCGGTAACGGAATAGCCGCCGCCGTCGGGCCGCGAGGCGGTGTCGGGGCTCCACTGGATCATGCCGAAGGGCAGCGAGGCGCCGGGATAGGTGTCGACCTGCCCGACGACATCGCCGCCGCTTCCGGTGCCGACCATCGGGTCGACGAGTGACGCGGGATCGCCGACGACGGCCGGGTTCGCGCCGCCCGACGTGGTGGCCTGGGCGGACGCCGGAGCTATGAGCGTACTGAGGGTGAGGGCGGTGATTGCGGTCAGGGAACGCAAGGACAACGTTGTCACAGGCATTTGATAGTAAGCCGGAGGGACCCTGTCAAGGCCCGGCCGGCCGCCGCGGACGGCGTATGGCCCGCCGAATCCGTCACCGAATTTCCGGCAGAATGGCTCAGGTTAGGCTTTCCTAAGAGTATTGAATTTAGGCCGTGAGACTCTATTCGGATATCCTTTTCACATGCCCTCCACCACCGCTGACAAGCAGTCGCACGCGCGCAATCCGGGTCCGCCGCCCGCCCACCACCACCGGGACGTGAGCGGCGGATGGCTGCGGCCCGCGGTGTTCGGCGCGATGGACGGACTGGTCACGAACGTCTCGCTGATCAGCGGCGTGGGCGCGGGCGGGGCCTCGCCGCACACCGTGGCGCTGACCGGAATCGCGGGGCTGGTCGCGGGCGCCTTCTCGATGGCCACCGGCGAGTACGTCTCGGTGACCTCGCAGAACGAGCTGATTCAGGCCGAGATCGCCAAGGAGCGGCACGAGCTGAAGCGCAACCCGATCGGCGAGCAGGCGGAACTGGCCGCCGCGTTCGTCGCCCAGGGCGTGGACGAGGAACTGGCCGGGAAGGTCGCCGCGCAGGTCTCCGCGCAGCCGGACCGGGGGCTGACCCTGCACGTGCGAGAGGAGCTCGGGGTGGATCCGCACGACCTGCCCTCACCGTGGACGGCTGCGGGCGCCTCGTTCGCCGCGTTCACCGTCGGCGCGCTCATCCCGCTGGCGCCCTACCTGTTCGGCGCGCACGCGCTCTGGCTGGCGCTGGTGCTGGCCGCCCTCGGCGCCCTGCTCGGCGGCGGCGCGGTCGGCAGGCTGACCTCGCGCCCGGTGTGGCGCAGTGCCCTGCGACAGCTCGCCCTGGCCGCGGTCGCGGCCGCCGCGACCTTCCTGATCGGCCATCTCATCGGCCAGAGCGTGGGCTGACGCGGTCCCTCCCGGCTACTTGAGCACCGGGTGGACGGTGAAGTTCGAGCAGACCGGGCTACCGGCGGTGAAGGGCAGGGTCGCGCTCTGCTTCGTGTTCGGCGGCGTGACGAGCAGCTTCGCCGCGTTCTGCACCGCGCAGCCCGAACCGGTGGCCACGTCGCTCCAGGAGAGCACGGCCGTGGCCTGCGCGCCGGGCGCCAGCACCACGATCGGCGACTTGGCCAGCCCGGCGGCCGGCTTGCGGACGGCGTTGAGCAGCACCGTGCCGTCCTGCCCGGCGAGCGAGGCGCCCGGGTAGCCGCGCAGCTCGCAGCTGGTGGTGCTGGTGTTCTGGAACACGAGCACCACCGAGACGGTCCCCATCGCGCCCTGGCCCTGCTGCTCGCTGACCTGCACCTGCCCGGTACCGCAGTCAGAGCCGGCGCCCTTGCCACCCCCGTCCCCGCTGTAGCCGGGAGTCGGCGTCGCGTCCGCGCCGCCGCTCGGCACGGTGAGCGGGCCCCCGTTCCCGCTTCCGCTCGTCGACTGGCCGTTCGCGGACGCGCCGTTCGCACTCGCGCTGCTGTGCGGACTCGTGCTCGCGTACGCGAAGTAGCCCGCCCCACCCATGGTCACCAGGCCTAAGGCGGCCGTCAGCAGGGCGAACTGTCCCTTGGTCATCACTTACCTCCACCGGGACAGACGCATGATCAAGCCGAACGGTTGAAAATCGAATTCCGGGCCGTCTAGAGCGACCAGTCGAGCGCCGGGTAGCCGAGCTCCTCGAGCGCCGCGTTGATCGCCGAGTAGGGGCGCGAGCCGTGGAAGCCCTTGCCGGCCGAGAGGGGGGAGGGGTGCGTGCCCTCGAGCACCCGGTGCCGCTCGGTGTCGATCAGCGCCTTCTTCGTCTTCGCCGGGCCGCCCCAGAGCACGAACACGACGGGCTGCTCGCGGTCCGACACGGCGCGGATCACCGCGTCGGTGAAGGTCTCCCAGCCCTGCTTCTTGTGCGAGTTCGCCTCGTGCGCGCGCACCGTCAGCACCGTGTTGAGCAGCAGCACGCCCTGCTTGGTCCAGGGGCGCAGGTCGCCGTTCTTGGGGATCGGCAGCCCGAGGTCGGCGTTGAGCTCCTTGTACATGTTGCGCAGCGACGGCGGCACCTTCACGCCGGGCTGCACCGAGAAGCAGAGCCCGTGCGCTTGGCCGTCGTCGTGGTAGGGGTCCTGGCCGAGCAGCACGACCCGCACGTCCTCGTAGGCGGTGGCCTCGAGCGCCGCGAAGATGTTCTCGCGCGGCGGGAACACCTGGTGCGCGGCGCTCTCGGCGGCCACGAAGGCGTCCAGCTTCGCGTAGTACGGCTTCTCGGTCTCCGCGCCGAGGACCTTCTGCCAGGACTCCGGCAGCGGCGGCAGGTGCAGATCGGTAGACGTGGTCAGCTCATCGGTAGTCACGCGGACCACCGTAGCGGCCCGCGCCGACAACGCGGGGCCGAAGCCGATTCGCGGTCTGATTCATTCGCCGC
>DASTAE010000110.1:0-20333 GCA_035712985.1 Actinospica sp.
CGGCCCGGCGACACCGCGATGGACCTCTACTGCGGCGTGGGCCTGTTCGCCGCCGGGCTGGCCGAGGCGGTCGGCGCCGAGGGCGAGGTGGTCGCGGTCGAGACCGACAAGGGCGCGGTCGAGGACGCGCTGGTGAACCTCGAGGGCTACGAGCAGATCGTGGTCGTGGAAGACCGCGTGGACAAGGCCCTCAAGGACGCGCCCGAGGGCTTCGAGGCGGAGGTCGTGGTGCTCGACCCGCCGCGCTCCGGGGCCGGCCGCAAGGTCGTCGAGGGGATCGCGGGGCTGCGGCCCAGGGTCGTGGCCTACGTCGCGTGCGACCCGGCGGCGCTGGCCCGGGACCTCGGCTACTTCGCCGAGCACGGCTATGAGCTGGACACTCTGCGCGCCTTCGACCTGTTCCCGATGACCCACCACGTGGAATGCGTGGCGCGGCTCGTCCCCTCCGCCCGATAGGATTCCGTAACGTAGACCGCGACTGGCGCCGCGAGGTGGAACCGACCACCGTGGAACGGTCTGTATGGCAGAGAGATGTGGGCACCGTGCGCCTGGGTGACCGCCGACGAGTCGAATCCTGACCCTGGAGGCACCGTGCACGAGCCCGCAGTTCCGCATCTGACCGCCGAGGACCCCGAGATCGCCGGCCTGGTCCAGGCCGAGGCCCTGCGCCAGCACGACAAGATCCGGATGATCGCCTCGGAGAACTACGTGTCGACCGCCGTTCTCGAGGCGACCGGCACCGTCTTCACCAACAAGTACTCCGAGGGCTACGCCGGCAAGCGCTACTACGAGGGCCAGCAGGTCGTCGACCAGCTCGAGCGCCTGGTGATCGACCGCGCGAAGGCGCTGTTCGGCGCCGAGCACGCCAACGTGCAGCCCTACTCGGGCTCGCCCGCGAACCTGGCCGTCTACCTCGCCTTCATGAACCCCGGCGACACCGTCCTGTCCATGGAGCTGGCGCACGGCGGCCACCTGACCCACGGCTCGCCGGTCTCGGCCACCGGCAAGTGGTTCAAGCCCGTGCACTACGGCGTCCGCAAGGAGACCGGCCGGGTCGACATGGACGACGTGCGCGAGATCGCGCTGCGCGAGCGGCCGAAGATGATCATCGCGGGCGGCACGGCCATCCCGCGCACCATCGAGTTCGCGGCCTTCGCCGAGATCGCCGAGGAGGTCGGCGCGATCCTGCTGGCCGACATGGCGCACATCGCGGGCCTGGTCGCCGGCGGCGCGCACCCGACCCCCTTCGGCCACGCCGACGTCGTCTCCACGACCACGCACAAGACCCTGCGCGGCCCGCGCGGCGCGATGCTCTTCTCCACCGAGGAGCACGCGAAGGCGATCGACAAGGCCGTCTTCCCTGGCCTGCAGGGCGGCCCGCACAACCACACCACGGCCGCGATCGGCGTCGCCCTGGGCGAGGCCGCCAGGCCGGAGTTCAAGGCCTACGCGGCCGGTGTGGTGGCCAACGCCAAGGCCCTCGCGACGGCGCTGACCGAGCGCGGCTTCGACCTCGTCTCCGGCGGCACGGACAACCACCTGCTGCTCGTGGACCTGACCAACAAGGAGGTCACCGGCAAGGTGGCCGCCAAGGCCCTGGACGCGGCCGGCATCGAGCTGAACTTCAACGCGGTGCCCTTCGACCCGCGCCGGCCGTTCGACCCCTCCGGCCTGCGCCTGGGCACCGCCGCCCTGACGACCCGCGGCCTGACCACGGAGCACATGCCGCAGCTCGCCTCGTGGATCGAGCGCGCCGTCAACAGCGCGAGCCGCGGCCCGCTGGACGACGCCGAGGTGGCCAAGGACATCGACACCGTCGCCGGCGAGATCCGCGACCTGCTCGGCGGCTTCCCGATGCCGGGCTACGTCGCCTAGCGACAAGAAGCGCCCCCTCCGCACTCTGACCGGAGGGGGCGCTTTTCCTTTTCCCCGTTAACTCATGTGCGGGTAGCGGTGGTCGGTCGCGGGGACGAAGGTCTCCTTGATCGACCGCGGGCTGGCCCAGCGCAGCAGGTTCTGCGCGGAGCCGGCCTTGTCGTTGGTGCCGGACGCGCGGCCGCCGCCGAAGGGCTGCTGGCCGACGACGGCGCCGGTCGGCTTGTCGTTGAGGTAGAAGTTACCCGCGGCGAAACGCAGTCCGTGCGCGGCCCGCGCGAGCACCGCGCGGTCGCCCGCCAGGATCGAGCCGGTGAGCGCGTAGGGCGACGTGTGGTCGATCCGCTCGACGACGGCGTCGAAGTCGGCCTCCTCGTACACGTAGACGGACAGGATCGGGCCGAAGTACTCGGTGCTGAAGATCTCGTCGTCGGCGTTCTGCGACGCGAGGATCGTCGGGCGCACGAAGTAGCCCCGCGCGTCGTCGTAGGTGCCGCCGGCCAGGACGTCGATGTCGGACGCGGCGTGCGCGCGGTCGATCGCGGCCTTGTGCTTGGCGAACGCGCGCTCGTCGATGACCGCGCCCATGAAGTTGGACAGGTCCGTGACATCGCCCATCGTCAGGCCATCGACCTCGGCGATCAGCTCGTCCTTGATCTGGTTCCACAGGCCGCGCGGCAGGTACGCGCGCGAGGCGGCCGAGCACTTCTGGCCCTGGTACTCGAAGGCGCCGCGGGTCAGCGCGGTCTTCACCGAGGCCGGGTCGGCGCTGGCGTGGGCCAGCACGAAGTCCTTGCCGCCGGTCTCGCCGACCAGCCGCGGGTAGGAGCGGAAGCCGTCGATGTGGGTGCCGACCGTGCGCCACAGGTGCTGGAAGGTCTTCGTCGAGCCGGTGAAGTGGATGCCCGCCAGTTCCGGGTGGGTCAGCGCGACCTCGGAGACCGGGATGCCGCTGCCCGTCAGCATGTTGATGACACCCGCGGGCAGGCCCGCCTGCTCCAGCAGCCGCATCAGCAGGTGCGCGGAGAACTGCTGGGTCACCGACGGCTTCCACAGCACCGTGTTGCCCATCAGCGCGGGGGCGGTGGGCAGGTTGCCCGCGATGGCGGTGAAGTTGAACGGGGTGACGGCGTAGACGAAGCCCTCGAGCGGCCGGTAGTCGGTGCGGTTCCACACGCCCGCGCTGGAGATCGGCTGCTCCTGCAGGATCTGCCGGGCGAACGCGACGTTGAAGCGCCAGAAGTCGGCGAGCTCGCAGGCCGCGTCGATCTCCGCCTGCTGCGCGGTCTTCGACTGGCCGAGCATGGTGGCCGCGTTCAGCTTGGCGCGCCAGGGGCCGGAGAGCAGGTCGGCGGCCTTCAGGAAGACGGCGGCGCGGTCGTCGAACGAGAGGTTGCGCCAGTCCTTCGACGCCTTGGCGGCTGCGTCGATCGCGTCCTTCGCGTCCTGGTGAGTGGCCTCGCCGAGGGTGCCGAGCACGTGCCGGTGGTTGTGCGGCTGGACCACGTCCTGCTTGCCGCCGCCGCCCATCCGCTGCGCGCCGCCGATGGTCATCGTCAGATCGACCGGGTGCGTCTGCAGCTCGTCCAGCGCCTTCATCAGGCTCGCGCGCTCCGGGGAGTTCGGGGCGTAGCCGAGGACGGGCTCGTTGGTCGGGTGCGGCACCGTGGTGACTGCGTCCACGTCGATTGCCTTTCTGTTCTAGGGGTTCAGCGGCCGATCAGGGCACGAAGGAAGAAGGCGACGTTGGCGGGGCGCTCGGCGAGGCGGCGCATGAAGTAGCCGTACCAGTCGGTGCCGAAGGGCACGTACACGCGCATCCGCTCGCCCGCGCGCGCGGCCTTGAGCTGCTCGTCCTGCCGGATGCCGTAGAGCATCTGGAACTCGTGGTCGCCGGCCACGCGGCCGTTCGCGCTCGCGGCGGAGCGCGCGGCGCGGATCATCCGGGAGTCGTGCGAGGCGACCATCGGGTAGCCGCCGCCCGCCATCAGGATCGCCAGGCAGCGCTCGTAGGCCGCGTCCACCTCGGCCTTGTCCTGGTGCGCGACCGAGGCGGGCTCGGCGTACGCGCCCTTGACCAAGCGGATCCGCGAGCCCGGGTAGGCGAGGTCGCGGCAGTCCTGTTCGGTCCGGTGCAGCATCGACTGGAGCACGGCGCCGAGCCACGGGTAGTCCTCGCGCAGCACCTTGAGCACCCGCAGCGTCGAGTCGATGGTGGTGTGGTCCTCCATGTCGAGGGTCACGGTCGTCCCTGCGGTGGCGGCGGCCGCGCAGACGGCCCGCGCGTTGTCCAGCGCCAGCTGCTCGCCGCCGTCCGGCAGCGCCTGGCCGAGCGCGGAGAGCTTCACCGAGACCTCGGCGTGGTCCGCGAGCCCTTCCGCGGCGAGCCGGCCGAGCAGCGCGACGTAGCTGTCCCTGATGCCGGCGGCCTGCGCGGCGGAGGTGGTGTCCTCGCCGAGGTGGTCGAGCGTCGCGTACAGGCCCTGCGCCTTGAGCGCGCGCACCGCGCCGATCGCGGCGTCCATGTCCTCGCCGGCGACGAAGCGCTCCACGACGCGGCGGGTGACCGGGATCGCGGTCACGGCCCGGCGCGCGAAGGGGCTGCGCGAGGCCCTGAGTAGGGCGGTAGAGAGCACTGCGGTCACTGCTGCCTCCGGGGGCGGAAACGTCACTGTTCGCGCACACGGTATGGAGTCCGACCGCCCCCCGGCGAGAGACATGCGTCTGTCCGGGCGAACCCCTTCGTCAGACACTTGTATGATCTGAGCATGGTCCCAGACCTACAAGACCTGGTGGACGAGGCGGCCCGGATCACCGAGATGGCCGTCACCCTGGAGGATCGCGAGTTCAACCTCGTGGCCTACGGCTCGCATCGGTCCGTCGCGGACGAGGTGCGTCGGGACTCGATCCTGACCCGCCGGTCCACCTCCCAGGTGCGACGCTACTACGAGTCCTTCGGCATCGCCCGGGCCGATGGACCCGTCCGCATCCCGGCCGATCCGCAGCGGCACCTGTTCGGCCGGGTGTGCGTCCCGGTGCGCTGGCAGTCCGTCACCTACGGCTACCTGTGGCTGGTCGAGGACCACGAGGTCGACGAGGCGCTGCTGCCCGAGCTGCTCGATCTGGCCAACCGCGCCGGGATGGAGCTGGCCCGGCACTCGCGGCTGCGCGACGACCTCGGCTGGAAGGTCGGCGAGCTGCTCTCCACCTACCCCGAGTCCCGGGCCAAGGCGGCGCGCGAGATCGCCGAGTCCTGGTCGAGGCCGGAGGCGACGCCGGTGGCCGCGGTCGTGCTGCGCGCGGTCGGCGGCGAACAGGCGCCGACCCCGGTCAACGCCTGGCGGCTGCCCCGCACGGTGCTGGTCGGGACCGCGGAGCTCGCGTCCACCTTCATCGTCCCGCTCGGCGCGGCGAGCGATCCGACGCAGGCCCGGGCGGTCGCCGAGACCGCCCTCGCCGCCCTCGAGTCCTCGGCGGACGCCGTGGTGGCCGGGATCGGCGAGCCCGTCGGCACCCTCGCCGAGGCCCGGGAATCCTGGCTGCAGGCCCGGATCGCGGCCCGCGTCGCCGCCTACGGACCCGGCGCCCCGGGACCGCTGGAGTGGCCGGATCTCGGCGTGTACCGGCTGCTCGGCGTCGCGACCGACCGGCGGCTGCGCGAGGCGGTGCGGCAGCCGGGCATCGACCGGCTGGTCGGCGAGGGCGGCCCCGAGCTGGTCCGCACGGCGCTGACCTACCTCGACGAGGCCGGCAGCGCGCAGCGCACCGCGCAGGCGCTCGGCATCCATCGGCAGACGCTCTACCACCGGCTGGAGCGGATCGAGCGGCTGAGCGGCCTGGACCTCGGCTCCGGCCGGGACCGGCTCGCGCTGCATCTGGCGCTGACCCTGCTGCCGCGGCTGGATTGACAGCCTTTTGTCGGTGGTGACGTGCAGGATGGAGTCATGCGCTCCGTGCCGTCGATCCTGCACATCGACATGGACGCCTTCTTCGCCGCCGTCGAGCAGCGGCACAAGCCGAGCCTGCGCGGAAAGCCAGTGGTCGTCGGCGGAGTCGGCCTGCGCGGAGTCGTGTCCACGGCCAGCTACGAGGCGCGGGTCTTCGGCATCGGCTCGGCCCAGCCCACCGCCGTGGCCCGCCGGCGCTGCCCGAACGCGGCGTACCTGTTCCCCAGGTTCGGCGCGTACCACGAGGTCAGCCAGGTGGTCATGGGGCTGCTGCGGGAGATCACGCCGCTGGTCGAGCCGGTCAGCCTGGACGAGGCCTTCCTCGACCTCGCGGCGATGCCCGAGGGGGCCCCGGAGACGTTCGAGGAGGTGCGCGCGCTCGCGCGGCGGATAAGCGACGAGGTCCGGGCGCGCACCGGGCTCACCGCCTCGGTCGGCGCCGGGACCTCGAAGCTGGTCGCGAAGGTCGCCTCGGACGCCGAGAAGCCGCACGGCTGCGTCGTCGTGCCGGGCGGCGCGGAGCAGGAGTGGCTCGACCCGCTGCCGGTGCGCAAGCTCTGGGGCGTGGGCCCGGCGACGGCCGACCGGCTGCTGCGGCTCGGCGCGACGAACGTCGAGCAGTTGCGCGCGCTCAGCGAGCCCGAGCTCGTCGGGCTGCTCGGCCACGCCTGGGGCGGCCAGCTGCACCGGCTCTCCCGCGGCCGGGACGAGCGCGAGGTGAGCCCGGACCGCGAGACGAAGTCGGTCAGCGTCGAGGACACCTACCCGCACGACCTGATGGACCGGCCCGCGATCCGCTCGGCGATCACGGAGCTGGCCGAGCGCGTCGTGCGGCGGCTGAAGGAGAGCGGGCACACCGGGCGCACGGTCACGGTCAAGGCGCGCGGCCACGACTTCACCACCGTCACCCGCTCCGAGACCCTGGCCGCCCCGACCGACGACGCCCGGCTGCTGATCCCGGCCGCGCTGCGCCTGGTGGACGGCGCGGCCGAGGCGGCGACCGGCCAGATGCACGGGATCCGGCTGCTCGGCGTCGGCATCTCCGGCCTCGCCGAGTACGCGCAGGGCGACCTGATCGCAGAGCTCGAAGGCCTCGCCGAGGCCGAGGCCGAAGCCGAGAGGGAGCCGGAGCCCTCGCCGGACGGCGGATCGGCGGTCCTGCCGGTGACCCAGTACGGCCCGGTGCCGACCGCCCCCGAGGCCCGGCGCTGGCTGGCCGGTCAGGACGTCCGGCACGCCGAGCGCGGGCCCGGCTGGGTGCAGGGCGCCGGTCTCGGCCGGGTCACCGTCCGCTTCGAGGGGCCGGACACCCCGCCGGGGCGGATCGGCACCTTCTCCGTCGAGGACCCCGACCTCGAACCGGTCGACTCCGCCTCCGTGGCCCGCGCCGCGCTGCCCGACCCGCCGCTCGGCCACTAGGCTGGGCTCGGTTCCGCAGACAGAGGGAAGGACGGGCCGGCCATGGCGGCAGAGCGCACGCAACCGGGGACGTCGGCACGCACCGGGGTGGTCTGGGAGGTGCTGGTCGGCGGTCTCGCCCGGCTCGCCGCGTCCGCCGGCACCGAGGCGCTGGACGTGGTGGACCTCGGCGGCGGCACCGGCGGCTTCGCCGTCCCGCTGGCCCGGCTCGGCCACCGGGTCACCGTGGTCGACCCCAGCCCCGACGCGCTGGCCTCGCTGGAGCGGCGGGCCGCCGAGGAGGGCGTCTCCGAGCGGGTCACCGCGGTGCAGGGCGACCTCGGCACGGTCTTCGACGCGGTGGCCAAGGAGAGCGCGGACGCAGTGCTCTGCCACGGCGTGCTGGAGTTCGCGGACGATCCGGTCGAGGGGATGGGCGCCGCGGCCCGGGTGCTGCGGCCCGGCGGCCTGGCCAGCGTGCTCGCCGCCAGCCGGGACGGACTCGTCGTCGCCCGCGCCCTCGGCGGCAACGTGACCGGGGCCCTCAAGGCGCTGCACGGCCCGACCCCGCGCCGCTTCACCGAGGACGCCCTCGTCGAGCTGATCGCCGCGGCCGGCCTGGACGTGCTCTCCCGGCACGGCGTGCTGCTGTTCGCCGACCTGGTGCCCACCGCCGCCGCCGACGACCCGGACCTGATCGAGCTGGAGGTCGAGACGGCCTCCCGTCCCGAGTTCCGCGCCCTCGCGACCCGGCTCCACGTGCTCGCCGCGCGGCCCGGGGCCTGACAAAGAGGGCCAACTCGAGGAAAACGGTCACCGAGCGTGTCCGACGCGGCGTCAGCTCGACATGCGGCGGGCACGAGTGGGGGATATACCCCGGTATCCCGTTCCTTCGCGGCCCCGGGCTGCCTATCCTGGTGGTGGGCACCGGTGGGGCCCGGGCGCAACCGCGCCCGCGCAACGCGCGTGTGTCCAGGTAGAAAGATTTCGAGGAGGAATCCGTGCCACTGTCCGAGCACGAGCAGCGGCTCCTTGAGCAGCTGGAGCGGGCCCTCCAGGACGAGGACCCGAAGTTCGCCTCCGCGCTGCAGGGTGACCGCGTGCGCCGACGCCTGAGGCTGCGCCTCATGCTCGCGAGCGTCGGAATGCTGCTCGGCCTGGCCGCCCTGGTCTACGGCCTCGTCGCCCCGCACCATCTGACGGCCCTCGCGATCTCCGGCGGCGCCGTGACCGTCGCCTGCGGGTGGATCGCCTGGAACTGCTGGCGCCGGATGCCCGCCCCCGGCGAGATCGTCCCCGCGGTGAAGATCAAGGCCGCCCGGCGCGCCTCGTCGGGCCCGCGCGGCACCTTCATGCAGCGCATGGAGCTGCGCTGGCAGCACCGCCGCGAGCGGGACGGCTTCTAGCCGCCGCCCCGCCCCGCCGCCCTGGAGAGCGTCCGAGGATCGGGGGCCGGGCCCCCGATCCTCGGACGCTCTCAGTGCCGCTTGCGGTACCAGGGCAGCCGGATGTTGTCGAGCGAGGAGCTCGGCAGCACGGCCGCGCGCAGCCGGGCCGCCCGGCCCGCCGCCGTGCCGAGCGCGCTGCGCACCCGATGCACGTCCCCGGGCAGCGCGCGCGCCTCCTCGGGGTCGATATGCGGGTCGGGAGAGTAGACCGCCCGCTCCACCAGCGTGGTCACGCGGCCCGCCGCGGCCTCGCTCTCCGCGTCGAAGCCCGCGGCCGCCGAGAGCCGCTCGGAGAGCTGGCGCGGGGTGTCGCTCTCCGGCCAGCGGTAGCCGAGGTCCTGGGCGTACTCGCGCAGCTCCTCCCAGGCGGCGAAGGCGAGCTCGCGGCGGGCCGCCGTGCTGACCGCCGAGGGGGCCACCAGCGTGGCCGTCCCCCCGCCGCCCAGGCCGGCCGGCGACGGGACCCCGGCGGCGCCGTTCTCCTCGGCCACCTGCTCCGGCGCCTTCGTCTTCGGACCGCCGTTCGCCGCGCCGCGGCGCAGCAGCCTGCGACGCTTCCTGCGGCGGCGCAGCCGGGCGATCGCCGGCGTGGCGCCGACCAGGACCAGCAGCAGGAGCAGCAGCTTCACCGCGATCTGGACCGGGTTTCCGCTCAGGAACCAGCTCTCGAAGGTCCGCGGGATCACGCCGAACGGACCCCAGGACGCGAACGCGGTGGCCGGAGCGGCCGCGCCGGCCGAATTGCCGCCGCAGCCGCCCGGCTCGTCCGCGGCCACGTGGTGCAGCGTCGGCTCGCCGTTCGAGCACTTGCTCGCCGTCGCGGAGCCGGTCGGCTGCGCGGCCGTCGGCGCGGTGGCGCCGGCGCCCGCCGAGGACGTCGCCTGGGTCTGGAGCCTGGTCCAGGGCTGGCCCTCGGCGCGGCCGGTCGAGACGATGCTCGGGGTCGGCTCGAACTGCACCCAGCCGATGCCGTCGAAGTACAGCAGCGGCCAGGCGTGCGCGTCGTGCGTGGTGACCTGGAAGCTGCCGTCCGCCTGCGGCTGGCCCGGCGTGTAGCCGATCGCGACCACGGCCGGGATGCCGAGCGCGCGGGCCATCGCCGCCATGGTCGCCGCGAACTGCTGGCAGAAGCCCTGCTTGGTCTGCAGGAAGCTCTGGATCGCGGTGACGCCGTTGCCGCTGATCTTCGGCGTGAGCGTGTACTTGAACTGCGAGATGAAGTACTCCTGCAGCGCCATGGCCTGCTGGTACGGCGTCACGTCGCCCGCGGTGATCTGCTCGGCGTCCGATTTGAGCAGCTGCTTCACGCTCGCGGGCAGCGACAGGTAGCTCTTGGCGATCGAGTCCTGCCCGACCGTCGCCTCGGACAGCTGCGCCGAGGTCGGCGTCACCTCGGTGCTCGTCGTCCCGTAGAGCAGGCCCTGCCGCGAGTGGTTGCCGCCGTCGTTCACGTAGACCGTCAGCGTGTTCTGGTCGATCTGCACGGACGGCAGCTTGGTCACGTTCGTCGTCGCGTACGGCGAGGGGGCCGAGCTGAAGGCGAAGTTGCCGTCGACGTCCACCGAGACGTGCACGGTGGTCCTGGCGACGGAGCCGTTCGTCAGGCCGGGCACGGCGACCTCGCCGGGAGCCGCCGGGACGGCCGTGCTCGCCGGGTCCCACTCGGTGCCGTTGAACTGCGTCAGCACCTCCTGCGCGAAGTACTCGCGCTGCGGGTCCTGGGCGTCGGTGCGGTAGGAGAACAGCTTGCTCGGCGTCGGGTTCTGCAGATCCCGGGCGATGTCCACGCTCTGATTCAGGTAGATCGTGCCGTTGCCGCCGCCGTTGCCCGAGCCGTCCCCGTTGAAGTGGAACAGCTGCGGAGTCGCCGGGATCAGCAGCGGCAGGAACAGCGCGGCCAGGATGGACCAGGTCGCGATCTGCCGCGTCAGCCCGGAGTTCGTGGCGCCCACGATCGAGGCCCGCGCGTTGCGCTGATTCACCGTCCGGCCCCACTGCCCGAGCCGCTCGTGCCCCTCGGTGCCGACCAGCGCCAGGTAGCCGAAGGCCGCGCAGGCGAAGGCGAGCCAGCTGTAGCCGCCGGGCTGCCGGGTGGCCGGGATGAGGTAGACGGCGAGGATCGGCGCGCCCGCGATCACCGGCCGACGGCAGGTCACCGCGATGATGTCGATCACGAAGGCGAAGGCGGCGCCGCAGACCGCGATCAGCGCCGTGATGTTCGAGGTGTCCGGCGCGGGCACCGAGTACTGCTGCAGCTCGTTCGCGCCGTCCGAGACCCGGTTCAGCAGCTCGCGGACGGCGCCGGGGCCGGGGACGATCCCGCCGACCGCCGTGTCGTGCGCGAACAGCAGCGTCAGCACGATGATCACGGCCGCGGCCTGCGCGAGCACGATGAGCACCCGCGGCACGTTCACCAGGCGCAGCCCGATGCCGACGCCGCCGATCACCGACGCGAGCAGCAGCAGCGCGAAGAACCACGGTCCCGAATGGATCAGCCGGGTCAGGCCCACCGCGGAGGCCATCGTCGCGAACACGGCCGCGGCGGGAAGCTGCCAGGAGCGGGCGGAGCCGAGTGCGGAGGGCATCAGAGGGCCGCCCCGTTCGAGTTGATTGCGGGCGCCGCGGGCGCGCTCGGCGCGGGGGAGGGCCTCTCGTCGAAGCCGTGGTGCCCGGCCAGGTGCCAGAGGTCGGCGAAGTCGTCCGCGGAGGTGACCGGGACGACCTGCCAGCCGCCGGCCCGCAGGATCCGCGCCGTCTCCTTGAAGTTCTTGCGCTCCGCCGGACGCGCGGCCGAGCTGGTCCAGGTCGCGGTCTCCAGCAGGAACGCCAGGCCGCCGGCCGAGCCGGGGCGGGCCCGCGCCAGCTCCACCGCGTCGGCCGCGGTGAGCTCGCCGAGCAGCGCGATCACCAGCTGGTCGTTGCCCGCGATCGTCGCCCCCCCGGCCCACTCGTCCAGGTTGAGCGCCGCGACGTTGAAGGGCTTGACCACGGCCAGCGCGTCGAGCAGCGTGTCCTGGTCCTCCGCGGGTATCAGCCCGGCGCCGACGCCGGTGGACAGCCGCACCCGGTAGCCCTGGTTCAGCAGGTGCACGGCCGTGCTCGCCGCCGCCGAGACCGCGAACTCGTAGGACGCGGCCGGTCCGGTGCCCCGGTGCGCGATCGCGCGGCTGTCCAGCAGGACGGTGCACTGGCTGTGCCAGGTGCGCTCCTCGCGGCGGACCATCAGCTCGCCGTGGTGCGCCGTCGCCCGCCAGTGGATCCGGCGCAGGTCGTCGCCGTGCCGGTACTCGCGCACGCCGATGTCCTCCTCGCCGGCCGCCGCCGCGTACGCCGCGTGCCCCTCGCCGCGGCCCGACCACAGCGCGCCGAAGGTGCCCGCAGTCAGCGCCTGCACCTTCGGGACCACGGTGAGCGTGTGCTGCGCCGAGAACGAGCGGCTGAGCTCGAACAGGCCCAGCGGATCGGCGCTGCGCAGCGTCAGCGGGCCGATCTCGAAGCGGCCGCGGTGCTCGGAGCGGATCCGGTAGGCCACCCGGCGGTGCCCGCTCGGCTCGATCCGGCGCAGGATGAACCGCGGCCGGGAGCCGAGGGTGTAGGGCAGCCGGTCCTCGACCAGCAGGGTGCTGCTGGGCAGCCGGGCCGCGTTCTGCAGCCGCAGGTGCACCTGGGCCGCCGCGCCCACCGGGACGCGCGCCGGCTGCAGGACTCTGCGACAGGAGATCCGGTACCGGGAGGAGCCGGTGATCACCGCGGCGACGATCGGCAGCGCCGCGAGCAGCACCCCGATCCGCAGCAGCGGGTGGTAGTTGATCGCGACCGCCGCCACGATCGACGTGAGCCCCGCGCTCAGGAAGGCCCGGCCCCGCACGGTCAGCCCGGTGGAGAAGGTGTGCAGAGTCTTCCGGACGCTCACGAGCGGCGATTTCCTCCCGCGACGAGTCCGACCGGGACCCGCTCCAGCAGGTCGGCCACGATCTGCTGGGCGTCCCGGCGGCCGATCCTGGCCTCGGCGGTGGGGATCAGCCGGTGCGCCAGGACCGGGACGGCGAGCTGCTTGATGTCATCCGGCAGCACGAAGCCGCGGCCGCCCAGCACCGCGTGCGCCCGGGCCGCGCGGACCAGGTGCAGCGAGGCGCGCGGCGAGGCGCCGAGCCGCAGGTCGGGGTGCTCGCGGGTGGCCCCGACCAGGTTGATCACGTAGTGCTTGACCTCGTCCGAGACGTAGACCGCGCGGACCGTCTCGATCAGCTTCACCACGTCCGCGGTCCCGGCCACCGGCTGCAGGTCGTCCACCGGGTTCGTCTGGGTGTGCCCCTCCAGCATCCGCAGCTCCGCGGCCGGACCCGGATAGCCCATCGCCACCCGCGCCATGAACCGGTCGCGCTGCGCCTCGGGGAGCGGGTACGTGCCCTCCATCTCCACCGGGTTCTGCGTCGCGATCACCATGAAGGGCGGCTCGAGGTGGTAGGTCGTGCCGTCCACCGTGACCTGGTGCTCGGCCATGCACTCCAGCAGCGAGGACTGGGTCTTCGGCGAGGCGCGGTTGATCTCGTCGCCCACCACCAGGTTCGCGAAGACCGCGCCCGGCTTGAACTCGAACTCGCCGCGGTGCTGGTCGTAGACCGTCACGCCGGTCACGTCGGAGGGCAGCAGGTCCGGGGTGAACTGGATCCGGCGCACCGTGCAGTCCAGCGAGCGCGCGAGCGCCTTGGCCAGCAGCGTCTTGCCGACTCCGGGCACGTCCTCGATCAGCAGATGGCCCTCGGCGAGCAGCACGGTCAGCGCGAGGCGGACGACCTCGGCCTTGCCCTCGACGACGGTCTCGATCCGCTCCTGGATCCTGTGCGCGGTACCGGCCAGCCATTCGACCTGGGTACGGTCGAGTGCCTGCGGTCCCTGCTGCCCGACGGTGCCTGGCAACGGACCCTCCCCTCGGTGTGCGTGGCGCGTCCCTTCCGGCGGGAAGGGTGTCATCGGACATAGTGCACGACGGGGGCGCACTGTGCGCAAGGCTTGGCGCATCCGATCCGGTCGGAGGCGTCCTCGTCGGATCATCGTCCGGCCGTCCTCCGTACGGCCCAGTGGGCGCGTAGTGGAGTAGAGTGGGGGAAAGTGGGGCCTGTCGGGTTCCATCGGATTCTCTTCAGGTGGGCGCGGGCGCGCGCACCGAGCGGTCGGGAGGTGCGCCGTGTTCCTCGGCACCTTCCAGCCGCGGCTGGACGACAAGGCGAGGCTGATCCTGCCCGCGCGGCTGCGCGAGGAGGCGGCCCGGGTGGATGAAACGGAGCGGCTGGTGATCGCCAAGGGGCAGGAGCGCTGTCTCACGGTGTGGCCCGCCGTCCGCTTCGCGGAGCTCGCCGAGCGCATCAGGGCGCTGCCCGCGGCCAACGGGCTGGTCTCGCCCAAGGCGGTGCGCGACCACCTGCGGGTGCTCTACGCGGGTGCGAGCGAGCAGACCATGGACAAGCAGGGCCGGATCGGCATTCCCGGCCACCTGCGCGACTACGCCGGGCTCGACCGCGAGGTCACCGTCGTGGGCGCGGACACCCATTTCGAGATCTGGGACTCCGCGGCCTGGGGCCGGTACCTCGAGGAGAAGGAGCCCGCCTTCGCCGACCTGACCGGGGAGGTGCTGGCCGAGCTCTCGGGCTCGGGCTTCTAGGAACAGCGCCCCGTACCACCGTCACAGACCCGCCGTCGTGGCCGACGGCCCCGAAGCTCCCCGCGGCTGGCACACCTTCCCCGGTGCCAACCGCACGCGAGCCGCCCCGCGGCTCCCAGCACTTGAGAGCGGACGGGCCGTCGGCCACGACGGTTTCCCTTCTGCGCCTTACCGGTGCGCCGTCCCCTCGTCTCAGCGCACGGGCACGGCGAACTGCGTGTCGGGTCCGGTCCCGTCCGGCGGCGTCTTCGCCACCAGCACCATCCGGATCGGACCGGCCGCCTCCCGCCGCTGCTCGATCGCCCAGGCCCGCAGTTCCTGCAGCGCCAGTTCGGCCTGGGTGCCGCTCGCCCACGCGCCGGCCTCCCGCTGCCGGACGAACACCTCCTCGTGCGCGGGATCGGTGCTGAGCACGTAGTCGGGGAAGAGCGCGGCGACCGCCTCGGCGTCCTCGTCCGGCACCGGACGGCACCACTCCACCGGCCCGTCGCTGTCCCCGCTCACCTCCCCGTGGAAGACCAGGAACGGCGCCCAGTCGATCCCGCGCGGCCGCGGCCACTCCACCTCCTGGAACGGCCGGATGAACACCTCCCGGCTGGTGCTGATCAGCTCGTCCTGGTGGACCCGGCGGATCAGGCTCAGCACCCTGCGTTCCGGCACCCTGCGCACTTCGACGTCGTACATCGTGGACCTCTTCCCCAGCAGTTCGTTCACGAGGAGGCCGGCCAGCTCGCCGCGTGCCGCGTGCTCGACCTCGGTCGCGACCCAGTGCGCCCTGACCTCTTCGGCGGCCTCGGCGGCGGGCAGCGCGAGGATCTCCCTGATCCGGGCCAGCGGCACGCCGATCCGGCGCAGCGCGGACACCAGCCGGGCTCGCTCCAGTTGCGCGGCCGCGTACCAGCGGTAGCCGGTCCACTCGTCCACGCGCTCCGGAACCAGCAGCCCGAGCTCGTCGTACAGGCGCAGCGCCTTCGGCGACAGCCGCGACGCCTGCGCGAACTCGCCGATGCTGATCAGGCTCATGAGACGGCTCCCTCGTACCGGACGGACGTCCGGCGAGACCCACTGTGCGGCTTCCCCAAGGGTCAAGGTCAACGGCCGGTCCGGCAAGCGTTCGCGGCCGCGCGTCGACAATGCTCCGCCGCCGTGCTAAAACATCAGTGCCCGAGCTTGTGAGCGCTCCCAACCCCAGGGTCCGACAGTCTGCCGTCGGCCCGGAACGACGCTCACGGCTCACCACCCGCACCCTCTGGAGCCGCAATGACGCGTCGTCCGCACGCCCAATCCCGAGGCCTAGGCCGAAATCGGAGTGGGAGCGCTTCCAAGTTCAGCCCCGCGTCGCGGGCCGGGCGAATACTCGCCGCCCTCGCGCTCGCCGTCGCAGGAATCTTCGCCGCCGAGGCCCCCGCCCACGCCACGACGACCAGCCCGACCGTGACCAATCCCGGTTTCGAGAGCAACGGCACCGGCACCGCGACCCCGACCGGCTGGACCGCCTCCGGCACGACGGCCGCCTCGTACACCCAGTCCGGCGACCACTCCGGCTCGTACGAGCTGACGCACTACTCGGCGTCGGCGTACACCGTGGACACGTACCAGGAGATCACGAACATCACGCCGGGCTACTACACGTTCGGCGTCTGGGTCCGCTCGAACGACACCGGCGGCGGCAACTGGATCACCATGTCCAGCTGCGGGAGCTCGACCCCGAAGACGTACGTCCCGGTCGACGAGGACGGCAACTGGGTGCACATCGTCACCTACACCTACGTCAGCGGCAACACCTGCTACATCGACTTCCACTCGGCCTCGGCGGCCGGCGCGTGGACCAACTACGACGACGTCACCTTCGCCTACGGCTCGGCCCCGATCACCGTCCGCGGCGGCGACGTCTCCAGCCTCGACCGCGGCGAAGCCCTCGGCGGCGTCTACTACACGAGCTCGGGGACCGAGGAGAACGCCCTCGCGATCCTGAAGAACGCGGGCATGAACTACGTCCGGCTGCGCGTCTGGGTCAATCCCGAGGACGGCTTCGACAACGAGACCGAGCTGCTGGCCATGGCCAAGCAGGCCTACACGACGTACGGCCTGCCGATCCTGCTCGACCTGCACTACTCCGACACGTGGGCCGACCCGGGACACCAGACCGTGCCCGCCGCGTGGGCCTCGGACAGTCTCAGCGCCCTGGAGACGCAGGTCTACAACTACTCGAAGCAGATCGTCGCCGACCTGGTGTCGCAGGGCACGCCGCCGTCGATGGTCCAGGTGGGCAACGAGATCAACGCCGGCCTGCTCTGGCCCGACGGCTCCACCTCGAGCTGGTCCCAGCTCGCGGCGCTGCTGAAGGAAGGCGTGGCAGGCGTCAAGGCCGCCGACTCCTCGGCCAAGATCATGCTGCACCTGTCGTCCTCGGATGACCTGGCCACGCTCGAGACCTGGTACACCAACGCCGTCAACGACGGCATCTCCTTCGACGTCATCGGCCTGTCCTACTACGACTACTGGCACGGCCGCCTCGACGTCCTGCAGACCGACCTCAACGGCCTGGCCGCCAAGTACGGCAAGCAGGTGGCCGTCGCCGAGACCTCCTACCCCTGGACCCTCACCTCCGGCGACTCCACCACCCCCTCCTTCAACACCTCCAGCGAACTCGACCCCGGCTACGCCGCCAGCGAGTACGGCCAGATGTCCAACTTCCGCGACGTCCTCTCAGTCGTCCAAGCCGTCCCCAACGGCCTGGGCCTGGGCGCCTTCTACTGGGAGCCCACCTGGACCGTCGTCTCCGGCAACGGCTGGGACCCGACCAACTCCTCGTCCCAGGACGCCTGGGAGAACCAGGCGATGTTCAACTACTCGGACACGGGCCTGTCGGTGATCAACGACTTCGCGGCGCGGTAGGTCTCGGTAGGGAGTGCTGTGTTGGTCGCGGCCCGTCGGATCCTGGGGGATTCGGCGGGCCTGCGGCAGTTCGCTCGGACGTACGTGCGAACCCTCATTCGACCCGCAGGCCGCCGACGCGGCGTCGCCTACAGCGGGTGCCGTGCGTGCTTCTACGTTGGCTCGCGGGCGTAGCCCCCGAGGTACGAGGGGGCGGAGGTAGTGGGCCGGAGGTCGTAGCCCGCAGGGCGTTACCAGCGCGCAGCGCGTTACCCGCAGGGAGCGCAGCGACCGCAGGGCCGCTTGAGCAGGGACGGGTGGGCGGGTCAAGTAATCGGCCCGGACGTAGCCGCCGACGCGAAGCGCAGCGAAGGATCAAGGCCGTAGGCAGGCCGACCACGAACCCCAAGGCCGCCGACGGGCCTCAACCCGAGCGGCGGCCCTGCGCGCTTTATCCCTACAGTCGCGAAGCGGCGATCTTTCTCACGGACGGCAAGCCCCTACTCGCCGATCCTCAGAACCTTGACGCCCCCCGCCGGAATCTCGGCGCCGGCCTCATGCACCGTGGACGTCAGGAGATCCACACCTCTCGCCGCCAGTGCCGCAGGCGAATCGGCGTGGTTGATGGCGAACAGGTACCTGGCGCCGTCGCCGGCCACGCGCTCCACCAGTTCCAGCGTGTCCGGCGTGGACGTGTCGAAGGGGACCGCGGCGTCGGCGGCGGCTGCGCGGAGGACCTCTCGGAGGGTGGCGGGTTCGGGGTTGGTGGCCACGTACCAGACGGTGCCGTCCTCCAGCTTGTTGCGGGTCACTGCGGGGCCGCCGGCTGCGGGGCCCGAGGTGAAGCTGTGGACCGCTTCCGCTCCCTGGAGCTGGATTTCTTCGGACCAGACCGTGCCGTACGAGTCTTGGGCGATAGTGAGGGCGGCGCGCTCTTCGTGGCGCAGGGGAAGGAACTCGCCTACGGTCAGGCCCAGCATCTCGCGCAGGACGCCGGGGTATCCGCCCAGGTACACCGCGTCGTCCTCGTCCACGATGCCGGAGAAGTAGTTCACGACGAGCGTTCCGCCGCCGGTGACGTAGTCGCGGAGGTTCTTGGCCCACTGCTCGCGGCAGAGGTACATCTGAGGGACGACCACGAGCTGGTAGCCCGACAGGTCGGCTGCCGGGTGGGCGAAGTCGACTTGGACGTGGGCGCGCCAGAGCTGCTCGTAGTAGGCGAGTTGGCGCTCCTTGAAGTTCAGGTCCACCGAGGGGCGGAAGACCTGCTCCACCGCCCACCACGACTCCCAGTCCCACAGGACGGCCGCTTTCGCCGCGATGCGGGAGCCTTCGATTTCGCGGAGGGACTTGAGGTCGGCGCCGAGCTCCACGACCTCGCGCCAGATCCTGGTGTCGGTGCCGCCGTGGGGGAGCATGGCGGAGTGGAACTTCTCGCCGCCGCCCCTTGACGCCCGCCACTGGAAGAACAGGGCGCCGTCCGCGCCTCTGGCCACGTGGGCCAGGGTGTTGCGACGCATCTCGCCGGGGCGCTTGGCGATGTTCCTCGGCTGCCAGCTGACGGCGCCGGTGGAGTGCTCCATGACGAGCCAGGGTTCGCCGCGGCGCATGGACCTGGTGAAGTCCGCCGTCAGAGCCAGCTCGATGTGGTTGTCTTCCGCTTCGGCCGTCAGGTAGTGGTTGTTCGCGGCCACGTCCACCTCGCGGGCCCAGGTCCAGAAGTCGAGGGCCTTGCAGTTGATGAGCTGGAAGTTCGTGGTGACCGGTATTTCGCTGCGGCCGACCTCCGCCAGCGCGGTCTTGATGACGTCGCGTTGGGCCGTGTAGAGCTCCAGCGTCGTGTCGGAGGTGAAGCGGGCGAAGTCCAGGCGGTGCGCGGGGTTCACGTCCGCCATGGGGGTGCGCTTGGGGGTGTCGATCTGCTCCCAGGCGGTGTACGTCTGGCCCCAGAAGGTCGTCGTCCAGGCCTCGTTCAGCGTGTCAAGGGTCTGGTACTTGGCGCGTAGCCATTCGCGGAACGCCGCGGCGGAGACGTCGCAGTAGCAGGCGCCGGTGGGGGAGCCGTATTCGTTGTGGACGTGCCACATCGTGACGTTGGGGTGGGCCGCGTAGCGGTCCGCGAGCACGGTGGCTATGCGGACGCAGGCCTCGCGGTACTCCGGGGAGTGCGGGCAGTAGGTCTGGCGGGACGAGCCCGCGAGCGCGATGCCGTCGTCCGTGACGGGCCGGACATGCGGGTACCGCGTCATGAACCAGTTGGGCGGTGCGGCCGTCGGGGTGGCCAGGTCCACGTCCACGCCGGCCTCGGCCAGCAGCGGGATCACCTTGTCCAGCAGGGCGAAGTCGTACACGCCGGGCTCCGGCTCGAGCAGTCCCCAGGCGAAGATGCCGAGGCTGACCAGGTTCACCCCGGCCTCGCGCATCAGCCGGGCGTCCTCGGCCCAGACCTCCTCGGGCCACTGTTCCGGGTTGTAGTCCGCGCCGAAGGCGAGCGATCGGACGTGGTCTGTCATGGGCGTTCCTCGCTGGGCAGGGACGGGCCGCGGGCATCGTGGCAGGCCGTTCTCTCCGCTTCGTGAGCGCTCCCAGATCCAGGGTCATGGGAGCGCTCACGAAATGGTTACAGAACGGTAGCTCACCGGTGCGGCGGTGGGCTACCACTTGACATCACGGGATTCTGTCACGAATCTGGGAGCGTTCACAACAGGCCCTGCGCCGTGAGGCCCGTGTAACGACGGAGATCGCCCGACGCGGCCCCCTTGCCACCCTCACCTCCTTACCCCGACAGGAGTGGACGATGAAGTTCCCTCGCTCCGCCAAGGCCGCGGCCTGCGCCCTCGCTGCCACCGCGCTCGTGGCGGGCTGCTCCTCCAGCAGCTCACCGGCCTCCTCGGCCGCCTCGAACCAGAAGGTGACACTCACGTTCTGGTCCTGGGTGCCGAACATGCAGAAGATCGTGAACGTGTGGAACGCCTCCCACCCGGACATCCAGATCAAGTTCACCGAGGCCGCGGGCGGTGACGCCGAGCTGTCGAAGCTGCTGACGGCGGGCAAGGCGAAGGACATGCCGGACATCGCGCAGATCGAGTACCAGTCGCTGCCGACGATGGTCTCGAACAACTACCT
>DASTAE010000111.1:0-14720 GCA_035712985.1 Actinospica sp.
GCCCCCTGATTCAGGCGCTGCGCACCTTCGCCGCCTCGTGCAGGTCGAGCAGGTCGAGGGCGCGGTCGCGCATCTCGACCTTGCGGACCTTGCCGGTGACGGTCATCGGGAAGCCGTCGACGACGTGGACGTAGCGCGGGATCTTGTAGTGCGCGAGGCGGCCGTCGCAGAAGTCTTTGACCTGCTTGGCGGTGAGCGGCTCGGCGCCCGCGCGCATCACGATCCAGGCCATCAGCTCCTCGCCGTACTTCGCGTCGGGGACGCCGATCACCTGCACGTCGGCGATGTCAGGGTGCGTGTAGAGGAACTCCTCGATCTCGCGCGGGTACACGTTCTCGCCGCCGCGGATCACCATGTCCTTGATCCGGCCGACGATGTTGACGTAGCCCTCGGCGTCCATGGTCGCCAGGTCGCCGGTGTGCATCCAGCGCGCGGCGTCGATCGCGTCGGCGGTCTTCTCGGGCTCCTGCCAGTAGCCGAGCATCACCGAGTACCCGCGGGTGCACAGCTCTCCGGGCTCGCCGGCCGCCACGACCCGGCCGGTGTCCGGGTCCGTGACCTTCACCTCCAGGTGCGGCATCACCCGCCCGACGGTCTCCGTGCGCCGCGCCAGGCTGTCGTCGCGCAGGGTCATCGTCGAGACCGGGGAGGTCTCCGTCATCCCGTAGCAGATCGCGACCTCGCCCATGTGCATCTCGTCCGCCACCCGCCGCATGATCTCGACCGGGCACGGCGAGCCCGCCATGATCCCCGTGCGCAGCGAGGACAGGTCGAACTCGGCGAAGCGCGGATGGCCGAGCTCCGCGATGAACATCGTCGGCACGCCGTACAGCGACGTGCACCGCTCGGCCTCGACCGCGTGCAGCGTGGCCTCGGGATCGAAGCCGGGGGCGGGCAGCACGATGCAGGCGCCGTGCGAGGTCGCGCCGAGGCAGCCCATCACCATGCCGAAGCAGTGGTAGAGCGGCACCGGGAGGCACACCCGGTCCGCCTCGGTGTAGCCCACGCCCTCCCCGACGAAGAACCCGTTGTTCAGGATGTTGTGATGCGACAACGTCGCGCCCTTCGGGAATCCGGTCGTCCCCGACGTGTACTGGATGTTGATGGGGTCGTCGAAGGCCAGTGTGCTCTCGCGCTCGGCCAGCGCGGCGGCGTCCACGCCCTGCCCGGCCGCGAGCAGGCCGTCCCAGTCGCCCGTGCCGATGAACACGGTCCGCTCGAAGCCGGTCTCGTCGATCATCGCCCGGTAGTCGCTGGTCTTGAAGGAGACCGCGCTGATCAGCAGGCTCAGCCCGGACTGGCGTACGGCGTAGTCCAGCTCGTAGGTCCGGTAGGCCGGGTTGATGTTGACCAGGATCGCGCCGATCCGCGCCGTCGCGTACTGGGTGAGCACCCATTCGGCGCAGTTCGGCGCCCAGATCCCGACCCGGTCGCCCTTGGCGATGCCGCGGGCCAGCAGGCCTAGGGCCAGCTCGTCGACGGCGCCGTCGAACTCCGCGTAGGTCCAGCGCCGGTTCGCGGGCACGTCCACGAGCGCCTCGCGATCGGCGCAGCGGCGGGCGGTTCGCCGGAGGTTCTCGCCGATCGTCTCCCCCAGCAGGGGCACAGTGCCGACACCGGAGGCGTAGGCGATGGCGGCGTCGTTGCGACCAGTCGTTTCCATGACCGAAGCATCCGCCCTCCGCGGCGCGATCGCTACCCCTGCCGGGCGATGTCGCGACGCATCAGGTCCTCGTACATCTCGCGGCGCATCCGCCTCTGATCGCCGGATTGCGGTCGTCAATGATTTGTGCTGACATTCTGATGATCTGACACCTCGGGGGCGATCTCCCGAGGGCGGGAATGACCCTCCGCCCGCGCGCGTTGGCCGAGTACGTGAGGTACTCCCTGCTCGATGTCGCCGCCGTCGGTCCCGGCGAGCACCCGTCCGATGCGCTGCACGGCGCCGTCCCGCTCGCCCGCACCGCGGAAGCCTCGGGCTTCCACCGCGTCTGGTACGCCGAGCACCACAACATGGCCGCCATCGCCTCGGCCGCCACCAGCGTCGTGATCGCGCACGTCGCGGCGAACACCGAGCGCATCCGGCTCGGCGCCGGCGGCATCATGCTGCCGAACCACTCCCCTTTGGTGATCGCCGAGCAGTTCGGCACCCTCGCCGCGCTGCACCCGGACCGCATCGACCTCGGCCTCGGCCGCGCGCCCGGCTCCGACCAGGCCACGATGCGCGCCCTGCGCCGCACGCCGTCCTCCGCCGACGCGTTCCCGCAGGACGTGCTCGAACTGCAGGGCTACCTCACCGGCGAAACCCGCATCCCCGGCGTGCGCGCCACGCCCGGCGACGGCTCGAACGTCCCCCTCTACATCCTCGGCTCATCGCTGTTCGGCGCGCAGCTCGCCGCGGCCTTGAGCCTGCCGTACGCCTTCGCCTCGCACTTCGCCCCGGCGGCGCTGTTCGCGGCCGTCCAGACCTACCGCTCCGAATACCGGCCCTCCGAGGCCAACCCGGAGCCCTACCTCATCGTGGCCGCGAACCTCATCGCCGCCGACGACGAGCAGACCGCTCACGAGCAGCACAGGACCGCGCTGCGCTGGCGGGCCCGCCGCTTCCTCAAGGTCCCCGGCGACCTCACCGACGCCGAGATCGACACGGTCCTCGCCGGCCCGTCCGGCGAGCACATCAAGGACATGATGCGCTACACGGCCGTCGGCACGCCCGAGCAGGCGCGGACCTACCTGGAGCAGCTCGCTGAGAAGACCGGCGCCGACGAGCTGATGCTCGCGCCCGGATCGCCGATCCGCGCGGACCGGCTGCGCGCGGTCGAACTGACCAAGGCGCCGTAGAAGGCCGTTCGGCGTCAGGTCACCGCGCGGCGCGGCGGCGGGCCGGATTCGACCCGCCGCCGCGCCGTGGGCGCCTATCGGCGCAGTTCGCGGTAGTGCTGCCGCCAGATCAGGCGGTAGACGGGGATGTACCGCGGGATCGAGCGCAGGCCGGGGATGAAGGGGACGAACACGAACACCAGGCTGAGCACGGCCATGGTGCCCCAGACCAGCGCGTCGCCGTTGTCGGAGTGGTTGTACGGGGAGATCTGGTACCAGAACGTGTAGAGCCACAGCCACGCCTGGCCCGGGTAGCTGCCGGTCTCGTTCATCATGCCCCACTGGTCGCCGGCGAGGTGGTCCTGGCCGGCGAGGTTCGCCAGGTAGGAGCCGTCGGCGAGGAAGAGCAGCGGGAGGGTGTAGTCGGATTGGTAGAAGGCGCCCGACTCGGTGAGCAGTTGGCCGTCGAGCGAGCCGGACTGGGCCTGGGTCAGCAGCGCGCCGAGCATGGCCGGCACGGGCCCGTAGTCTCCGGCGGCCATCTTGGTCGGGTCGCCGTTCGCCTTGTCGAGCGCGTCGGAGTAGTTGCCGGTCCAGGTGTTCTGCTGGTCGGCGGACGCGTTCGTGTAGCGCGCCACGGCCGCCGCGGCGGCCGGGGTCTGCGGAGCCGAGGTGAGCGGGCCGAGGACGAAGTCGTGGGCCGTGTCGATCGGCTTGGTCACGCCCATCAGGTTCGCGAGCGCGACCGGGCCGAGCTTCTGGCCCTGGGAGGCGTCGTTGTAGGGCGGCCCGTACTGCGCGGTGCCGCTGCTGCCGTTCAGTTCGGCGAGCGCCGTGGCGGTGAAGTCGGCGCTGTCGGTCTTGGCCCAGGTGGCGATGGTGGCCGGGCGCCGGTCCGGGGAGGAGAAGACCGCGGCCAGCGCGATGGACAGGGCGAGCACCACGACGAGCGCGATGGTGAACTCCTTGACCAGGTCGTAGGGCCGGGTGCCGAAGCTGTACGGGTCCGGCTCGGCGGGGCGGGGCTTGCGGTTCACGGCTGCTCCTCGGGCTCTTCGGGCGCGGCGGCGGCCTGCTCGGCGCCGGGCAGCGGGAGCGGCGGGACGATGCCGCGGCGGCGGACCATCAGCAGGTGCAGCGCGATCAGGATCCCGACGACGGCGGGCAGCAGCACGATGTGCCACATCAGCATCTGGCCGAAGTTCATCGTGTCGAAGAACGCGCCGATCCCGACCGCGTTCAGGGCGTCCTTGGACTGCGTCGCGATCCACTGCGAGTCGAGGTTCTGCTGCGCGAGGTAGCCGGTGAACGCGGTGCCGATCGAGCCGAGGAACGAGACCGCGCCGGTGATCCAGGTCAGGGCCCGCCGGCCGCGCCAGGCGGCCATGAAGAACTTGCCCCACAGGTGGATCACCATGAAGGCCATGAACAGCTCGACGCTCCACAGGTGCAGGCTGTTGAAGAAGTGCCCGGTCCCGGAGGTGTGCCACCAGGAGGGGCCCTGGATCGCCAGGACCGCGCCGCTGCCGAGCACGACCAGGAACGCGGCGAGGGTCAGCACGCCGAAGACGTAGATCCACGAGGCCATGTAGCTCGGCTGCGTGTCGGGCAGCAGCTTCTCGGGGGGCAGTTCCTTGACGGCCCGGCGACGCACCGCGCCGGTCCAGCCCGTCGTCGTCATTTGCGGCCACGTCCCTTCGGGAAGGGCAGCAGCAGCGCCAGGAGGAAGATCACGATCATCACCGCGACGACCACCAGGTTCGCCACGGATATCTGGATGACGCCCCAGTTCAGGTAGTGCCCGGGACCGTCGAGGTTCACCGGGGCCGCGAGGGCGGTCTGCATGTGCGCGAGCATGGATGGACCAGCCTTTCCACGAGCGGGTCGCCGAGGGTCGGCGAACAGGTCGAGCATCCCTCCGGGGCGGGACCCGGGTCAGGGCCGAAGGTCCTGCGCCGACCCGTCCCGAGGTCCCGTGGCGACGGGCCCGGGTTCGCGGCCGCCCAGGTCGAGGCGGAAGGGCGGGTACTCGTCGGTCATCAGGCTCGCGTAGCCGCACACGCGCAGGGCCCAGCGGTTGGCGCCCATCGCCAGGTCGAACACGTCTCGCGGATAGCGGCCGGTGAACAGCAGCGCTACGCCGGCGATCAGCATCAGCACGCCGACCAGCCCGGCGTCCGACCAGCTGAGCCCGACGTGCAGGCCGCCGACCAGCACGCCGACGACCAGATAGTGCGGGATGGCCAGCAGCCACCATTTGACCAGCGCCTTTCCCGGGGAGAGCTCGCCGGGATAGTCGACCTCGAGGCGGGCCGGATAGCCGGGTTCCTCCCGGAGGGAGAACGGCGGGTACCGGTCCGTGCCGAGCACGCCGTAGGAGTAGAAGGCGACGCGCCAGGACCAGCGCAGCACCCCGACGTTGAAGTCGAAGATCCCGCGCGGGTAGCGGCGGGTGATCACGATCGAGACCAGCGCGACGAGGCTCAGCACCAGGTAGGCGATCCAGAGGAACCACAGCACGATGTAGTGCGGGATCGCCAGCAGCCACTTGACCAGCCAGAGCCAGCGGGACAGGGGCTCGTCCGGATCGCCCTGCACCCGCACCGGATAGGCGCTCATCTCAGTGCCTTCCCGCGGTCGCGCCGAGGTGCAGGCGCTGCGGCCACCTGCTGTGGGCCGCGAGGACCCGAGGCCCGGTCGCGTAGTCGACGTCGAGCAGGACGGCCCTTCCCGAGCCGGTGTCCACGAGGCAGTCCGCATGGCCGTCGAAGCGGCCGGGGAGCGGCCGGCCGTCGAGGTGGGCCACGACGTTGCGCTCGACGGTCTCGCCCTCGGCCTGGATCGCGGAGCCCGCCTTCCAGGTGGGCGTGTCGGCGGCGTCGCCCAGCGCGAAGACGTTCGGCTTCGCGAGGGACCGCAGGGTGCGCGGGTCCACGCGGACGAATCCGCGCTCGTCGCCGAGGCCCGGGGAGCGCCCGACGTAGGCGGCGCCCGCGTGCGAGGGGACGACCACCGCGAGGTCGAAGTCCACCGCGCGGCCGTCGCCGGACGTCAGCCGCCCGCTCGTGCCGTCGACCTCGGCGGTGCGGAACCCGGTGACCAGCCCGACCCCCTTGTCGCGCAGCAGCCCGTCGAGCGCGCGGGAGGCGTCCGACGCGGTGAGAGCGCCGTCGAGCGGGGTGACGTAGGTCAACTCGACGCGCTCGCGCATGCCGCGGTGCCGGAAGTACGTGTCGGCGAGGAAGCAGAACTCGACCGGCGCGACCGGGTACTTGATCGGCAGGTCGACGACGTTGACGGCGATCCTTCCGCCCTCGAAGCGCCGCAGCGCGGCGCTCAGCATCTCGGCGCCGTGCAGCGTGTAGAAGGTGTGCACCCGCACGCCCCAGCCGTCGTAGATCAGCCCCTCGGTCCGCTCCGGCGTCAGCCGCGCGCCGGTGGCCACGATCAGCACGTCGTATTCGAGCCACCTGCAGTTGTCCAGGAGCACGCGGTTCCGGGCGATCTCGACGTGGTCGACCAGGGCCCTGCGGAACTCGATGCCCGAGTGCAGCCGATGGCCGCGGGAGCGGATCAGCTTGTGCCGGGTGGCCTGCGTGAAGGGCGCGAACGGGGCGAAGATCAGCCCGCCCTGGTCGATGTAGTCGTCGTCGAGGTCGACGACGACGATCTCCGCCTCCCGGGGGCTCAGGGTGTGGCGCAGGCGGTTGGCGACCAGCGTTCCGCCGGTGCCGCCGCCGAGGATCACGATCCTTTTCGTCATGCCCTCACCGTGCGCCGCCGGCCGCCCGCGCGGCAGGGCCGAAGGTCCCCCGCGAGGACCGCGTCGGTCCGGTCGTCCCCGCCGAGCCGGGACCTTCGACTCTGAGCGGCCGACCTCTCCCGGAGCACGGTGGAGGTATGACCACGGCATGCCCGGCGGGACGCAGAGGCCGCCCGGCCCTGCCCCGATCCCCGGAATCCGACTGAGGGAGACCTGATGACCACCGATGGAAACGTCGCGAGGCCGGTGGTGGCCGGCGTCGACGGCTCGGAGAGTTCCGCGCGCGCCGCGATCTGGGCGGCGGGCGAGGCCGCGCGCCGCGGCACCGCGCTGACCGTGGTGCACGGCCTGCAGCTGCCCGACTCGGCCGTCCCGCCGATCGAGCCCACCGGCTACGCGCGGCGGCGCCGCGCCGAGGGGATCGCGCTCCTCGACACCGCGACGACCGCGATCCGCGCCCGGTTCCCCGACCTGACGCTCGACGTCGAGCTGTCCGACCTCGACCCCGCGCACGCGCTCGTCGAGTTCAGCCGCACCGCCGAGCTGCTGGTCACCGGCAGCCGGGGCCACGGCGGGTTCACCGGGATGCTGCTCGGCTCGGTCAGCCGCAAGCTCGCGGCGCACGCCCGCTGCCCGGTCGTCGTGGTCCGCGAGGAGCCGCCGTCCCGGGAGACGACGGACATCGTCGTGCTGGGCGTCGGCCGCGAGCCGATCCCGGCCGCCGCGCGCTTCGCCTTCGAGGCCGCCCGGCGCGAGGGGGTCGACCTCGCCGTGCTGCGCGCGTGGTGGCCCAACGCGATCTACAGCGGCGTCGCCGGCCTCGGCGCGATGTACGTCGGCGACCCGGCCAGGGCGCACGGCGAGGCGATCGCCGAGACCGAGGCGGCGATCGAGCCGCTGCGCGCCGAATTCCCCGACGTCAAGGTGCGGATATCAGCCGTGGAGGGCAACGCGGTCCCGGTGCTGATCGACGCCGCGCGCGCCGCGCGGCTGCTGGTGGTCGGCGCCCATCGCCGCCGCGGGCCGCTCTCGGTCGGCCCCGGCTACACCGTCGACGGCGTCCTCGCGCACAGCGCGACCCCGGTGGCCGTGGTGCCGGATCACTGACCACGGAGAACAGCGAGAGGAGTGCATGATGGACGAGCATGTGAAGCGGTGGCGGGCCAACGTCTTCCTGTTCGAGGACGAGGACGAGACCGTGGCCAACGCGGTCCTGGAGACGGGTGTCACCACGATCCACGGCGTCGGGCGGGCCACGCGCAATCCGTCCGACTTCGAGGTCGAGGGCATCGGGGAGGAACTGGCCGTCGGCCGCGCCTTCATCGACCTCGGCCGCAGGCTGCTGGGCATCACCGCGCAGGACATCGAGGCGGTCGAGGGCCGTCCGGTGCAGCTGAGCGAGCAGTGATCGATCGCCACTGTGGGTGTGGAACCGCCGTGAGACGGTTCCGCACCCACAGTGGTGTCCTAGTGTCCTGAGTCAGGACACTAGGAGACCAGCGTCTTGAGCGACGCGAGGAGCGCGGCGAGGCCGGTCTTGGCGTCGGAGAAGAACATCGCGGTCTTCGGGTCGGCGTACAGCTCGTTGTCCAGGCCCGCGTAGCCGTGGCCGAGGGAGCGCTTGATGACGATGACGCTCTTGGCCCTGTCCACATCCAGGATCGGCATGCCGGAGATGGCGTTGCCGGCCCGGCGGGCGGCCGGGTTGGTGACGTCGTTGGCGCCGACCACGAGGGCCACGTCGGCGACGGGGAACTCGGGGTTGATCTCGTCCATGTCGCGCAGCTGCGGGTAAGGCACGTCGGCCTCGGCGAGCAGCACGTTCATATGGCCGGGCATCCGTCCGGCGACGGGGTGGATGGCGAAGCTGACGTCGACGCCGTGGTTCTCCAGGTAGGCGGCGAGATTGCTCAGCTCGTGCTGGGCCTGGGCGGCGGCGAGGCCGTATCCGGGCACGAGGATGACCTTGCTCGCGTAGCCGAGCTGGATCGCGGCGTCCTCGGCCGAGACGGTGCGCACGCTCGCGGAGCCGGCCACGGCTCCGACCGGGGCCGCCGCGTCGCCGGTGCCGTAGCCGCCGAGCATGATGTTCGCCAGCGAGCGGTTCATCGCCTCGGCCATCAGCTTCGTCAGGATGCTGCCGGAGGCGCCGACGAGCGCGCCCGCGATGATCAGGATCGGCTTGTCGATGACGAAGCCGGCCATCGCGACGGCGGTGCCGGTGAAGGCGTTCAGCAGGGAGATGACGACCGGCATGTCGGCGCCGCCGATCGGCAGCACCATGGTCAGGCCGAAGAGCGCGGAGGCGGTGAGCAGCAGCGCGACGGCGACGTTGGAGCGCGGGTCGGCGACCAGCCAGACCCCGCCCGCCGTGAACGCCGCGACGAGCCCGAGGTTCGTCAGCCGGCTGCCGCGGTAGACGAGCAGCGGCCTGCCCGGGATCCAGCCCTGCAGCTTGCCCGCCGCGATCAGCGAGCCGGTGAAGGTGACCAGGCCGATGGCGATGTCGAGGGCGCCGGTGATCGAGGAGAGGTTCGACAGCCCGCTCCCCCGGTGCTCGAAGATGTCGTCCATCGCGAGCAGTGCCGCCGCGCCGCCGCCGACCGCGTTGAAGATGCTGACCAGTTGCGGCATCGCGGTCATCTTGACCGTTCGGGCGCCGTAGAGCCCGATGGCGGAGCCGACCGCGCCGCAGACGCCCATGACGATCCAGTTCTTCGCGGGCACGTGGTGCTCGTGCGCGATCAGGACGACGGTCGCGGCGATCGCGACGGCCATGGCCCCGGCCGAGAGCAGGTTGCCGCGGCGGGCGGTGGCGGGAGAGTTCATCAGGTGCAGGCCGAAGACGAAGCACATGGCGGCCGCGACGTAGACCAGGCTGATGGTGAAGGTGACCCCGCTCATCGCCCCGGCACCTCCTTCGGCGCCGCCGCGTCGGGCCGGCGCTTGAACATGTGCAGCATCCGATCGGTGACCACGTAGCCGCCGACGACGTTCATCGCGGCGAAGACCATCGCGATCCCGCCGAGCACGTACCCGTAGCCGGTGCCGACGTCGGCCGTGATGACCATGGCGCCGACCAGGACGATGCCGTGGATCGAGTTGGCGCCGGACATCAGCGGCGTGTGCAGGATCGCGGGGACCTTGCTGATGACCTCGAAGCCGACCATCACCGCGAGGGCGAAGATCGTGAGGTCGGTGAGCAGTCCTTGGGTCATTTCGATTCCCCTTGTGTGAGCACGATCGCGGCGTGCACCTCGTCCTCGGGATCGACGGCGAACGCGCCGTCGCGGACGAAGGAGGCGAGCACGGCCTTGAGATTGCGGGCGTACGCGGTGGACGCGGCGATCGGGACCCGCGCGGCGAGGTCGCCCGCCCCGATCACGGTCACGCCGTCGGCCACGGTCACCGTCTCGTCCGGCTTGGACAGCGCGACGTTGCCGCCGAGCGGACCCGACGCCGTGTCGAGCACGACGGAGCCGGGGCGCATCGCGTTCAGGGCGCGCTCGCCGACCAGCAGCGGCGGACGGCGTCCCGGCACGGCGGCCGCGGTGATGACGATGTCGAACCCCGCGATCCGCGCGTCGAGCGCGGCCTGCTGGGTCTCGCGCTCGGCCTCGGTGAGCTCGCGCGCGTAGCCGCCGGAGCCCGAGGCCTCGATGCCGTCGCCGAGCTCGAGGAAGCGGGCACCGAGCGAGGTGATCTCGGAGCGGGTCTCCGGGCGCACGTCGTAGCCGGTGACCACCGCGCCGAGGCGGCGGGCGGTCGCGATGGCCTGCAGGCCGGCGACTCCGGCGCCGAGCACGAGCACGGTCGCGGGCTTCACCGTCCCGGCGGCCGTGGTCAGCATCGGCAGGTAGCCGCCGTACGCGTTGGCCGCCTCCAGCGCCGCCTTGTATCCCGCGACGCTCGCCTGGGAGCTGAGCACGTCCATGCTCTGCGCGCGGGAGAGGGTGCGCGGGATGCGGTCGAGGCTGATCGCCGTGATCCCGTCCGCGGTCCACTTCTCCAGCCGCTCGGGGTGCCGTGCGGGTTCGAGCAGCCCGATCAGGACCTGACCGCGGCGCAGCCGCGCGTCCTCGGGCGGGGTGACGCAGAGCACGATGTCGGCGCGCTCGTAGAGCTCGGCCGCGGTGACGGCCGACGCGCCCGCCGCGGCGTAGGCGTCGTCGGAGATATGGGCGCGCAGCCCGGCGCCGGCCTGCACCAGAACGTCGAGGCCGAGCGCCTTCAGCGGCGCGACGACCTCGGGGACCAGCGCCACCCGCGCCTCGCCGGGCGCCGATTCGCGCACTGCGGCGACGATGAGCGACATGGACATCCACCTGCTTTCGAAGAAGTGGGTGCCCGTGCCCGAGGAGCCGAGGGCACGGGCACGATGGGCGTGCGCGGGGCTTCGATCAGAACTCGAAGACCAGCCGGGCCGGGACCCGGCCCTTCAGCACGGCTTCGATGCACTCGTTGACCTGCTCGAGCCGGCGCGACTCGGCGACGACCTCGGTGCGTCCGGCGGCGTGCAGGGCGAAGACCTCGGTGAGGTCCTGCCGGGTGCCGACGATCGAGCCGATGATCGACTTGCCGCCGATGACGGTGTCGAAGATCGGGACGGTCATCTTGTCGTCGGCCGGCAGCGCGACGCACACCAGGCGGCCGCCGCGGCGCAGCGAGCCGTAGGCCTGCTCGAAGGCGCGCGGGGAGGTGGCCAGCGCGATCGCGACGTCGGCGCCGCCGAGCTTGCGCACCATCGCGGCGGCGTCCTCGGCGCGGGCGTCGATGATCTCGTCGGCGCCGAGGCGCGCGGCGAGCTCGAACTTCGCGTCCTCGACGTCGACGGCGATCACCCGGCCGCCGAAGACCTTCGCGTACTGCAGCGCGAGGTGCCCGAGGCCGCCGATGCCGTAGATCACCGCGGTCTCGGTCGGGCGCAGCCCGGAGACCTTCAGCGCCTTGTACGTGGTGACGCCGGCGCAGGTCAGCGGCGCCGCGTCGAAGGGGGTGATGCCGTTCGGCACGGAGACGACGTACTTGTCGTCGGCGACCGCGTACTCGGCGTACGCGCCGTCGACCGAGTAGCCGCTGTTCTGCTGCTTCTCGCAGAGCGTCTCCCAGCCGGACAGGCAGTAGGAGCAGGTCCCGCAGGCCGAGCCGAGCCAGGCGATCGCGACGCGCTCGCCGACCTTGTGCACGCTCGCGCCGGGGCCGAGCGCCGCGACGATCCCGACGCCCTCGTGGCCCGGGATGAACGGCGCGGTCGGCTTGACCGGCCAGTCGCCCTGCGCGGCGTGGATGTCGGTGTGGCACAGCCCCGAGGCCTCCATCCGCACCAGCACCTGCCCGGGGCCGGGCTCCGGGATCGGCACCCGGCGTATCTCCAGCGGCGCGCCCAGCGCGGGGACGACGGCCGCCTTCATGGTCGTGCTCATGGTGTGCTCCTCTTCGGTGGTCGGATTCGGACCGGGCGGCGCCGGGGATGCGCGGCGCCGCCCGGCGTCCGGATCAGAACAGCCCCATCGGCTGTTCGCTGTAGCTGACCAGCAGGTTCTTGGTCTGGCTGTAGTGCTCGAGCATCATCTTGTGCGTCTCGCGGCCGATCCCGGAGACCTTGTAGCCGCCGAAGGCCGCGCCCGCCGGGTACTGGTGGTAGCAGTTCGTCCACACACGCCCGGCCTTGATCGCCCGGCCCATCCGGTAGGCCAGCGCGCCGTTGCGGGTCCACACCCCGGCGCCCAGGCCGTAGTCGGTGTCGTTCGCGATGCGGATCGCGTCGGCCTCGTCCTTGAAGGTGGTCACGGCCAGCACCGGGCCGAAGATCTCCTCCTGGAAGACGCGCATCCCGTTGTGCCCCTTGAGCATCGTCGGCTCGTAGAAGTAGCCGCCGGCCAGGTCGCCGGGCATCGTCGAGCGGTGGCCGCCGATGAGCACCTCGGCGCCCTCGTGCTGGCCGATCTCCACGTAGGAGGCGATCTTCTCGAGCTGCGCCTGGGAGACCTGCGGGCCGATCATGGTCGCGGTGTCCAGCGGGTCGCCCTGCTTGATGGCGGCGACGCGCTCGACGCAGCGCTCGATGAAGCGGTCGTAGATGGACTCCTGGATCAGCGCGCGGGACGGACAGGTGCAGACCTCGCCCTTGTTGAAGGCGTAGAGGACCAGGCCCTCGACCGCCTTGTCCAGGAACGCGTCGTCGGCCGCCATCACATCGGCGAAGAAGATGTTCGGGCTCTTGCCCCCGAGCTCCAGCGTGACCGGGATGATGTTCTTCGACGCGTACTGCATGATCTTGCGGCCGGTGCCGGTCTCGCCGGTGAAGGCGACCTTGGCGATCTTCGGGCTGGTGGCCAGGTGCTCGCCGACCTTCCCGCCGGGGCCGTTGACGATGTTGATCAGTCCGGGCGGCAGGACGTCGCCGATGACCTCGGCCAGCTTCAGGATCGACCACGGGGTCGGGGAGGCGGGCTTGATCACCGAACAGTTGCCCGCGGCCAGCGCCGGGGCCAGCTTCCACGCGGCCATCAGCAGCGGGAAGTTGAACGGGATGATCTGCCCGACCACGCCGAGCGGCTCGTGGAAGTGGTACGAGATCAGGTCCTCGCTGATCTCCGTGGTCGTGCTCTCCATCGAGCGCGCGGCCGCGGCGAAGTAGCGGAAGTGGTCGGCGGCCAGCGGGATGTCGGCGGCCAGCGTCTCGCGCACCGGCTTGCCGTTGTCCCAGCTCTCTGCGACGGCCAGCTGCTCGCGGTGCGCGTCGATCGCGTCGGCGATCGCGTTCAGCACCTCGGCGCGCCGGGTCGGCGTCGCGTGCGCCCAGTGCGCGGACGCCGCGGTGGCGGCCTCCAGGGCGTCCTCGACGTCCTCGGGCCCTGATTCGGGCACCTCGCAGATCGGCTGCGCGGTGGCGGGGGCCAGGTTCACCCGGTACTTGCCGGCGTGCGGGGCCAGCCACTTGCCCTCGATGAAGTTCTCGTAGCGCGGGGCGACGTCGACCACGCTGCCGGGCGCTCCGGGCTTGTCGTACTTCATGGCACGAACCTCCTCGGGTCTTGCCGTAGTCGTGCGGTTTCCGTTCCTCAGCCTCGCGACGGCGCGTGGACGCGCTCAGAGGCGGAGGTCCCGATGTTCGGGGACTTACTGCACCGGTATGACGGCCACCGGGCATCGGGCGTGCAGCAGCAGTTCGTGCAGGACCGGGCCGACCGCTCCGGGCAGCGCGAGCCAGCCGTGGTGCGAGCCGACGACGATCAGGCCGGCCTGCGCGGACTGCTCGACGAGCACCTCGGCCGGACGGCCGCGCAGCACACTGATCTCAGGGCGTTGGCGCATGGCGGCCTGCGCGGCGTGCAGCCGCTCGCCGATGCGCTCCTGCGCCTGCCGCGCGGTGATGTCGGTGTCGCTGACGTACGTCGCGGAGTGCGCGGGATAGGGGTTCCACGCGTGGACCACGCGCAGTCGGCCGCCGATCCGGTCGGCGTGGTCGATCGCGTAACGCAGAACATGGATGTTCCCGTGCGAATCGACGCCGACCACCGTCGGGCCGGAGTGCGCGGCGGCCCTGTGACCTTGCGGCACCACCACGATCGGGCAGCGCGCGTGCATGGCGAGGTACATGCTGACGGACCCGATCGCGAGCCCGGCGAAGCCGCCGTGGCCGCGCGATCCGACGACGAGCACCGCGGCCTCGCGTGAGACGGCCTCGAGTTCGCGCACGGGTTCGCCGATCAGCAGCTCTCGCTCGACGACCAGTTCGGGGTAGGCCTTAGCCAGCCGCGCCTCGGTCTCCATCAGCTGATCGGCCACTTCGTCGCCGCTCTCCTGCGCGGCGTCCACGGCGCTGACCACGCGCAGCGGCGTGCCGCGACGCATCGCCTCACCCGCCGCCCAATCGGCCGCGGTCTCCGCGAACGCCGATCCGTCCACGGCGACGATCACGGACTTCTTGAGCTCAGGCATGACTGCTCCTCTCGACACGCCGCTTCCGGATCACCCGCTAGAGAAGGCTGCGGTGCCGGGAGACGAGCGGGAGCTTCGACCACCACTGTCCGAGGCCGAAGGGGTTGCCCGCGCCGAACACGGCGATCGCCAGCAGGGCGAAGGCGTCCATCACGTGCTCGTCCACGAACGGGTTGTTCGACCCGGTGGCCGC
>DASTAE010000112.1:0-15822 GCA_035712985.1 Actinospica sp.
ACCGCCGCCTTCGCGGTCTGCACGAAGGCGTCGCGCTCGCGCACGAACCAGTGCCGGAAGCCGTGCAGGTGGATCGAGCGGCGCGCCTGGGCCAGCGCCCCGCCCTCGCTCGAGCTCAGGCCGAGGCGGAAGCGGTCCAGCAGGGCGCCCACATAGCGGCCCTCGCCCCGCTCCTCGGCTGAACCCATGCCAGGATCTTATGATCAGCGCAGCGGAAGTGACAGCCAGCGCGTACGCTTGGGTCCGAGATCCGAACGGTACCCCCGACCGGGGGACTGGAACGGAAAGTCAAGCAGTGAAGGTGAGGTGACGCCCGGTGAGCGGCGCACCGCAGATCGACGCGTCCGAAGTGCGGGAACGGCCCGGGCGCTTCGCCGTGGGCGTGATCGGCTCCGGCCGGGTGGGCTCGGTGCTGGGCGCCGCGCTGGCCCGCGCCGGCCACCGGGTGGTCGCGGCGAGCGCGGTCTCCGACCGGTCCCGGCGCCGGGCGGCCGAGCTGCTCCCGGACACCCCGCTGCTGGCCCCGCCCGAGGTCGCGCAGCAGGCCGAACTGCTGGTGCTTGCGGTGCCGGACGACGTGCTGCCCGAGCTGGTGGTCGGGCTCGCCGAGGCGGGGCTGTTCCGCCCCGGGCAGACCGTGCTGCACCCCTCGGGCCGACACGGCATCGGAGTGCTCGAGGCGGCCCGGATCCGCGGCGTGCTGCCGCTGGCGCTGCACCCGGTGATGAGCTTCAGCGGCACGGACGTGGACCTGGCCCGGCTGACCGGCTGCAGCTTCGGCGTGACCGCCCCCGAGGCCTTCCGCCCGATGGCCGAGGCGCTGGTCGTGGAGATGGGCGGCGAGCCGGAGTGGATCGCCGAGGGGGACCGCCCGCTGTATCACGCGGCCCTCGCCTTCGGGGCCAACTACCTGACCACCCTGGTCGCCCAATCGGCCGAGCTGCTCGAGCGCGTCGGGGTGAGCGCGCCGGGCCGGATGCTCGGGCCGCTGCTCGGGGCCACCCTGGACAACTCCCTGCGCTCGGGTGACTTGGCGCTGACCGGCCCCGTCGCGCGCGGGGACGCGGGCACGGTCGCCGCGCATCTGAGCCGTCTGGCGCAGCTCGCGCACGGCGCCAGCGCCACGGACCCGCTGGTCAACGCGTATCTGGCGCTGGCCCGGCTGACCGCGGACCGCGCCCTGGAGGCCGGGCTGCTGGCGCCCGAGCGGGCCGGCGAGCTGCTCGAGGTGCTGAACGAGGACGGTGGCCGATGAGCCCGAGGAACCCCGGCGAGACCCTGCTCGTGCACACCCGCGCCGAGCTCGCCGCCGCGCGCGCGGGCCGCATCGGCGACGTGGCCGTCGTGATGACGATGGGCGCGCTGCACGAGGGGCATCTCGCGCTGATCCGGGCGGCGCGCAGGAGCGCGAGGACCGTCATCGTGACGGTCTTCGTCAATCCGCTGCAATTCGGGCCGAACGAGGACTTCTCGAAGTACCCGCGCACGCTCGACGACGACGTGAAGCTGTGCGAGCAGGCCGAGGTGGACGTGGTGTTCGCGCCCGCGGTCGAGGACGTGTATCCCGGTGGCGAGCCGGTGATCCGGATCACGCCCGGGGCCATGGGCGACGGCTTCGAGGGGGCGCATCGCCCGGGGCACTTCTCCGGGATGCTCACCGTCGTCAACAAGCTGCTGAACCTGACCTCGCCGGACTACGCGTTCTTCGGGGAGAAGGATGCGCAGCAGCTCGCCCTGATCCGGCGGATGGTGCTCGACCTGAACATGCCGGTGGAGGTGATCGGCGTGCCGACGGTGCGGGAGCCGGACGGGCTGGCGTTGTCCAGCCGCAACCGCTACCTGAGCGCCGAGGCGAGGGTCAGCGCGCTGCAGCTGAGCCGGGCGCTGTTCGCGGGCGTCGAGCAGCGGACGCCGGGGGCGATCCGGGCCGCCGCGCGGGCCGTGCTCGCCGAGGCGGCGAGCGCTCGGCCGCCGGTCGAGCTGGACTATCTGGCGCTGGTGGATCCCGCCACGTTCACCGAAATCGACGAGGCCTATCGTGGTCCGGCCGTGCTCGCCCTGGCGGCCAAGGTCGGCGGCACCCGGCTCATCGACAACCTCCCGCTCGGAATCGAGGGCTGAATCCATGGCAGCTCGCTCGGCGATACCCGTCCGCCGCTCCCGGCTGCTCGCGCCCGAGCCCGGCTGGACCGCGTACGCGGACACGGTCGTGGTCGGCTCCGGCATCGCCGGGCTGACCGCGGCGCTGGCCGCCCGGCACGCGGGATCCGTCCTGCTGGTCACGAAGGCGCAGCTGTCCGAGGGCTCGACGCGCTGGGCGCAGGGCGGCATCGCGGCGGCGCTCGGCCGCGGCGACACCCCCGAGGCGCACCTCGCCGACACCCTCACCGCGGGCGCCGGGCTCTGCGACACCGAGGCCGTGCGCATCCTGGTCACCGGCGGCCCCTCCGCCGTGCGCCGGCTGATCGACCGCGGCGCCCAGTTCGACACCGCGGAGGACGGCGGGATAGCGCTGACCCGCGAGGGCGGCCACCACGCCGACCGCATCCTGCACGCGGGCGGCGACGCGACCGGCGCCGAGGTCTCCCGGGCGCTGATCGCCCGGCTCGACCAGCTGATGGACGAGATCGAGGTCATCGACCACGCGCTCGTGCTCGACCTGCTGCTCGACGCCGAGGGCCGCTCGGCCGGGCTCACCCTGCACGTGATGGGCGAGGGCGAGCGCAGCGGCGTGGGCGCCATCCGGTCCAGGGCCGTGGTCCTCGCCACCGGCGGGCTCGGCCAGGTCTTCCGGGCGACGACGAACCCTTCGGTGGCCACCGGCGACGGAGTGGCGCTCGCCCTGCGCGCCGGAGCCCGCGTCGCCGACCTCGAGTTCGTCCAGTTCCACCCGACGGTGCTCTGGCTCGGCGCCGGAGCGCGCGGCCAGCAGCCGCTGATCTCGGAGGCCGTGCGCGGCGAGGGCGCTTTCCTGGTGGACGCCAAGGGCGAGCGCTTCATGCCCGACCTGCACCCGATGGGGGACCTCGCGCCGCGCGACATCGTGGCCAAGGGCATCATGCGCCGCGCGATGGAGTCCGGGCTCGATCACCTGTGGCTGGATGCGCGGCACTTCGGCGAGGACAAGTGGCGCGGGCGCTTCCCGACGATCTGGGAGTCCCTGCACGAGCACGGGATCGACCCGGTGCGCGATCTGATTCCGGTGGCGCCGGCCGCGCACTACTCCTCCGGCGGCGTGCTGACGGACCGTTGGGGGCACACGTCGATTCCTGGCCTCTACGCGTGCGGCGAGACCGCGTGCACCGGCGTGCACGGGGCGAACCGGCTGGCCTCGAACTCGCTGCTGGAGGGCCTGGTCTTCGCCGAGCGGATCGGCCGCGACCTGGCCCGGTGCTTCGCCCCCGGCGAGCCCGCCCCGGGAGAGCCGGTCGCGGACGAGCGCGAGCCGGTGCTGCTGGCTCCCGAGGTCCGCGCGGCGACGCAGCAGGCGATGAGCTCGGGCGCCGGGGTGCTGCGCAGCGCCGCCTCGCTGGCCGGCACGGAGCGCGCCCTGCGGGAGCTCGGCGAGCACGTCGACCGCGAGCCGCGGACCGAGGCGTGGGAGGCCACGAACCTCCAGCAGGTCGCCGCGGCGATGGCGGCCCTGGCCGCGCGCCGCGAGGAGACCCGCGGCTCGCACTGGCGCGAGGACTTTCCGCAGCAGGACGACGCCCGCTGGCGGGTGCGTCAGGTGCTGTCGGTGGATGCGAACGGATGCACGGTCACAGAGGAGGCGGTGTCCTGATGGTCACGCTTGCGGAGAAGCTTCACGACCAGCGGATCGCGGACGAGCTACGCGCCGCCGGGCTCGACCCGGACCACGTCGCCCGGCTGGCCCGGAGCACCGTCGAGGAGGACCTCGACGGCGGCGTCGACGTGACCAGCGAGGCGACCGTCGCGGCGGACGCCCGCGCGGTGGCCGACTACGTGGCCCGTAAAGCCGGCGTGGCCGCGGGGATCTACGTCGCGGCGGCCGTGATCGACCTGGTCTCCGGCGGCGACGCCGAGTTCGAGTTCCCGATCGAGGACGGCGCGCGGGTCGAGCCCGGCACGGTGCTGTTCACGGCGCGCGCGCGGACCCGGGACCTGCTCACGGCCGAGCGCTCGGCGCTGAACCTGATGTGCCACATGTCCGGCATCGCCAGCGTCACGCGGCAGTGGGTGGACGCGGTCGAGGGCACCGGCGCGAAGATCCGGGACACCCGCAAGACCACGCCGGGGCTGCGCCTCCTCGAGAAGTACGCGGTGCGCTGCGGCGGCGGCGTGAACCACCGGATGTTCCTCTCGGACGCCGGCCTGGTGAAGGACAACCACGTGATCGCGGCCGGCGGGGTCGTCGAGGCCTTCGAAGCCGTCCGCGCGAAGTACCCCGATCTGCCGATCGAGGTCGAGGTGGACACGCTCGACCAGCTGCTCCCGGTCGTCGAGGCCGGGGCGGAGCTCATCCTGCTGGACAACTTCACCCCGGAGCGGATGCGCGCCGCGGTGATGATCGTCGGCCGCAACGAGCCCTACGGCCGCACCCGGCTCGAGGCCAGCGGCGGACTGACGCTGGATCAGGCCAGGGCCGTGGCCGAGACCGGCGTGGACTACATCTCCGTCGGCGGGCTCACCCACTCCGCCGCGATCCTCGACATCGGCTGCGACTTCCGCTAGCCCGCGCCCCCGACACCACTGCTGCAGAGAAGACTCCTGACCATGCTGTTGACCATCGACATCGGCAATACCCAGACGGTGCTCGGCCTGTTCGAGGGCGCCGAGATCGTCGAGCACTGGCGCATCTCCACCGACCCGCGCCGCACCGCCGACGAGCACGCCGTGCTCTTCCACGGCCTGATGGCCAATCACCCGCTGCTCGGCGACAACGGCGTGGACGGGATAGCCATCTGCTCCACGGTCCCGTCCGTGCTGCACGAGATGCGCGACATGATCCGCCGCTACTACGGCGACATCCCCGCCCTCGTCGTCGAGCCCGGCGTGAAGACCGGCATGCCGGTGCTGGTGGACAACCCGAAGGAGGTGGGCACCGACCGGATCATCAACGCGCTCGCGGCCGTGCACCTCTACGGCGCCCCCTGCATCGTCGTCGACCTTGGCACCGCGACCTCCTTCGACGCCGTGTCCCGCAAGGGCGAGTGGATCGGCGGCGCGATCGCCCCCGGCATCGAGATCTCGGTCGAGGCGCTCGGCGCGCGCGGCGCCCAGCTGCGCAAGATCGAGCTGGCCAGGCCGCGCTCGATCATCGGCAACAACACCGTCGAGTGCATGCAGGCCGGAATCCTCTACGGCTTCGCCGGCCAGATCGACGGCGTGGTCAACCGCATGGCCGACGAGCTGGCCGACGACCCGAACGACGTCACCGTCGTGGCGACCGGCGGCCTCGCCCCGCTGGTGCTCGAGGAGGCCGAGGTCATCGACGAGCACGAGCCCTGGCTCACCCTGATCGGCCTGCGCCTGGTCTACGAGCGGAACATGGGAGTCGCCTCGGGCTGACCGAGCCGCGAAACGGTTCGGGCGGGGCGCGCCGCGCCCCGTATCCTTGGTCCATGACTTCCGAGCCTCAGGTGCCCAGCAGCGCGATCTCCGACGAACCCGAGCAGATCCGGGTCCGCAAAGAGAAGCTGGACCGGCTCAAGGCCAAGGGCGTCGACCCGTACCCGGTCGGCTACCCGCGCACCACGACGATCGGGGAGCTGCGGGAGAAGTTCGCCGGCCTCGAGGCGGACACGGCGACCGGCGAGCGGGTCTCGGTCGCCGGCCGGATCCTGCTCTCGCGCACCGGCGGCAAGCTCTGCTTCGCCACCATCCGCGAGGGCGAGGCCGAGGTACAGGTGATGGCCTCGCTGGACAAGCTCGGCGAGCAGTCGCTGGCCGACTGGAAGGCCGACCTCGACCTCGGCGACCACGTCGGGGTCACTGGCGAGGTGATCACCTCCCGGCGCGGCGAGCTGTCGATCCTGGCCGACTCCTGGGCGCTGACCTCCAAGTGCCTGCGGCCGCTGCCGGACAAGCACAAGGGCCTGTCCGACCCGGAGGCCCGGGTGCGGCAGCGCTACGTGGACCTGATCGTGAACTCCGAGGCGCGCGACATGATGCGCAAGCGCTCCGCGATGGTCCGCTCGATCCGCGACACGATGCACGGCGAGGGCTTCATCGAGGTCGAGACGCCGGTGCTGCAGAAGACCAACGGCGGCGCCAACGCGCGCCCGTTCGAGACCCACATCAACGCGTACAACATGCGCCTGCTGCTGCGGATCGCGACGGAGCTGCCGCTGAAGAAGCTGATCGTCGGCGGCGCCGAGCGGGTCTTCGAGCTCGGCCGGCTGTTCCGCAACGAGGGCGCGGACTCGACCCACAACCCGGAGTTCACCACGATCGAGTGGTACCGGGCCTACGGCGACTACCGCACCGAGGCCGAGCTGATCCGCAGGGTGATCCTGAACGCGGCGATCGCGGTCAACGGGCACACCCGGGTCACCGGCGTGGACCCGCACGGCGTCGAGCACGAGATCGACCTGGCCGAGCCCTGGGGCGAGGTCGAGGTCTACCCGGGCATCTCCGCGAAGCTGGGCACCGAGATCACCCCGCAGACCTCCGTGGAGGAACTGCGCAAGCTGGCCGACGAGGCGGGCGTGCCCTATGAGAAGACCTGGGGCCACGGCCAGATCGTGCTGGAGATGATCGAGCGGCTGCTCGAGGAGAGCATCGTCGCGCCGACCTTCATCATGGACTACCCGACCGAGGTCTCGCCGCTCTCCCGCAAGCACCGCTCGATCGAGGGCGTCGCGGAGAAGTGGGACCTGGTCATCTTCGGCCGCGAGATCGGCACCGCGTTCTCCGAGCTGATCGACCCGGTCGACCAGCGCGAGCGGCTCACCGCGCAGTCGCTGCTGGCGGCCGGCGGCGACGCCGAGGCGATGGAGGTGGACGAGGACTTCCTGGCGGCGCTGGAATACGCGATGCCGCCGACCGGAGGCCTCGGCATGGGCATCGACCGGCTGATCATGCTGCTCACCGGCAAGAACATCCGGGAGACGACGCTGTTCCCGCTGGTCAAGCCGAGCTCGGGGAGCTGACTCCGGAGGCCTCAGGCGCCCGGCGTACAGTGACACGCATGCTGGCAGACCTGGAATCGCTCATCCCGTCCGCGTGCCTGGCGGTGGGGTTCGTGCTGCTGGTCAAGACGATCCTGAAGCAGCAGAACCCGCAGCGCCGGGCCGCGCGCAAGGCCAAGGAGGAGGCGGCGGAGGCCGCCGACCCCCGCATCATGCGGGACTGAGAGGCCGCTACTGGACGAGGCGGCGCACCCGCGGCAGCACCGAGGCGGGCGCCGCCGAGCCGTCGCCGGAGGGCAGCCGGTCCGAGCCGACCTGGGCCAGCGCCCGGGCGAGCGCGCGCGGGCTGGTCTCGCGCGCGGCGTGGTCGTCCGCGAGCATCTCCACGAGTTCGGCCACGGCCGCCGTGGCCCGGCGCGCGGGCGGCAGGAAGGGCAGCGCGGACTCCCAGGCCACGAAGGGCTGGATGATCAGCTCGTGCCGGCCGACGGCGTGCGCCCGCTCGTGCGCCAGGACCGCCGCCAGCTCCTCGGGGCCCAGCGAGGCGATCGCGCCGTGCGTCACCACGATCCGCGGCTTCGGCCCCGGCAGGCAGTACGCGGCGGGTTCCGGGTGATCGAGCACCCGCACGCCGTTGAGGTCGGTCCAGGCCAGCAGGTCCACCGCGTCGCGCTGCTTGGCCAGCTGGCGCTCGATCCGGATCGAGTTGGTCACCAGCACGCCGAGCAGCCAGCTGAGCAGGATCGCCGCGCAGGCCAGCGCGGCCAGGTTCAGCAGCGTCCACCGCGGGCCGAGCGGATCGAGGCCGAGCAGCAGCAGCGAGCCCACGGCGCAGATGCCGCCGGAGAGCCCGATCAGCTGCCAGAGCGCGATCCCGCGGCGCGGATTGCGGCTCGGCCACTGCGCCCGGGCGAGCCACAGGGGCACCGGCCAGGCCAGCAGGACGGCGAGCAGCGCGGTGAGCGCCGCGAGCAGGGTGACCATCCCTCGCCCGGTCTCAGCCGCTGGCGAGAAGCTCGCGCAGCACGGCCTTCTCCTCCTCGGAGACCGCGCCGGCGAAGTGCACCAGGGCGGAGCGGCGGTCCGAGGTGGTGCCGAGCGCCTCGAGCATCGTGTTCGCGATCAGCTCGGCCTTCGTGGTGGTCGCCGAGTAGCGGTAGGCGCGGCCGTGCCGCACCCGGGTCACGAAGCCCTTCGCGCCGAGACGGTCCAGGACCGTGAGGATCGTGGTCACCGCCGGCGCGTGCTCGCGCGGCAGGATGTCGACGATGTGGGTCGCGGGGACCGGCTCCGGTGTGTTCCAGAGCACGTCCATGACCGCGCGTTCGAGTTCGCCAAGCCGTGCCATGAGGTCTACTCTACCGATGAAAGAAGTTCTACGGTAAGTAGAAGTTCGCGGATGGGAGTGTGGCCTGCATGTCGGGAGTCGACGCGGCACGGATCGAGACCGCCTTCTCGCTCTCTTTCCACATCCTGTTCGCCGTCTTCGGCGTCGGAATGCCCTGGGTGCTGCTCTACACCGAAGGCCGCTGGCTGAAGACCGGCGACCCGAACTGGTATGCGCTGACCCGCAAATGGGCGCGGGTCACGGCGGTGCTTTTCGCCATCGGCGCGGTCTCCGGGACCGTGCTCTCCTTCGAGTTCGGCCTGCTGTGGCCCACCTTCATGGCCACGTACGGCGGCGCCATCGGCCTGCTGTTCACGCTCGAGGCCTTCGCCTTCTTCCTCGAGGCCATCTTCATGGGCCTCTACCTCTACGGCTGGAAGCGGCTGACCCCCCGCGCGCACTGGCTCACGCTGTGGCCGATCGCCATCTCGGGAACACTCTCCACGCTTTTCATCGTCTTCGCCAATGCCTGGATGAACGACCCGGTCGGCATCGGCCAGAGCGACGGCAAGATCACCGCGAACCCGTGGGCCGTCTTCGGCAGCTCCGTCGGCTGGTCCGAGGTCACGCACATGTTCGTGGCCGCTCTCATGTGCACCGGCGGCGCGGTCGCCGGGGTCTACGCCTGGGGCATGCTGCGCGGCCGACATGACCGATACCACAGGCTCGGCCTCAACGTGGGGCTGTGGACCGTGCTCGGCCTGGTGCCGGTGCAGATGTTCCTCGGCGACTGGTCGGCCCGCGTCGTCGGCGCCACCCAGCCGCTGAAGCTCGCGGCGATGGAGGGGGTGTACACCACCGGATCGCATGTGCCGCTGACCGTTCTCGGTTACTACGACCAGAACACGCACAAGATCATCGGCGGAATTCCGATCCCCGACGGACTGTCCCTGCTGATGGGATTCAAGACCGGCACGGTGATCCAGGGTATGGATACGACCTCCGTCGCGAACACCCCGAACTCCGCGGTGATCCACCTCGCCTTCGATTCCATGGTCGGCTGCGGCTCGCTGGTGTTCGCGATCGCCGGGTTCGCGGTGCTCACCTGGTGGTGGCGCCGTCGCAAGGGTCTGACTCCGCGGATCCCGCACACGAGGCTGTGGCTGTGGGCCGCGATCGCCACCGGGCCCGCCTCCGTGATCGCGATGCTCGGCGGCTGGGAGGTCACCGAGGGCGGCCGGCAGCCGTGGATCGTGTACAACCTGATGAGCGTGACCGACGCGGCGACCAGGTCCGGCGGCCTGGGCTGGAGCGTCGTGGCCACGATCGTCATCTACGTGGGCCTGGCCGCCGCGCTGCTGCTGATCCTGCGCAAGCTGGCCACCGGCGCGCCCGCCGAGCTGATCGAGCGCTCCGAGATCGAGAGCCCGACCGCCGAGGAGGCGATCGCGTGACCGCGGTGAACCTGATGCTGGTCGTCATCGTGCTGTCCCTGCTCGCCTACGCCCTGCTGGCCGGGGCCGACTTCGGCGGGGGCGGCTGGGACATGCTGGCCGGCCTCGGCCGGGACCGGGGCAGCGCCGAGGACCAGCGCAAGCTGATCTCCGCCTCGCTGGGCCCGGTCTGGGAGGCCAACCACGTGTGGCTGATCTTCGTGATCGTCTGCACCTTCTCCGGCTTCCCCTCCGCCTTCGGCGACATCGCCACCTCGCTCGAACTGCCGCTGGCGCTCGCGCTCGTCGGCATCGTGCTGCGCGGCGCGGCCTACGTGTACCGCGCGTACGGCGAGGGCGCCTCGCTGCCGGATCGCTGGTGGAGCCGCATCTTCGCCTGCGCCTCGGTGCTGACGCCCTTCATGCTCGGCGTCAGCGGCGGCGCGCTGGCCACCGGAAAGCTGCGGCCCGGCAGTTCGCCGCTGGTCCCCTTCGAGGCGCCGTTCACCATCCTGGCCGGGGTGCTCGCGGTCGTGGTCACGGCGTTCCTCGCGGCGGTCTACCTCTGCTACGACGCTTCGCTGCACCCTGACACCGGCCACCTGGTCGCGGTCTTCCGGCGCAAGGCGATCTACGCGGCCGTGGCCTCCGGCGTCGTGGTGCTGGTCATGCTGCCCTTCTTCTACCGGGACGCCCCGGTGGTGGCGGCGCGCTTCACCGACCGCTCGCTCCCCTTCGCCGCCGTATCCGCGCTGTGCGGCTTCGGTGGCCTCCTGGTGCTCTGGAAGCAGAAGTACGTGCTGGCCAGGGCCACGGCGGCGATCGCGGTGACCGGCGTGCTCGGCGGCTGGGCGGCGGCGCAGTACCCGGATCTGCTCGTCGGGGTCTACACCGCGCGGCAGGCCGCCGCGGCGCCGTCCAGCCTGGACACGATGCTGGTGGCGATGTGCGTCGGAATGCTCGTGGTGGTGCCCTCGTTCCTCTATCTGCTGAAGGTGTTCACGGCGCCGGTGATAGAGGAGCATTGAGACCCGCGTCCGGCGGCATTATGAATACCGGTAAGCTCACCCGGGTGAGTGACGCGGTGGCGATGGACGCACAGACGACGGCGGGCGCGGAGTACGGACAGCCCGAACTGCTCGGCGAGATCCGGTCGAGTTGGGCCCTGATCGAGCAGTACGCCCCGGAAGCCAGCGCGTACTTCTACGAGCACCTGTTCACGCACAACCCGCGCTACCGCAAGATGTTCACCGGCGATCCGCTCGTGCAGCAGCGGCGGCTGTTCCAGGCCGTGGGCCGGGTCATCGCGGACTTCGACGATCTCGACGACTTCCTGCCCTACCTGCGCCGGCTCGCCCTGCGGCACCGCAAGTTCGGCCTGCGGCAGGCGCACTACCAGGCCTTCGGCGAGTCGATGCTGGCCACCGTGCAGCGTTACACCGGGCCGGCCTGGAGCGATCTGACCCGGCAGGCCTGGGAGGCGGGCTACGGCCTGGTCGCCAGCGTGATGCAGGAGACCGCGGCCGAGGCCGAGTCGCAGGCGCCGCCGTACTGGGAGGCCGAGGTCGTCGCGCACGAGCTGATCGCCGAGGACGTCGCCCGGATCGAGGTGCGGGTGCTGCAGGACCCGGACCGTCCCGGGCCGTACCGCTACAACGCCGGCCAGTACGCCTCGCTGGAGGCGGCCAGCCAGCCGCGGGTCTGGCGCGACTTCTCCTTCGCCAGCATGGACACCGGCGAGAACCGGATCACCTTCCACATCCAGGCGGGCCGCTCCGGCGGCGTCAGCGGGCTGCTGGTGCACGAGACGCACGAGGGCGACCGGCTGCGGGTCGCCGCGGCCGAGGGCGAGCTCGCCTTCGCGCAGCGGGCCGAGACGCTGGTCGCGGTGGCGCACGGCACCGGCGCGGCCCCGGTCTCCGGGCTGGTCGAGGCCCTGATCGCGGCGGGCGACCGGCGTCCGCTGCGGGTGCTGCTGGTCACCCCGGACCACGGTCCCGGCTCGCCCGCGCAGCACTACCTGGCCAAGCACGTCGAGGAGCAGGCCGCCCGGCACGGGGCGCTGGAGGTGCACGTCGTCGGCGAGAGCTCGCTGGCCGAGACCGCCCGGGTGCTGCTCGCCCCGGAGCGGCCGTGGCAGGCGGCGGTGCTGGTCGGCCCGAGCGTGCTGATCGACCACTGCCGCGCCGAGCTGCTGGCCGCCGGGACCCCGGCCGAGGCGATCGCGACCGACCAGTTCGATTGAAGGAAGCGGCGGGCCAGAAAGCACGAGATAGGCGGGACCGCGCCGACCGTCGCGGAAATCACCTGGCTCGAAGCGCTCGTCGAGCGCTATTTCCCGCGCTCGATAGCGCACCCGCGACTGGTGCCCGTAGAAAACCCCTGGTTCGCCGCCCGCCGCGCGCGGGTGGTGCCGCCGCCGATCGACCTTCCGCAACTGCCGGCCCCGGGCCCGGCCGGTTTCCCCTGGTTCGGCTGAATCTCCGTCAGTTCACCCGCGCGGCGGATGGGCACCGTGCTCACGAACTGCGAAAGTGCCCCTGTGGAGCCCCGTGAGAGCACTGACGACCGTGGTCCGCGGCCGGACAAGACCGCCCTGCTCTCCCTCGGCATGGTGCTGCTCTTCTCTCCTTTAGCCGCGCTTTGCCTTCTCCCGCTTCTCCTTTTGCTCGAATTCACCGGAGTACCGCTCTGGCTCGGTTACGGGATCTGGGCGCTGTCCGCGTGCCTCTACGGCCTTCGCCCGGTGCAGCTCGCGTTCGCCAAGCTGCTCTGGCCGGTGCGCCGCCCCGCTCCCGCCGAGCAGCAGCGGCTCGACCTGGTCTGGTCCCGGGTGCTGCGCCGCGCGGCCGTCTCCGAGCGCCGCTTCCGGATCTGGGTGGTGGACCTCGCCGACGTCAACGCGCACTGCGTGGGCCGCGACCTGATCTGCGTGACCACCGGCGCGCTGGCCGAGCTCGGCGACCGCGAGCTGGCCGGGGTGCTCGCCCACGAGCTCGGCCACCACCTGCGGATGCACACCGCGGCCGCCGCGTTCCTGGTCTGGGTGCTGCTGCCGCTGCAGGCGGTCGCGCTGGTCGGCACCGGGCTCGCCGTGCCGGTCGCCGCGCTGGGTCGGAGACTCTCCGGGTTCGAATTCGCCCCGCCCGTCAAACGCCGCCTGCTGATCGCGCTCGGCCGGCTGGAGACGGGGCTGCGCGCCTGCTTCGCCGCCCCCGGGATGTTCGCCTTCGCGGTGAAGAACGCGGCGAGCCGCCGGGCCGAGTACCAGGTGGACGCGTACGCGGTGGACCTGGGCTTCGGCGCCGAGCTGCTGAGCGCGCTGCGCTGGTTCGAGGCCTGCGCCCCTCCCGCGGCGACGCAGCCGCTGGTGCCGGGACCGCGCCGGGCCAGGCACGCGGCGGTCCGGGTGCCGCGGCCCACCCACCCGCCGCTGGACCGAAGGATGGCCCGGATCGCGGCGCGGGTGGCGGCCATCGATACCCTGCTGGAGTGAACGACCTGACGGTGCGACGGGCCAGGACGGGCGACGTGCCCGGCATCCGGCGGATGATCGACCACTACGCGGCCGAGCGGATTCTTCTCGACAAACCCACAGTAACGCTCTTTGAGGACATTCAGGAATTCTGGGTGGCCGAGCACGACACCGACGGCAGTTTGGCCGGCTGCGGCGCCCTGCACGTCATGTGGCGCGACCTCGCCGAGGTCAGGACCATCGCGGTGTCCCCGGAGTTTCGCGGCAGGGGCGTCGGACACGCGATTTTGGAAAAGCTTTTAGCGACCGCGGGCTGGCTCGGCATCCGGCGGGTCTTCTGTCTGACCTTTGAGACCCGGTTCTTCGCCGCGCACGGTTTCACGGAGCTGGAGGACGCCGCCGTGGATCCGTCGGTGGAGGCGGAGCTGTTGCGATCAGCGGACGAGGGTATCGCCGAGTTCTTGGATCTGGAGCGCGTCAAGCCGAATACGCTGGGCAACACCCGGATGCTTAAGCTCCTTTGAGACTCCCCGGCCCCGGACCGGGAAAGTGGGGCGGGAGAGTTGAAAGAATCGCTAAACTACGGTTTTCTTAGACTGTACGCGAAGCCTGGGCCGTGACAGGCGCTCGCTAAAGGGTCTTCGTCGCCGTGTGCGAAAGGGAAAACAATGGCAAAGCAGACAGTGACCATCGATGACCTCGATCAGACCCCGGGAGCGCGCGAGGTCCATTTCAGCCTCGACAACTACGAGTACCTCGTCGACCTGAACGAGAAGAACTTCGAAGCGCTCAAGGCGGCTCTGGCCAAGTACATCGAGGTCGCGACCCCGCTCGGCAAGGTCTACCGGGCCGCGCCGCAGCGTCCGTCGACCCGGCGCCGCGCCGCCGCGGAGGGCCCGAGCACCGCGGAGATGCGCGAGTGGGCCAAGAAGAACGGCCACGAGGTCAGCGATCGCGGCCGGCTCCAGCAGAACGTGATCGACGAGTACCTCGCCGCGCACTAGTACCAGTACCAGTACAGAGCCCGGCGGCTTACGGCGGCGAAATGGCGGTGCCCTCGGGCACCGCCATCGTCCTGTCGGCGGGGTTTCACAGTTTCACGGGATTACGCGGGCGCGGGCCGGGCTTCGGGCACCGGTCTCCGCAGCAGCCGCCGGGAGCAGCACTCGGCGATGGTGGCCAGCAGCGCGATGACCTCGGGCGCGGGGGCCTGCGGATCGTGCAGCCACACGCTCGGCTCGGGGATGGACTCGCCGGCGCCGTAGGCGCGCAGCCCGAGATCGATCCCGCCCCAGTCGAGCCAGTCCAGCAGCTCGGGCAGGTCCTCCTTCGCGCCCGGGGCGACGAAGAAGAGGCAGGCCGAGGCGTCCTCGACGGCCACCGGGCCCGGCCGCAGCGCGGGCTGGTCGTAGCCGAGCAGCCGCCGCAGCGCCCAGCGCCCGGCCGGTTCCGGGACCCGCAGCGCGTCGAACTCCAGGCCGCACGCGAGCAGCCGGACGGCTTCGGCGGCGGGAGAGGGGCCGGGCATGGGCTCAATCTAGGGCAGCGTGCGCGCGCGTGGCGGCAAGACGCCGCGGTATTGCCCCGCCCGGGTGCACCCGGACCCCGGCGGACCCTCGTTCGCTTCAGGCGTACACCGACCGCGAGTACCGACCTGATCTGCGGGAAAACCCTTTTCAACCGGCCGTGGCGACCGCTTGGCCGGGTGATCCGCCAGCGAGCGGAGGGCACTGTCCCTTAGGGTCGAGACCTGGCGACTAGCATCGGTAGGACAGGCCGGGGTTGTGGTTCCGGGTCGGCCCGGTACTGCCCGACCACTCCGGGGAGCGAGAAGAGATGTTCGAGAGGTTCACCGACCGCGCAAGGCGGGTTGTCGTCCTGGCTCAGGAAGAGGCCAGGATGCTCAACCACAACTACATCGGCACCGAGCACATCCTGCTCGGCCTCATCCACGAGGGCGAAGGCGTAGCGGCCAAGGCCCTCGAATCGCTGAACATCTCTCTAGAGGCGGTTCGGCAGCAGGTCGAGGAGATCATCGGCCAGGGCCAGCAGGCGCCGTCCGGGCACATCCCGTTCACGCCCCGCGCCAAGAAGGTGCTGGAGCTCTCGCTGCGCGAGGCCCTGCAGCTCGGCCACAACTACATCGGCACCGAGCACATCCTGCTCGGCCTGATCCGCGAGGGCGAGGGCGTCGCCGCCCAGGTCCTGGTGAAGCTCGGCGCCGACCTCAACCGCGTCCGCCAGCAGGTCATCCAGCTGCTCTCCGGCTACCAGGGCGGCAAGGCCGAGGCCACCGCCGGCGCGCCGGCCGAGGGCACCCCGGCCACCTCGCTGGTGCTCGACCAGTTCGGCCGCAACCTGACCCAGGCGGCCCGCGAGGGCAAGCTCGACCCGGTCATCGGGCGCGAGAAGGAGATCGAGCGGGTCATGCAGGTGCTGTCCCGCCGCACCAAGAACAACCCGGTGCTCATCGGCGAGCCCGGCGTCGGCAAG
>DASTAE010000113.1:0-19272 GCA_035712985.1 Actinospica sp.
AGACGCTGCGCCGGATGGACACCGAGTACCAGCTCGCCGCCGACTTCGTCGCGCAGACCGAGGAGGCCTGGAACCGGCTGTTCGCGGCGGCCGACCCGGTGCAGGAGCGGCTCAAGCGGCTCGGCGCGACGGCCCGCGACATCGGCGACCGCTCGGTGGGCACGGCCGTCGCCGGGCTGATCGACGGCTACGCGGCGCTGCGCCGGGAGATCTTCGCCGACCCGCTCGGGCTGACCGCCGCCGGCTCCGCGTTCCCGGGCCGGCTCGCCGAGATCGACCGGCAGATCGGCGTCGTGGCCGAGGCCGCCTCGCACCAGGCCGATCTGCGCGCCGACTACGACCGCGGCACCGAGCACCTGCGCCAGCTCGTCGAGCGGGTGGACCAGGTCGAGGCGGCCCAGCGCGCCGTCGCGCGGACCGTCCGCGACAAAATCCTGATAGAAAATCTTCCAGCCTTTACAAGCCAGGCGCCCGCGCTGCGGGCCCGGCTGGCCGCGCTGGACACCCTGCGCGCGCAGGGAAACTGGGGCCGGCTCACCTCCGAGGCGGCGATCCTGGCCGACGCCCTCGACGCGGCGCTGGTCGCGGCCACGAAGGTCGAGCAGCTGATGTCCGGACTGCTGGAGCGGCGCGAGGAGCTACGGGGCAGGCTCCAGGCATACCGGGTGCGCGCGGCGCGGAAAGGGGCGGCCGAGAGCCAGCCGCTCGAAGCGTACTATCAGACCGCCCGCGAGCTGCTGTGGAGCAAACCCTGCGACCTCGCGGCGGCGACGCGCGCGCTCAGCGTTTACCAGAAGGCAGTGCTGGCCCTCGATCAACCTTAGAAAATGGGGAAATCGATCAGCGGGGCGGCACTGGAGCAGGCGCAGTGGGGAGGGATGGAATGATGGCTGACATGCGGTGCATTCGGCGTGGTCGCGGTTCCAGCCCCTCGCGCGGCGGTGGGTGCACGATCTAGTGCGAAGCACTGGAGCAGGCGCAGTGGGGAGGGATGGAATGATGGCTGACATGCGGTGCACTCGGCGTGGTCGCGGCTCCAGCCCCTCGCGCGGTGGTGGGTACACGATCTAGTGCGAAGCACTAAACGGGGAGGGATGGAATGATGGCTGACATGCGGTGTACCCGGCCCGGTTGCGGCGGAACGATCCTCGACGGCTACTGCGACACCTGCGGCCTCGCGGCCAAGACCGCGGCCCCGACGATCACGGCGAGCGCCCCGCCGGCGGCCGATCCCTGCGGCCGCCCCGGCTGCTCCGGCACGATCGCGGACGGCTACTGCGACACCTGCGGCCTGGCCGCGCGGACCGGGGGCAACGGGGTTCCCGCGCAGTCCTCCGGCCGCGAGACCTCGGCCCGCACCTCCTCCTCCCTCTCCGCGCGCTCGTCCTCGCGCACCTCCACCGGACGCACCCGCGGCTCCGCGCTCTCGGCCCGCGCCACCAGCCGCGGCACCGGCTCGGTCCGCGGCTCGCGCAGCACCGGCCGCGGCGGCCTGGGCCTGGGCATCGTGGAGATCCCGAGCATCGAGTACCGCGACCCCAGCGAGGCCGTGCTCGCCAACCCCGAGGTGCCCGAGCACAAGCGCTACTGCTCGCACTGCGGCAAGCCCGTCGGCCGCGGCAAGAACGGCCACCCGGGGCGCACCAAGGGCTTCTGCGCGCAGTGCCGCAACGGCTACGACTTCGAGCCCAAGCTCGTCGAGGGCGACCTGGTGGCCGGGCAGTACGAGGTGCTCGGCTGCATCGCGCACGGCGGCCTCGGCTGGATCTACCTGGCCAGGGACCTCAACGTCTCCGGCCGCTGGGTCGCCCTCAAGGGCTTGCTGGACACCGGCGACGAGGCCGCGCTGGCCGCCGCCGTGGCCGAGCGGCAGTTCCTCGCCGAGGTCGAGCACCCGAACATCGTCAAGATCTACAACTTCGTGCAGCACGACGGCGGCGACTACATCGTCATGGAGTACGTCGGCGGCAAGTCGCTCAAGCAGATCGCGCTGGACTACAAGGACGCGAACGGCGGCTCCTCGCTGCCGCTGGCCCAGGTGCTGGCCTTCGCGATCGAGATCCTGCCCGCCTTCGGCTACCTGCACTCGATCGGCCTGCTCTACAACGACTTCAAGCCGGACAACATCATCCAGTCCGAGGAGCAGCTCAAGCTGATCGACCTCGGCGCGGTGATGGCCTTCGACGACCAGGAGTCGGACATCTACAGCACCGAGGGCTACAAGGCCCCCGAGCTGGAGAACGACGGCCCGAGCGTCGAGTCCGACCTCTACACCGTCGGCCGGATGCTGGCCGTGCTGGCCTTCGACTTCAAGGGCTACCAGCGCGACTTCGCCTACAAGCTGCCGAACCGCGAGTCGATCCCGGTCCTCGGCCGCTTCGAGTCCTTCGACCGGGCGCTGCGCCGGGCCACGCACACCCGGCGCGAGCGGCGCTTCTCCTCGGCGCTGGAGATGGCCGTCCAGCTGACCGGCGTGCTGCGCGAGGTCGTCGCCCTGGAGCGCGGCGAGCAGCAGCCCGCCGTCTCCACGCTGTTCACCACCGAGCGCTACTCGGCCGGCACCGAGGGCGTGACGGCGGCGGACGCGCCGAGCAGCGCGCTGCTGGCCGCCGCGCTGCCGCTCCCGCTGCCGGATCCGACCGACCCCAACTTCGGGTATCTCAATACCCTGGGCGGCCGTGCGGACCAGATCATCAGGGTCCTGGGAGAGCTGCGCAACCCGACCCCCGAGGTGCACTACCGCGTCGTGCGCGCCGCGATCGAGATCGGCAATTTCGACGAGGCCAGGCGGCGCCTGGACAAGCTCGCCGCGGCCGACTCCTTCGACTGGCGGGTCGGCTGGTTCCGCGGCCTGGTGGCGCTGTGCCAGGGCAACGGCCTCGAGGCGCGGGCCAAGTTCGAGGAATGCTACGCGGAGCTGCCCGGCGAGCTCGCCCCCAAGTTGGGCATCGCGATCGCCGCCGAGCAGGCCGGCCAGCTGTCCGACGCGCTGCGCTACTACCAGCTGGTGTGGAGCGTGGACCGCTCCTACGTGACCGCCGCCTTCGCGCTGGCCCGGCTGCGGATCGGCGCCAAGGACCACGCGGGCGCCGTGGACGTGCTCGGCCAGATCCCGGAGATCGCCATCCAGCGCACCGCGGCCGAGATCGCGGCCGTGCGCGCGCGGCTGGACTCCCCGGGCTTCGCCGACTGGGCCGACCCCGCGGAGCTGGCCCGGCTGGGCGAGCGGGTGGACGCGCTGGGCCTGGACGGGGAGGCGCACGAGTCGCTGGTCTGCGAGGTGCTCGACGGCGCGCTGACCTGGCGGCTGCACGACAAGGCCACGGTCGCGGACAAGACCCTGTTCGGCGCCTCGCTCACCGAGGACGGGCTGCGCGGGGCGCTGGAGCGCTCGTACCGGGCCAGGGCGCGGATGGCGCAGAGCCGCGCCGGCCGGATCGCGATGGTGGACAGCGCGAACCAGGTGCGCCCGCGGACCTGGGTGTGACCAGACCGACCATGGATGAGGACGTGGACGTGACAGAGTCCGAACAGCCGGACGCCGCGGCGGGCGGCCTCGACGAGACGCTCGCCGAGACCGTCGAGTCGCCGACCGCGCAGCCGGCCTGGCCGAGCTGCCCGTCCTGCGGCGCCGAGGTCGCGCCCGAGGACGGCTACTGCGAGGAGTGCGGCGCCGACCTGCTGGTGCGCCGCTCCGAGCCGGCCGCGCGGACGGGCGGCGCGTGCCGCAGCGCGGGCTGCGCGGGGGATTCCTTCACCGACGGGTACTGCGACGTGTGCGGCGCGCCGGAGCCCGACCCGCGCGACCGCTTCGAGCGCGATTTCGGCTTGGTCGCCGGGGTCACCGACCGCGGCCTGCGGCACTCGCGCAACGAGGACGACATGTCCTTCGCCGTCCTCGGCGGACCGAACGGCGCGACCACGACGGTCGCCGTGGTCTGCGACGGCGTGTCCACCTCGTACAAGCCGGAGACGGCCTCCGCCACCGCCGCGCTCACCGCGCGCGAGCACCTGGTGCTGGCGCTGCGCCGCGGCGAGGACCCGCAGGCCGCCACCCTCGGCGCCTTCGAGCAGGCGCACAAGGCCGTCGTGGCGCTGCCGAACGACCCCACCGACCCCTCCAACGGCCGGGCCAGCACCATGGTCTCGGTGGTCGTCGCGGACCGCGGCATCACCGTCGGCTGGGTCGGCGACGCCCGGGTCTACTGGCTGGACCAGAACCCGGAGAACTCCCTCGTGCTGACCCTGGACGACTCCTGGGCCGGCCGGATGATCGCGGACGGGACGCTCACCGAGGAGGAGGCGTTCAAGTCCCCGCTGGCGCACACGATCCTGCGCTGGCTCGGCCCCGGCGCCCCCGAGGAGCCGGCCAACCTGCGCGTCTTCCTGCCGGACGGCCCGGGCCTCGTGCTCGCCTGCAGCGACGGCCTGTGGAACTACGTCCCCGACGCGGCGGACCTGGCCAGGCTCGCCGCCCGCGGATTCGGCGGGCTGCTGCCCGCCGCCGACGCCATGGCCGCGGTCGCGCTCGAGGGCGGCGGCCACGACAACATCACCGCCGTGCTGGCGGCCTGGCCCCCGCGGGTGCCGGAGCAGGCCGGCGACCCGACCGCCGAGATCGAGGGGATAGTCCCGTGAGCGCTCAGCCTCAGTTCACCGTCAACGTCTACCAGAACGAGTACCTGGCCGACGGCGCCTCCGAGGTCAACGCCATCGTCTCGGTGCAGTCCGCGGCGGCCTACGGCGGCGGCGGGAACACCCGCGCCGCGCAGGTGATCATGGTCGACTGCTCGGGCTCGATGGACTACCCGCCGACCAAGATGGCCGCCGCCCGGCAGGCCACCGAGGCGGCGATCGACGCGATCCGCGACGGCGTGCCCTTCGCGGTGGTCGCGGGCACCCACGTGGCCCGGATGGTCTTTCCCGGCACCGAGTACCTGGTGCCCGCCGACGCCTCCTCGAGGGCCGCGGCCAAGGCCGCCGTGTCCCGGCTGACCGCGGGCGGCGGCACCGCGATGGGCCAGTGGCTGGCGCTGGCCGACCGGCTGTTCACCGGGCACGACCAGGCCATCCGGCACGCGATCCTGCTCACCGACGGCAAGGACGAGCACGAGGAGCCCTCCGACCTGGCCGCGGCGCTCTCCCGCTGCGAGGGCCGGTTCACCTGCGACTGCCGCGGCATCGGCACCGACTGGGTGGTCGCCGAGCTGCGCCGGGTGTCCACCGCGCTGCTCGGCACCGTGGACATCGTGGCCGACCCGGTGCGCCTGAAGTCCGACTTCCAGCAGATCATCGAGCACGCGATGGGCAAGGCCGTCGGCGACGTCCGGCTGCGCGTCTGGGCGCCGCAGGGCGCGCAGATCAAGTTCGTCAAGCAGGTCGCCCCGCAGATCGTGGACCTCAGCGCTCGGCGTTCCCCGGGACCGAACCCGCTGACCGGCGACTACCCGACCGGCGCGTGGGGCCCGGAGTCCCGCGACTACCAGGTCTGCGTCCAGGTGCGGCCCGGCTCGGTCGGCGACGAGATGCTGGCCGCGCGAATCGGCCTGGTGGCGGTGGACGGCGCGAACCAGGCCACCGTGCTCGGCCAGGGCCTGGTCAAGGCGATCTGGTCGGATGACATCGCGCAGACCGGCCGGATCGACCGCACCGTGGCCGACTACACCGGCCAGGCCGAGCTCGCCGACGCGATCCGCGAGGGCCTGGAGGCCCGCAAGAACGGCGACCTGGACACCGCGACCGCGCGCCTGGGCCGGGCGGTCAAGCTGGCCACCGAGTCCGGCAACGAGGAGACCGCGCTGCTGCTGTCCAAGGTCGTGGACGTGGACGACCCGGCCACCGGCACCGTGCGGCTCAAGTCGCGGGTCTCCGACGCCGACGAGATGACCCTCGACACCCGCTCGACCCGCACCGCGCGGGTCGGCAAGAACCGCAACGGCAACAGCTGACGCCTTCTCAAGGGAGTGTGAGCCGCGATGGCGAGATGTCCGGCCGGGCACGAGTCCGAGGCCAGCGACTACTGCGACACCTGCGGGCTGGTGATCGGGGCCGAGTCCGCGGGGGCGGGCGCGTCCCCGCTCGCCCCGACGGTCGCGGTCGCCGCGCCGACGGCCGCGCCGGCCGCCGCCGGGTCCGGCGGCCCGTGCCCGGTCTGCCAGGCCGAGCGCAACGGCCGCTTCTGCGAGGAGTGCGGCTACGACTTCGAGCTGGCCGAGGCGATGCCCCAGGTCACCATGAACCCGGGCGTGCTGCCGGCCGAGCCCGAGCCCCAGCCGGAGCAGCAGGGCATCGACCTCGACGTGGAGCTCGCCCGCGCCGAGGCCGAGGCCAACGCGGCGCCGGCCGCGCCGGACCCCGAGCCGGAGCCCGAGGCCGCCGCGCCGCAGGCGGAGGCCGCCGAGGCCGAGGCGGCCGCGAGCCTGGCCGCCGCGGTGCTCTCGCCGGCCTCGGGCCTCGCGGCCCCGGCCGCCGAGCTCGACCTGCTGGTGAACGCGGACCGCGACTACTACAAGGCGCAGCTCGAGCGCGGGGACATCATCGAGTCCGAATTCCCGTTCCCGAAGGACCCGCACGAGCGGCGCTTCACCTTCGGGCAGAGCCCGGTCCGGATCGGCCGCGCCTCGGCCAGCCGGGGGATCGCCCCGGAGATCGACCTGACCGGGCCGCCGCTGGACCCGGCGGTCTCGCACCTGCACGCGCAGCTGCTGCGGCACGAGGAGGGCTGGGTCGTCGTCGACCTCGGCTCGGCCAACGGCACCCGGCTCAACGACGCCGAGGAGCCGCTCGAGGCGGAGACCGAGATCCCGGTGCACCGCGGCGACCGGATCCACCTCGGCGTCTGGACCACGATCACCATCCAGTAGGACCGGCCGGCTACGCGACCAGGTCGCGCCGCGACTCCGGCGCGCGCACCGGCCCCAGGCCGGCGCGCGCGGCCGCGAGCCGCCGCACCGCCTCGCGCAGGTTCTGCGCCGTCTGCGAATAGGGCACCCGCAGGAAACGCTCGTAGGTGCCCGGATCCGCCCCGAAGCGCGGCCCGCTCTGCAGCACCAGGCCGTGCGTGCCCGCGCGGTAGACCAGCGACGTGGACTCCTCGCCCTCCGCGAGCCGCACCCACAGGCTCAGGCCCCCGGCCGGCGTGTGCCAGCTCCAGTCCGGCATCGACTCCCGCAGCGCCTCGGCGAGCACCGCGCGCGCCGCGCGGGCCTCCGCGCGCCGCTCCTGCTCGACGCCCATCCCCTCGCGCAGCACGGCGACCCCGATCAGCTGGTCGATCACCGGCGACGCCAGGTCCAGCGACGCGCGCGCCGCCGCGAGCTCGTGCACGACGCGGCTCGGCGCCCGCAGCCACCCGACCCGGATCCCGCCCCAGAAGGACTTGCCCAGCGATCCGCACACCAGCAGCCGCTCGGCGTCCGCGGGGGAGACCCCGGCGGCGAACGGCGGCGGCACCGGCACGTCCAGCGCGATGTCGGTGATCGTCTCGTCGGCCAGCAGCCACGCCCCGGCCCGGCGCGCCGCGCGCGCGATCCGCCCGGCCTGCTCCGGCGCCATCAGCTGGCCGGTCGGGTTGTGGAAATGCGGGATCGAATACACCAGCCGCGGCGAGAGCCGGGAGGCCGCCTGCTGCAAGGGGATCTGGCCGGTGGCGCCGTCGAGCCAGCCCGTCGTCTCGTCCAGCGGCACCGGGTGCAGCCGGGCGCGCGAGGCGGTGAAGGAGTCGATGACGTTCGCGTACGTCGGCCCCTCAAGCAGCACCCGGTCCCCGGGACGCATCAGCAGCCGGGCCACCAGGCTGATCGCGCCCTGAGCCCCCTGGGTCACCAGGATCTGATCCGGCGTCGTGGGCAGCCCGCGCGCCGTGTACCGGTCCGCGATGGCCTCGCGCATCTCCGGCAGCCCATAGGGCCGGAAGGAGTTGCCGGAGACCAGCTGCAACCGTTCCGCGGCCCACGCCGTGGCCGCGCGCAGCTGCGCCGTGGGCGCCGCCGGGCCCGCGCAGCTCATGTCCAGCACGTCGGGGTCGTCGGAGTTCTGGAAGCCGCCGGAGGGCCGCGCGAGCAGCCGTTCGGGCAGCGCCGTGAAGGTGCCGGACCCACGCCGCGCCGACGCGTAGCCCTGCTCGACCAGCAGCGTGTAGGCGGCGGTGATCGTCGTGCGGCTGACCTGCAACGCCTCGCTGAGCGGCCGTTCCGCGGGCAGCCGCGCGCCCACCGCGATCCGGCCGTCCAGGATCAGCGACCTGATCCGCTCGGCCAGCGCCTGCCTGGCCGGATGGCGGCCCGGATCGCCGACCACCCGCCACGGCCCGAGCAGCCGGGCCAGGTGCGTCGGTCCCAGCGCGGAGGCGGCCCCGTCCATCAGTCCACTTCCCTTGAATTGGCTATCGATGCGCAGTCCACTTCTCCGCCAGCATGGCAGAGTCACCCCGAGGAGACAAGGACGGCAGCCGACCGATGGCCACCCTGAACGCCACCCGCCCCGCCCCCCGTGCCGACGTGAGCACGGTCGAGATCTGGCCGCGCCGGCGTGCCGCGGCCCGGCTCGTCCAACTGACGCTCGGCCTGCTGCTCTACGGCGTGAGCGAGGCCATGATGCTCGCGCCCGGCGTCGGCGTGGACCCGTGGGACGTCTTCCACACGGGCCTGTCCCGCATCTCCGGGATCGCCGTCGGCACGGTGCTCATCATCGTCGGCGCGCTGGTGCTGCTGCTCTGGATCCCGCTGCGCCAACGGCCCGGGATCGGCACGGTCGCCAACGTGATCGTGATCGGCGCGGTGCTCGACCTGATCCTGCCGGTGCTCCCCGTTCCGCACACGCTCTGGCTGCGCTGGGCGCTGTTCCTCGCCGGCGTCGCGCTCAACGCGGTCGCCACCGGCCTGTACATCGGCGCCGGTCTCGGCCCGGGCCCGCGCGACGGCCTGACCACCGCGCTCGCGGCGCGCGGCCGCTCGATCCGCGTCGTGCGCACCGGGATCGAGCTCTCGGTGCTGGCCGCCGGCTGGCTGCTCGGCGGCAACGTCGGCATCGGCACGGTCGTCTACGCCGTCGCCATCGGCCCCCTCGTCCACGTGACGATTCCCCGGTTCCGGCTATCCGTCACCAAGACGTCGTGACTACGAACCCTTAAGGCCGCCCCGGAAGCGCAACGGGCTTCCGGGGCTCTCATAACTAGTTGCGACCGTAACTAGTTTCGAATGAAACTTGGTATGCTGGCGAGCGAGGTCACAGGCCCCGAGTCAGATTTCGGTCGGGGAACTTAATGGCGTCGAATCGGCGTAGGCTGTCACTCTTCTGAATTAAAGTCCCGGGGCGAACCGGGAATTCCGGCCTTAGTTTTCCGGCCGTGACCACGCGACCACTCCCACGCACCCCGAATCTGGCCCTGCGCCGCGCCCGGCAGTCCATGCGGCTGAGCCAGGCCCAGTTCGCCGACGCCGTCCGCGCCGCCGGCAACGCCATGGGGGCGCCCAACCACTGCACCAAGCGGCTCGTGCAGAAGTGGGAGACCGGCGAGCACGCCGCCTGCCGGCCCGACTACCTCAGGGTGCTGCAGGCGGTCACCGGCCTCTCGGCCCGCGAGCTCGGCTTCCGGATCCTGCCCGATGAGTCCGGCCTGTCCGCCGCCGTCGCCGACGCCGCGCCCGCCCCCGCCGACGCGCCCGCGCCGGGCGCCGGATTCGCGATGGCGGGCCTCACCGAATACACCGCGAACGGCTCGATCGAGAACTCGATGGACCGCCTGCGTCACGCGCTCGACCACCCCTCCACGGTCGACTCGCGCACCGCCGAGCTCGTCGAGGCCTCCACCTCGCGGCTGTTCGACCTGCAGCACCACAGCCCGGCGCGGCTGCTGGCCCCCACCGCGGACCGGCACATCAGCACCATCACGGCCCTGCTCGGCGCCGCCCGCCACGAGGCCGTGCGCCGCCGGCTGATGCTGAACGCGGGCCGCAGCGCGCTGCTGGCCGGCTGGCTCGCCTTCGACCGCGGCGACACCGCCTCCGCGCACCGCTACTGGGACACCTCGATCGGCGCCGCCGAGAGCACCGTCGACTCCGCGCTGCTCGCCGCGAGCCTGACCTGCCTCGGCTACTCCGCGGCCCGGCGCGGCGACCCCGGCACCGCCTGGCAGCTCTCGCACACCGCGGGCCGGCACACCCCCGACGACCGCAGGGCCACCGCGTGGGCCGTGTCCAGGGCCGCCCTGCACGCCGCCGAACTCGGCGAGATCGACGCCGCCCGCACCGCGATGGAGCGCTCCATGGCCCTCGCCGACGGCCTCCCCGGCCCCCGCCCCGACGACGGCGGCATGCCCTGGACCCGCTTCTTCGACCGGGCCAGGCTGCTGTCCAGCACCGCCCACACCGCGGCCCTCATCCACGACCCCGATGCCCCCGACTACGCCGCCCAGGCAGTGGAGGCGCTGAGCCCGGCGAAGGTCAAGACGAGGGCGGTGGTCCTGGCCGAATGCGCCCTGGTGGCAGCCCTGTCCGGCGAACTCGAACTCTGCCTGGACTACGGCGCCTCCGCCGCCCCGCTCACCCGCGAGATGGACGTGAGCCTGGCCTCGGACCTGCTCTACGCCGTGGTGCCGGTGGTCCTCCCGTACTCCGACACCCGCGCCGTCCGCGAGCTCCTCCCGCAGCTGACCCGGCTGACCCGCGCGATCGACCGCGAGGAGCTGGACCGCATCGAGGCCCCGATATCCGCGCCGGGGGCGCAGGGCGACGCGGACGACGTAGATGGCATGGATGGGCTGGAGGACGAGGATTGACATGCAGATCGACCTCGACGGCCGCGTTCTCGCCGCCGCCACGCGTGGTCCGGGTGCGACCACGAAGAAGGACACGGTCAAAGGCTGCACCCAGACCGGTGGCCGACGGCTCGCGCCGGATTGCGGCCAAGGGCGCCCCCTGACCGCGACTTCGAGGCGGTTGCGCGGGTGCTGCCCGATGTCAGGCGGCACCGCATCACATCCGCCGGGCTGCACGCCGACTGATCAGCCGCGCAGGGAGCCCATCCACCGCTCGATGTCCGCGACGGTGCGGGGGAGGGCGGCGGAGAGGTTCTCGTTGCCCTCGGCGGTGACGAGGATGTCGTCCTCGATCCGGACGCCGATGCCGCGGTACTCCTCGGGCACGGTCAGGTCGTCGAGCTGGAAGTACAGGCCGGGCTCGACGGTGAGGACCATCCCGGCGACGAGTTCGGCGTCGACGTAGTCCTCGGTGCGGGCGTCGGCGCAGTCGTGCACGTCGAGGCCGAGCATGTGGCCGGTGCCGTGCAGGGTGTAGCGGCGCTGCAGGCCGAGCTCCAGCACCCTCTCCACCGGGCCCTCCAGCAGGCCCCACTCGACCAGGCGCTCGGCCAGCACACGCTGGGAGGCCGCGTGGAAGTCGCGGAAGCGGGCGCCGGGGCGGACGGCCGCGATGCCGGCCTCCTGGGCGTCGTATACGGCCTCGTAGATCTTCCGCTGCAGCTCGTCGAACTCGCCGCTGATCGGCAGGGTGCGGGTGACGTCGGCCGTGTACAGCGTGTCCGTCTCCACGCCGGCGTCCAGCAGGAGCAGCTCGCCCGGCCGCACGGCGCCGTCGTTGCGCACCCAGTGCAGCGTGGTCGCGTGCGGGCCCGCGGCGCAGATCGAGCCGTAGCCGACGTCGTTGCCCGCGACCCGGGCGCGCCGGAAGAAGGTGCCCTCGATCCAGCGCTCCGAGGTCGCCACGGCCTGGCTCAGCTCGCGGACCACGTCGGTGAAGCCCTCGGCGGTCGCGGCGCACGCGCGGCGCAGCTGCTCGACCTCCCACTCGTCCTTCACCAGGCGCATGCCGTGCAGGAAGATCTTCAGCTGCTCGTCGAGCTCGGCCCCGGCCTGCTCCTCGCGCTCCGCGACCAGCTCCACCACGGCGTCCAGCGTCGCGTCGTGGCCGCGCAGGATCCGGGTGACGACGCCCTGGTCCGCCGCGATCGCCGCGGCCAGCTCCTCGGCGACCCGGCGGGAGTCCTTGGTGTCCAGGCCCAGGATGGCCGCGGCCTCCGTCAGGGAGTTGCGACGCCCGACCCACAGCTCGCCGTAGCCGCTCAGCCAGAACTCGCCGTCCTCGCGGTTCGAGCGCGGCAGCAGGTAGACCGCGGCCTCGTGCCCGCCGTCGGCGCGCGGCTCCAGGATCAGCACGCTGTTCTCGGTCTGATCGCCGGTCAGGTACACGTAGTCGCAGCAGGCGCGGAAGGGGTAGTCCGTGTCGTTCGAGCGCACCTTGAGCTCGCCGGAGGGGATCACCAGGCGCTCGCCGGGGAACGCCGCGGAGAGCGCCTTGCGCCGCTTGGCCGCGTAGGGCGACTGCGCGGAGGGCTCGAGGCCGTCGCGCTCGGTATCAGCCCAGCCGGAGCGCATGCTCACCGCGAGCTCGTCGCTGATGGCGCCGTACAGGCCGTTCTTCCTGCCGGGACGGACCGGCGCGGCCTCGTCCGTCTGCACCGTCTCCGCCGCCTGCTCGACCTGCTCTGTCACTACCCACGCCCTTCCTCGACCGTTACGGGCACAGCGTAGCCCTTCCCGGTCCGAGCGACTAGAGCGGGCCGAACAGCCAGTTCCCGACGTCCGCCGGATCGTTCGAGGCGTAGAAGGCCTGCGCCGCCGCGGCCACCTCCGGGCGGCTGAGCACCCCGTCGTCGTCCGAGTCGAGCAGGTCGAAGGCCTCGACGGTGTCCTGCGCGCCGACCCCGTAGGAGTGCATCCACTTGGTGAACTCGGTCAGGTCGATCACGCCGTTCTGATCGGCGTCCACCATCTCGAAGATGAGGTCCACCGGATCGTGCGCGGGCGGCAGCGGCTGCTCCCGCATCAGCCGCTCGCAGCCGGCCATGAACTGCTCGAGCGAGATCCGCCCCTCGCCGTCCCGGTCCATCAGACCACGCAGTTGCTCCCAGAGCTTGAGGTACGCGTGATGGACCCGCTCGTACTCCGGCGTGCCCGGCAGATGCCCGAAGGCCGCGCACAGCCGCAGCGTGACCAGGTCGTAGTCCCGCTGCGAGAGGAAGCCGTTCCCGTCCGTGTCGAGCAGCGCGAACCGCAGTTGGAGCTTGCGGCGCTGAAGTGCGGTGAGCATGGGTCCATTGCAACGCGCCGGAACCCCGGGCGCATCCCGGGGTTCCGGCGCCCTGCCGCTCAGCCCGAGTACGCGTCGAAGATCTTGGTGAAGTCGAGCGCGCTCTGCGAGATCTCCGAGCAGGACGGCAGGCCGGAGGCCGAGCCGCCGCACGGCTGGTCGCGGTCCACCGACCAGAAGCCGAGCCGGCCGAGGTGCGCCGTGTCGGCCCAGTTGACCAGCGTGTGCGCGTCGGCCTCCGAGAAGACCTCGGCCGAGTTGTCGTTCTGGCCGATCATCGGGGTCACGCCGATGTCGGCGTACGTGTCGCCGGGCCAGTCGGCCTTGGCCTGGGTCAGCGTGTTCTCGGCGGCCTGGACGGCCTCCTGGCCCATGTCGCCGGTGAACGAGGATCCGTAGTCCATGGCCATCACGTTCACCAGGTCGATGCGCGCGCCGTCCTGCTTGGCGAGATCGAGGAACGCGACGCCGTCAGCCGCGAGCCCGCTCGGCAGCACCGGCAGCGTCACGGACACCACGAGCCCCGGATTGGCGGTCTCAAGGCCCTTGATCGCCTGGAAGCGCAGATCGTTGTCACTCGTGTAGTCCAGCGGGGCGCCTTCGATGTCGAAGTCGATGTGTGACACACCCAGATGGGTGATCACGGACTGATAGGCCGCCTGCAGGCCGGACTCCGAGGTGCACGCCATCGCCAGCTCGGTGCCGCCCGCGCCGCCGAAGGACACGATCGGGGTGGCGCCGTCGGCCTTGGCGGTGGCGATCTCCTGGTCCATCGTCGGGTCGTTGGTGACCGGGAGCGTGTCGCCCCAGATCGGCGAGCAGCCGGAGCTGATCACGAAGGCCGCGGTGTACGTCGTGAGCCCGGCCTTGGCGGCCGAGTTCAGCATCGGCTCCTGGTTGTTCGACATGTCCACGTACGGCGCGACCTTGCCCACCGAGCCGCCGCCCACCGTCCCCGTCCCTGTCCCCGTGGGTGTGGGACTGGGGGACGAGGTGGTGCCGGTGGGCGACGAACTGGGGCTGCCGGTCGAGGTGGTACCGGCAGACAGTGAGAAGTCATCGGCGTAGTACGTGGGCTGCGCGTACCAGCCGTGGATGTAGACGGTCAGCGAGGTCTGCGACGCCCCGGTGGTGATCTGCTCCGAGAGCTGCTGCCAGCTGGTCGCCGACGGCGTCCACGTGTCGTTGGCGCCGTTCGCGCCGAGGTAGACGTACGAGCCCTGGACGTACGCGGAGAGCGTGTACGTCGTGTTCGCCTGCACGGTCACCGTCTGAGTGCACTGCGCGTCGGCCGAGGAGGTCGGCGTGCCCGCGAGCGCGTGAGATCCGGAGTGCGCGGGGCTGCTCACGACGCTCGCCGTCCCCGAGTCGCACGTCCAGCCGGAAAGGCTGTCGGCCTCGAACCCGGCGTTCGTCAGCAGATTGGTGGCCGCGGCTGACGCGGCGCCGGTGGAGAGGTACAGCGTCGCCGGCACGACGAGAGCCGCCGCGGCCGCGGCGACCGCGAACCGGAGCGACCGCGGCGCTGTGTGCCGAGCGGACGCATGGCGAGCCGTGATCGGCCTTCGACCAGGGGGAGTCTGCATGGGTGGGTTCGCACTCCTTCGTGCCCGAGGGGTGAGGACGGCGTGGGTGGTCTAGTCCTCTCCCTATGGTCTAGTCCAATGGCGCGGCGCTGGCAAGACGTCCGGCGCGTCCGGTTTGCGATCTTCGTCCGGGGGTGTTGACCTTGACTGGAACCCGGCACGGTAGGGCGGGGCGGTGAGGGAAAGCGGGATTGCGGATGACCGAGTCGGACGCGGACGTGGTGAGCACCGGCGAGTTCGCCCGGCTCAGCCGCCTCTCGCCCAAGGCGCTGCGCCTGTACGACCACGCCGGCGTCCTCGAGCCGCACCGCGTCGACCCCGTGACCGGCGCCCGGCACTACGAGCGCGGGCAGGTGGAGCGCGCGTTCCTCGTCTCATCGCTGCGGCAGGTGGGCATCCCGCTGACCGAGATCAGGTCGGCCCTCGACGACGAGGGCGCGCTCGGCGCCGACCGCATCGCCGCCTTCTGGGCGGAGGCCGAGGCCGAACACGCCGCGAGAAGGCGCCTGGTGAGCTCCCTCATCGAACGCCTGCGCGGCAACGAGGCCACCACCTCCATGGCCTACGCCGTCTCCAGCAGATCGATGCCCGACCGCAGCGTCCTGGCCCAGATGCGCCACCTGCACATCGACGAGCAGACCGCGGTCCGCGAGGAGTTCATCGGCAACCTCCGCGAGGCCGGCGTCAAACCCCTGCCCGGCACCGCCGGAGCCCCCTTCATCATCTACTACGGCGACGTCAGCGCCGACAGCGACGGCCCCATCGAATGGTGCTGGCCGGTGGCCGAGGACCGAGCGAAGGAACTCGCCGCCCGCTTCCCCGACCTCACCCTGCGCACCGACCCCGCCCACCAGGAGGCATACGTCCACTACGGCGCCACCACCCTCCTGCACGCCGCCCGCATCGTCCTGGCGGCCCAGAGCCTCCTGGCCTGGGCCCGCGACCAGGACCGCCAGACGGTCGGACCGCTGCGCCTGATCTACCTGGAGGCGGACGGCGAGGGCTCGGTGCCGGACTGCGACGTGGCGGTGCCGTTGAGGTGAGCCGGTTCACCGGGGGAGAACCGCCGACCGCCGACCGCCCACCCACACCTACGGCAACGCCAACTCGAACCAGACGCTCTTCCCGCCGCTGGTCCGCCGCGTGCCCCACCGCTGCGACAGCGCCTTGACGAGGTGCAGGCCGCGGCCGCCGTCGTCGTCCTGTTCGGCGGCGCGGAGTTGGGGGGTTTCGTCGGAGGTGTCGTAGACCTCGCAGAGCAGGGAGTTGTCGCGCAGGAGGCGGACGCTGATCGGGCCGTTGGTATAGAGCAGGGCATTCGTGACCAGCTCGCTCGCCAGGAGCTCGGCGGTCTCCTCGAGTTGGCTCAGGCCCCAGTCGTTGAGGGTGCTGCGGACGTTCTTCCGCGCCCGGGCCACGGCGGGGAGTTCGGGCTCCACCGTCCACTGCGCGGTCGCCGTGGAGGGGATGCCGCGGACTCGGGCGATGACCAGGGCCGCGTCGTCCATGGTGCGGTCGCCGCGGAGGCCGGCGATGACGGTGTCGGCGATGGCCTCGAGGGGGAGCGTGGCGTCCTTGATCTCGCGGACGAGGTCCTGCATGCCGTCGTCGATGTCGCGGCCCGGGGCCCTGCTCTCGACGAGGCCGTCGGTGCAGAGCACCAGCAGGCTGTCGTCCTCGAACTGGATGTCCTTGCTCTCGAAGGTGTGGCCGCCGACACCCAGCGGCACGCCCGGGGGCAGGTCGATGATGGTGGTCTCGCCGTCGGGCGTCACCATCAGCGGGGGGATGTGGCCCGCCCGGGCGATGCGGCAGATGCGGGTCGCGGGGTCGTAGACCGCCACCAGGCACGTGGCGAACAGTATCTCGCCGTCGCCGAGGCCGTCCGCGAGTTCGTCGAGGTTGCGGAGCACCTCGGCGGGCTGAAGGTCCAGTGCGGCAAGGGTTCTGGTGGCGGTGCGCAGCTGGCCCATGACGGCGGCGGCGCGGATTCCGTGCCCCATGACGTCGCCGACGACCATGGCCACGCGGCCGCCGCGCAGGCCGATGACGTCGTACCAGTCGCCGCCCACGCCGGTGAGGTCGCTGGCGGGCAGGTAGCGGTGCGCCACGTCGACGCCGGTGTGGTCGCCGGAGTCGGCGGGCAGCAGCGCGCGCTGCAGCATGAGGGCGGTGTTGCGCTCGTGGCTGTAGAGGCGGGCGTTGTCCACGCAGAGCGCGGCGCGGGCCGCGAACTCCTCACCGAGGACGGCCTCTCCGCCGGAGAACGGCCTGCGGTCCGAGCCTCGGGCGAACATCGCGATGCCGAGGACGGCGCCGCGGGCCACGAGGGGGACGACGAGCATGCAGTTGCCCACCAGGTGCGGGGCGGGGGAGGGCTCCATCCCGGGCCACAGCTTCTGCGCCGTCGCGAGGTCCAGCGAGCTCAGCGTGCGCGGCCGACCGGTGCGCAGCACCTGGCCGAAGACGGTGTTCGGGCCGTGCAGGACGGTCTCGTCCTCCGGGAGCATCGACTCGAGCGCGGGGTCCTGCGCCTTCACGGCCACCCGGCGCACCCGGATCTCGTCGCCCTCGATCCACGGCGGGGGCAGCTCGAACTCGTCGACCACGGACTCCATCAGCACCACGGACGCCGTGTCGGCGAAGCGGGGGACGGCGACGTTCAGCAGTTCCCGCGCCGTCTGCGCCATGTCCAGCGTCGTGCCGATCATGGTGTTCGCCTCGGTGAGCAGCTGCACCCGGCGCATCATGGCGACCGAGGCCGCGTGCTCCTGGAACTGGCCGATCGCGGCGAGCGCGGCCTCGGCGGTGCCCAGCGGCGCGGGGCGCGCGGCGGGCACGGACTGGCCGACGCGGTCGGTGACCACGATCAGCGCTCCGGGCCGTCCGCGGCGGTCCTGGATCGGCTGCCAGCCGCACTCGACCGGGTGAACGAGTCCGTCGGCGTCCAGCAGCGGCAGCGAGCCCGACCAGCTGCGTCCGGCGAGCACGGTGCCGAGCAGTTCGTCCAGCGAGGCGCGGTCTTCGGGGCGCACCATCAGGGTACGCATACGTCGACCGCAGGCCCGACCGGCCGAGAGCCCGAAGAGCGCCTGCGCGCCCCGGCTCCAGCTGGTGATCCTGCCGTCCGTTCCGACGGTCAGGGTGGCCGGCCAGGGTCGCTGCGGGGCAGCGGGGGTCTGTTCACCCCCGAACGCCCTGCTCCAGGGTGTTGCCCCCATTTCGAGCTCACTCTCGTTCGTCCAGGTGGGCGGTCGGAAGTATATCGTCCTGTCAGGGCCGTGAATCAAGGGAGGGCGCGGAAATAGCGCTGGACCGCACACGCCGCGTGACGACCTGGGCCATGAGCTTGCCATACCCGCTGCACATGCATTCCATCCTCTCAGTGCGGGGGCGCACGGGAGCGAAAACAGGTGTGATCGAACGGAAAAACGATCGTCCCCGTCCCGCCGAACCGGGCGGGACGGGGACGAACCGGCGGATTGCGCCGGTGGGGCAAGGGGTTCGGCCGCGGCGGGGCGGGCTCAGCCCTCGGCGGCCGGGACCTCGGCCTCCTCCGCCGCCGGTTCCGACGCCGGGGCCGCGGCGCCGACCAGCGCCGGTTCGGCGGCCGACGCGCTGAGTGTGTCGCCGGGGTACACGACCTCCTCGTGGATCGCGAGGTCGCCGGTCTCGAGCTGTTCGTCGGTCAGTCTCAGCTTCACGAACAGGCCGACGAATTTCAGGATCAGGAACGTGCACAGCGCCGTCCAGCCGATCACGGTCAGCGCCGCGCCCGCCTGGACCTCGAGCTGCTTCCAGGTGTGCGAGCCGTAGAGCAGGCCGGTGACCGAGAACGGCGAGGTCTTCGAGTCCCCGCCGAGGTAGACCAGCACGTTCGGGTCCGCGAAGACGCCCACCAGCAGTCCGCCGCAGAGTCCTGCGATGCCGTGCGTGTAGACGACGCCGAGGGTGTCGTCCACCTTCTTGAAGATCCACACCTTGGACAGCTTGTACCAGCTGAGCCAGACGACCGCCGAGGTGATCACGCCGAGGCAGATCGCGCCGAGGCCGTTGACGTATCCGGCCGCCGGGGTGATGGTGACCAGGCCGACGATCATGCCGTTGATCGAGCCGAGCAGGGTCGGCTTCTTGGACGGGCTGAAGAACATGTCCATCAGCAGCCAGGTGAGCAGCGCGATGGCGGTGCAGAGGTTGGTGTTGACCACGGCCAGGGCCGCGTCGGCGCCGGCGAAGTACGGGTCGCCGCCGTTGAAGCCGTTCCAGCCGAGCCACAGGATGCCCGCGCCGGTCGCGCACAGCAGCAGGTTGTTCGGCGCGCCGTGCTCCTTGTCCTTCTTCAGCCGCGGCCCGATCGTCGCGGCGGCCACGAAGCCCGCCGTGCCCGCGGAGAGGTGGATGACGTAACCGCCGGAGTAGTCCACCGCGCCCATGCCGGCCCAGAAACCGCCGCCCCACAGCATGAACGCGTCCACCGTGTAGACGATCGAGGTCCACAGCGGCACCACGATGAGCCATGCCTTGAAGCTCATCCGGCCGATCACCGAGCCCAGCCACAGCAGCGGGGTGATCGCGGCGAA
>DASTAE010000114.1:0-2740 GCA_035712985.1 Actinospica sp.
GAGCCCGCCACCGCCGGTGATCGCCGCGATCGAGACCTGGCCGGGATCGCCGCAGCCGGGCAGCAGCGCGGCGGACAGATCCTCGACCTGCGCGCCCCTCCCGGTGAAGTCCGAGGTGCTCGACGGCACTTGGGCGAGAGCGACATGCTCGCCCGCCGGGGCCTCGCCGGCCGCCGCGTCACCGGGCTCCTGCTGGTCCTCGCGCTCCAGCGAGGCCTCGCCCAGCAACGTGATGAGCAGCGCCGGATTGACGCCGAACCGGGTGGACACGGCGGTGAGCGCATCGAGGGTGATCAGCCGCTTGCCGTTCAGCCAGCGCTCCCACGAGGCACGGCTGTAGTGGGTCGACGCGCTCAACTGGGCGAGCGAGAGGTTGTACTCGTCCTTGAGGGCGCGAAGTTCTCCGACCAATCTCCGGGCCGCCGGGTTGAGCCCGGCGGGAAGGGATGCCCACACACTGCCCACGATGCCCAAGTCCTTCGACCAGGTCCGTCCCGATCCCATGACAGACGTCTGCACTTCAGCGTGTCAGAATAACACGGCGCGTGGAAATGACATCAACACGCTGTGAAGCCTACTCAGCGTTGATCAGCTCCTGAAAGGTCCGAGTGCTGCGTACACGTGCGCGAGCACGGCGTCGAGCGGCCGGGGCACCCGGTCGAGCGGCACGGCGGCGGCCATCGCCGCGGCGTACCGCTCCTTGTTGCCCGAGCGGCCGCCCATCAGCCGACGCAGCTGGTCGTGCAGGCTGCGCGTGCGCTGCGCCGGCTGCCGTTGCAGGGTGCGGAAGGAGCGCAGCTCGCCGGAGGCTTCGACGATCTCCTCGACGGCGGACGGACCGAGCGCGCGGATCAGCTCGTCCTCCAGATCCGGCGAGCAGGCGTAGAAGCCCAGCTCCTCCGGCTCGCCCGCCAGGCCGATCCGGTCGAGCCCGCGGCGCACGAAGCGCTCCTCGCCGTCGTCGTAGAGCCCGGTGACGCGCACCTCGCGGCCGGGGGCGCAGTAGCGGTCGAGGTAGTGGCCGATGTTGGTGATTCCGTCCATGGACACGATCTCGATGCCGGCCGCCGCGAGATCCAGCCCGCGACGCCCGGCCAGCACCGCCAACGCCGCCCGGTCGCTCACCCCCTCGACGAGCACCACCGCGCGAGCGTCCCCGTTCGACGAGGCCTCAGCCATGCGGTGATCCTATCCCCGGGGCCCGCCGGGACGGCGGGGATTCACCAGGGCTCGGCGGCCAGCCGCTCCAGGCAGATCCGCCGATCTTCGTCCCCTGCGACGGCCTCGGCCAGCCGCCGGGCCTCGGCCTTCAGCGCGGGCGCGCCCGCGGCGCCGGAGCGGGAGGCGATCCTGGCCAGGGCCTCGGCGGAGAACGCGGCGTCCCAGTCGGTGAAGGCGGCCGGGTACGCCGCGATCAGCTCCGCGCACCGCGCCGCGTGCTTCGCCGCGACCTCGAGCTCGCCGATCGCCACGGCCACCGTCGCGATCAGGTACTCGCCGCGCCCGTGGTTGGCCACGTTCCCGGCCTGCATCCAGTGGTAGGTCGAGGCGTACGCGGCGTAGAGCGCCTGCTCGCGCTCCTCGAGCGGGCTCTCCTCGCAGAGGCCGGCCTCGATCACGTCCCAGGTGCCGTTGTTGAGCTCGACGGCGAACCAGCGGTTGAGGTCGCGGCCGTTGCTCTGCCGGTTCACCGCCGCCTCGACGAGCTCGCGCCAGCCCTCGAAGCCGTACTCGCGCGCGATCACATACTGGGCCTCGCGCAGCGGCATCTCGGCGCCGGGCTCGGCCTCGGGCCGCGCCGCGCGCACCCGCGCCAGCGCCGCCGGACTGCCGCCCGCGTACGCGCGCCGCAGCTCCTTCGCCTGGGCGCGGAGCTGGCCCAGCGAGGCGTTTTCGGGAAGGTTCTTGCCGTCCATGGAGTCTCCATCACGCAGTGAGGGGGAATCCAGGGGCACTCGGTGCTTGCCGCGGGCGGGAGGCGTCCTGGTACGCGCTAACGGCAGCATACCCCAGCGGAAATCCGTGCTCCGGGGACCGATGAATTCCGCCGACCTGCGCAGTCTCATGTTCGGAAGGCATTCATCGGATCGAAGGAGACCACCATGTCGCTACCGCCCGTCGTGTCCCGCGAGGAGTGGCTCGAGGCCCGGATCGCGCTGCTCGCCGAGGAGAAGGCCGTGACCCGACAGCGCGACGCGGTCAACGCCAAGCGCCGTCAGCTGCCGATGGTCCGCGTCGAGAAGGAGTACGTGTTCGAGGGGCCGGACGGAAAGGTCACGCTGGCCGAGCTGTTCACGGGCCGCCGGCAGCTGGTCGTGCAGCACATCATGTTCGGGCCGGACTGGGAGGCCGGCTGCCCGCGATGCACGGCGAGCACCAGCGAGTTCAGCCCTGCGCTGCTCGGCCGGATCAACGAGGCGGCCACGTCGTTCGCCATGGTGTGCCGCGCACCCTGGGACAAGGTGAAGGCGTACACGGAAGGCCGCGGCTGGGCGCTGCCCTGGTACTCGTCGTACGGCAGCGATTTCAACTACGACTTCCGGGTGACGGTGGACTCGTCGATCCCGCAGTTGGAGTACAACTACCGGCCCGAGCCCGGAATCCTCGGCGCGGACCAGGTCAGCACCGAGGTGCCCGGGGCCAGCTGCTTCCTGCGCGAGGACGGCGAGATCTTCCACACCTACTCGGCGTACGCGCGCGGCACGGACCTCACCGAACTGCGCTACGCGTTCCTGGATAT
>DASTAE010000115.1:0-15843 GCA_035712985.1 Actinospica sp.
GGGTCCGTGGTCGCGCAGGCGACGCTGCACAACCAGGACGTGGTCAAGCGCACGGGCGTGCTGATCGGCGACACGATCGTGCTGCGCAAGGCGGGCGACGTGATCCCCGAGGTCGTCGGCCCGGTCACCGAGCTGCGCACCGGTGCGGAGCGCGAGTTCGTGATGCCCGCCGAGTGCCCCTCCTGCGGAACCCCGATCGCGCCGCAGAAGGAGGGCGACGTGGACCTGCGCTGCCCGAACGCGCGCGCCTGCCCGGGGCAGCTCAAGGAGCGCATCGCCTATCTCGCCGGCCGCAGCGCGCTGGACATCGAGGCGCTGGGCTATGAGGCGGCCGCGGCGCTGACCCATCCGGACGCGGGCGAGCCCCCGGTGCGGATCGACGGGGACATCTTCGAACTGACGCTGGAGCAGTTGGCGTCCCCGCAGATGTACCAGCAGGCCCGCGGCAAGGATGCGGTCGAGGGCGCGCGCGAGCTGGTGCCGTACTTCTACACGAAGGGCACCGCGACCAAACCGTCCGCGCCGACCAAGACCACCCAGCAGCTGCTGGAGCAGATCGAGGTCGCCAAGACCAAGGAACTCTGGCGCTTCCTGGTCGCCCTGTCCATCCGCCACGTCGGCCCGAGCGCGGCCCGCGAGCTGGCCCGGGTCTTCCGCTCGCTGGAGGCGATCCGGGACGCCTCGGCCGAGGAGCTCGCCGCGGTGGAGGGCGTGGGCCCGACGATCGCGAACGCGGTGGTCGAGTGGTTCGCGGTGGACTGGCACCGGGAGATCGTGGACCGCTGGCTCGCCGCCGGGGTCAGGCCGAGCGTGCCCGCCCAGGCCGAGGCCGGCGAGCAGCCGCTCACCGGGCTCACCGTCGTGATCACCGGCACGCTGGAGGGCTTCACCCGGGACGGCGCCAAGGAGGCCGCGCAGGCCGCCGGGGCGAAGGTGGCGGGCTCGGTATCGAAGAAGACCTCTTATGTGATCGTCGGCGAGAATCCGGGCAGCAAGGCGGACAAGGCCGAACAGCTGGGCGTTCCGGTGCTGGACGAGGCCGGTTTCCGCGCGCTGCTGGCCGGGGAGTTGACAGTTCCGGGCGCGGCGGAAGATTCTGCTGACGGCGTCTCAGAAAAAGAAGAGATCAACTGAGGCATCGTCACGATCCGGCCAAACTTGCGCGCGTTTTCGTGCTTTGCGAATACCCTGGAGCCTCATGCGCTTGCGGCGCTCGCGTGGCGTGGCCGCCGGCGGTGCATCGGCTCCCAGGGGTACCGATCCGGACCGGCACACGAACTACGCGGGAAGTGGTGGCTGAGATGGCTCGTTGGCGGGCGTTCTGGTCCGATCCGACGCTCCGCGCTCGCGTCTACCTCACCGCCGTCATCAGCGCCGGACTCTTCGCCCTGGTCGGCGGCGCCGTCACCAAGCTGAACGGCATCACGGTCCAGCACTCCCGGCTGCACGTGCCCGCGCCGGTGATGTGGCTGCTGGTCTGCCTCGTCGTGCTCGGCGAGGCCCGGCCGGTGCTCTCCCGCCGGGGCACGGACGGGGCGAGCCTCGGGCTCGCCTTCGCCGCCGCGATCTACGCCGTGGACTGCTGGCAGGACGCCGTGTTCGCGCAGGCCCTCGCGATCATGATCTCCGAGCTGGGCCGGCGGCACGGCTGGACCCGGATGTCCTTCAACGTGGCCCAGCAGGCCGTCTCCTACGCCACGGGCGGCCTGCTCTTCTACGCGCTGACGGACCGTCAGGGCGAGCTGGCCAGGTTCTCGAACGTGCTGGGCCCCGGCCGGGTGGCCGCGCTGCTCTTCACGGCGATCGTCGTCGTCGTGATCAACCACGTGCTCGTCTGGCTGTGCGTGTCCGCGGTGCGCGGCGTGCCCTTCAGCCTCCAACTGCACCGCGACGGCTGGCGGCAGACGCGTTCCTCGGGCGCGATGGTCTGCCTCGCGCCGCTGGTCGTCGGCGCGACGGTCTACCACGCCTGGCTGCTGCTCTGCCTGCTGCCGGCGATCTACGTCGTGCACGGCAGCAGCAGCGAGCGCTGGGAACGCGAGTGGGAGTCGAAGCACGACCTGCTCACCGGCCTGCCGAACAGCCGGCAGCTGCGGGCCGAGGGGGACCGCGCGCTCGAGGAGGCGGCGCGCACCCGCGGGAACGCCGCGGTGCTGCTGCTGGACCTGGACCGCTTCAAGGACGTCAACGACACGCTCGGCCATCTGACAGGCGATCAGCTGCTGCGCGTCGTGGCCAGCAGGCTCAGCGCCTGCGTGGGCAGCCAGGGCACGCTGGCCCGCTGGAGCGGGGACGAGTTCGTGGTGCTGCTGCCGCGCGTGCGCAGCGGCCAGGACGCCTTCGCCGCCGCGCACCGGATCGCCGAGTGCTTCACGATCCCCTTCCAGCTCGAGGCGTACACCCTGGACCTGGAGTGCTCGATCGGCGTCGCCGAGTACCCGCGCGACGCGGAGGACTTCGAGGAGCTGCTGCAGCGCGCCGACGTGGCCATGTACCAGGCCAAGCGCTCCCGGGCCGGGATCTCCGGCTACGAGGCGGAGCGCGACCAGAACACTCCGGACCGGCTCGCGCTGCTCGGCGATCTACGCCGCGCGCTGGCCGGTGGCGAGATCCAGCTGCACTACCAGCCCAAGGTCTCCTTCGCGGCGGGCCAGGTCGTCGGCTTCGAAGGCCTGGTGCGCTGGAACCACGCGACCCGCGGCCCGGTGAACCCGGAGGAGTTCGTCCAGCTCGCCGAGCAGACCGGGCTGATGTCCACGCTGACCACGTACGTCGTCGAGCGGGCGCTGGCCCAGGCCGCGGTGTGGTGGCGCTCGGGGCTGTCCGTGCCGATCGCGGTGAACGTCTCGATGCGCGACATCCACGCGCCGGGCTTCGTCGCCTCGATCCAGGAGGGGCTGGAGCGGCACGGCGTGCCGGCCGAGGCGCTGCAGCTCGAGATCACCGAGCGGGTGCTGCTGCAGGACCCGCAGCGGGCCAAGGCCACCCTCGAGCGGCTCGACGCGCTCGGCGTGAACCTCTCGCTGGACGATTTCGGCACCGGCTATTCCTCGCTGGTGCTGCTGCGCAGCGTCCCGGTGCGCGAGATCAAGATCGACAAGTCCTTCGTGGCGAGGCTGGCGCACGACGCGGAGGACGCCGCGATCGTGCGCTCCACGGTCGACCTCGCGCACTCGCTGGGCCTGAAGGTCGTGGCCGAGGGCGTCGAGGACGAGATCACCTGGCAGCGGCTCGCCGAACTCGGCTGCGACGTGGCGCAGGGCTGGCTGCTCGCCAAGGCCCTGCCCGCGCACGAGGCCACCGCCTGGCTCAACCGCAGGGCCCTGTCCGTGCCACCCGGCCGACCCACCGCGCTGCCCGCGCCCAAGGCGCGCCCGCAGCTGCGCACGACCAGGCCCTGAGCCCGCCGGGAGCCCAGGGCCGGCCGGTCAGCCGCCGAGCAGACCCGCCGTCGAGGTCGGGGTCGGCACTCCGGGCGACGCGCTGGCCGTCCCGCCCGAGCCGAGGATCCCGGACCGCGTGGTCGGGACCGGCGTCGAGCTCGACCCCGGGTTTGCGCCCTGCGTGCTCGTCGGGGTCGGCTCGCCGGGGGAGGGGCTCGCGGTCGCGCCCGGCGAGCCGGGCATGCTGTTCGCCACGGTGGGCACCGGCGTGCCGATGACCGGGCCCCGGGTGCTCGCGGGCGTCGGAACCGCCGTCGCCGCCGTGTTCGCGGCCGGTCCGACGTGCACCGGGGCCGGGGCGGCCGTGGCCAGCTGCACCCCGAGACCGGTCACCACCGCGAGCGCCCCCGTGCCGAGCACCGCCTGTCCGGCGCGGCGCCGCCGCAGCCGCCGCGTGCCGCGCGCGCGCAGGCTCGCCGCCTCCTCGAGCGCCGAGCCGCGCCGGGCGTACTCGGCGATCCGCTGAAACTGCTCAGGCATAGTCGTAGTCCCTCCTCGTTACGTTTTCCTCATCGCTGAACTCGGACACGAGCGGCGCGAGCGTGCGGCGACCGCGGTGCAGCCAGGACTTGACCGTGCCCGCCGCCGCCCCGGTCTCCGCGGCGATCTGCTCGACCGTCAGATCGGCCACGTAGTGCAGCACCAGCGCGCGCCGCTGCTTGTCCGGCAGGTGCCGCATCGCCGCGACGATCGCCAGCAGGTCCGGATTGAGGCCCGGCACCGACTCCGCGCGCGCGGCCGCGCGGCGGTGCGCCGTGAGCCGGTTCTTGGCCCGCCACCAGGAGTTCACGCACAGCCGGAACGCGACGGTGCGCACCCAGGCCTCCGGGTTCTCGTACTCCCGGAGCTTCGGCCAGCGCTGCCAGGCCCGGATGTACGCCTCCTGCAGCGCGTCCTCGGCCTCGCCGAGGTCGCCCGTCATCGCGTACACCTGGCCGACCAGCCGGTGCGAGCTCGCCGCGTAGAACGCGTCGAATTCCGCCGGATCTCTCATGCCACTCCCTCTCCGCTTCGGCCGTTCACCTCTGAGCACAGCCGGGAGGGGCGTTCGGTTGCGCCGCGAGCCGACCTATTCGCGTGTCGGGCCGTCACCCCGGGCAACTAGGATGGAGCGGTCCGACCCGAGCAGAGAAAGCAGGACCGATGTCCGCGATCACCCGCGAGGAGGTGGCCCACCTCGCCCGGCTGTCCCGGCTGGAGTTGAGCGAGGCCGAACTCGACCACTTCGCCGAGCAGCTCGACGCGATCGTCGGCGCCGTCGCCCGCGTCAGCGAGCTGCCGACCGAGGATGTGCCGCCGACCTCGCACGCGCTGCCGATGACGAACGTCTTCCGCCAGGACGTGGTCCGCCCCGCGGGCACCCCGGTCCTGGACCGCGCCGAGGTGCTCGCCCAGGCCCCGGCCGCCGAGGACGACCGCTTCCGGGTGCCGCGCATCCTCGGGGAGGACTGATCACGATGACCGACCTGATCAAGCGGACGGCGGCCGAGACCGCCGCGCTCATCGCGGGCGGCGAGGTCTCCGCCGTCGAGGTGGCCCAGGCGCACCTGGACCGGATCGCCAAGGTGGACGACCGGATCAACGCCTTCCTGCACGTGGATGCGGAGGGCGCGCTCGAGGCGGCCCGCGCCGTGGACGCCAAGCGCGCCGCGGGGGAGAGGCTCGGCCCGCTGGCCGGCGTCCCGCTCGCGCTCAAGGACCTGTTCACCACCCGGGGCATCCCCACCACCTGCGGATCGAAGATCCTCGAGGGCTGGCTGCCGCCCTACGACGCGACCGTGACCCGCCGCCTGCGCGAGGCCGACGTCGTCATCCTGGGCAAGTCGAACATGGACGAGTTCGCGATGGGCTCCTCCACCGAGAACTCCGCCTACGGCCCGACCCGCAACCCCTGGGACCTGGACCGGATCCCCGGCGGCTCCGGCGGCGGCTCGGCGGCCGCGCTGGCCAGCTTCCAGGCCCCGCTCGCCATCGGCACCGACACCGGCGGCTCGATCCGCCAGCCCGGCGCCGTGACCGCGACCGTGGGCGTGAAGCCGACCTACGGCGGCGTGTCCCGCTACGGCATGGTCGCCTTCTCCTCCTCGCTCGACCAGGGCGGCCCCTGCGCGCGCACGGTGCTGGACGCCGCGCTGCTGCACGAGGCCATCGCCGGGTACGACATGCTCGACTCCACCTCGATCAACGCGCCGGTCCCGGCCGTCGTCGAGGCCGCGAAGCTGGGCGCCGCGCAGGGGATCAAGGGCCTGCGCGTCGGCGTCGTCAAGCAGTTCGGCGGCGAGGGCTACCAGGCCGGAGTCGTGCAGCGCTTCCAGGAGAGCGTGGAGCTGCTGCGCACGCTCGGCGCCGAGATCGTCGAGATCGACGCCCCGTCCTTCGACTTCGCGCTGCCGGCCTACTACCTGATCGCGCCGAGCGAGTGCTCCTCGAACCTGGCCCGCTTCGACGCCATGCGCTACGGACTGCGCGTCGGCGACGACGGTGACCACAGCGCCGAGGAGGTCACCGCGCTCACCCGCGAGGCCGGCTTCGGCGCCGAGGTCAAGCGGCGCATCATGCTCGGCACCTACGCGCTCAGCTCCGGCTACTACGACGCGTACTACGGCCAGGCGCAGAAGGTCCGCACGCTGATCATCCGCGACTTCGAGGCCGCGTTCACTCAGGTGGACGTGCTCGTCTCGCCGACCACGCCGACCACCGCGTTCAAGATCGGCGAGCGCGCGGACGACCCGATGGCGATGTACCTCGCGGACCTGTGCACCATCCCGACCAACCTGGCCGGGAACGCGGGCATGTCGCTGCCCTGCGGCCTCGCGCCGGAGGACGGCCTGCCGGTCGGCCTGCAGATCCTCGCCCCCGCGATGGCCGACGACCGGCTCTACCGCGTGGGCGCGGCGCTCGAGGCCGCGTTGCTGGAACAGTGGGGCCGTCCGATCCTGGACCTGGCCCCAGTGCTGTAGCCGGAGCCCCGGTGCTCTAGCCGGGCGCCGCGAGACCGTGCACACGAGAGGGATGGAGAGGTTATGGCTAAGAAGGACCGACCCCTGGTGAAGGTGCCCAAGGGCAGGATCGGCCGGATGGTCTTCGCCGGCGGCCAGGTGGCCGCCGCCCTCGCCGCCGTGCGCGCGGTCAAGGACGCCCGGACCAAGGGCGACAGGCTGGCGATGCTGCACGGCATCCTGACCGGCGCCGTCGTCGCCGTGACCGCGGCCGTCGCCCTGCGCACCGTCCGCGAGCAGACCGCCGCGGACCCCGACGTCGTCGACGGCGAACTCGTCGAGCCCAAGGCCCTGACCTCCGGGTCCAAGTAGTAGCGAAAGCGTTGAAGGAGTTGGACTTCCTATGAGCACCGCCACCACCGACGAGCTCATGGACCTCGACGAGGCGCTGGAGCGCTTCGACCCGGTCATGGGGCTCGAGGTGCATGTCGAGCTGGGGACGCGCACGAAGATGTTCTGCTCGTGCCCGACCGAGTTCGGCGCCGAGCCCAATACGCAGGTGTGCCCGACCTGCCTGGGGCTGCCTGGGGCGCTGCCGGTGGTCAACGCGATCGGGGTGGAGTCGGCGATCCGGATCGGGCTCGCGCTCAACTGCTCGATCGCCGAGTGGTGCCGGTTCGCGCGGAAGAACTACTTCTACCCGGACATGCCGAAGAACTTCCAGACCTCGCAGTACGACGAGCCGATCGCCTTCGACGGCTACCTGGACGTCGAGGTCGAGGGGCAGAGCTTCCGGATCGGGATCGAGCGGGCGCACATGGAGGAGGACACCGGCAAGTCCACCCACGTGGGCGGCGCGACGGGCCGGATCCACGGCGCCGACTACTCGCTGGTCGACTACAACCGGGCCGGCATCCCGCTGATCGAGATCGTCACCAAGCCGATCGTCGGCGTTCCCGGGCACCTGGCCCCGGCGGTGGCCCGCGCGTACGTCGCGGAGCTGCGCGAGCTGATCGTGGCGCTCGGCGTCTCCGAGGCGCGGATGGAGCGCGGCCAGATGCGCTGCGACGTGAACCTCTCGCTCAAGCCGAAGGGCGTCGAGAGGTTCGGCACCCGCTCCGAGACCAAGAACGTCAACTCCCTGCGATCGGTGGAGCGCGCGGCGACCTTCGAGATCCGGCGGCACGGCGCGGTGCTCGCCTCCGGCGGGTCCATCGTGCAGGAGACGCGGCACTTCCACGAGGACAAGGGCACCACGACGTCGGGCCGGATCAAGGAGGAGGCGGAGGACTACCGCTACTTCCCCGAGCCCGACCTGGTTCCGGTCGCCCCGTCCCGCGAGTGGGTCGAGCAGCTGCGCGCGGAACTGCCCGAACTGCCGGGCGCCCGGCGCAAGCGGCTGGCGACGGCCTGGGACATCAGCGACTTCGAGATGCAGTCCGTGGTCAACGCCGGCGCCCTCGGCCTGATCGAGGCGACCGTCGCGGCGGGCTCGGACGCGACCTCGGCGCGCAAGTGGTGGCTGGGCGAGCTGGCCCGCACCGCCAACGAGCGCGGCGTGGACCTCGCCGAGCTGCCCATCACGCCGGGCCACGTGGCGCGCATCGTCGAGCTGGTCGCCGCGGGGGAGCTGAGCGACAAGCTGGCCCGCCAGGTCATCGAGGGCGTGCTCGCGGGCGAGGGCGACCCGGACGCGGTGGTCGCCGCGCGCGGCCTCAAGGTGGTCTCGGACGACGGCGCGCTGCTCACCGCGATCGACGAGGCGATCGCCGCGAACCCGGCCGTGGCCGAGAAGATCCGCGGCGGCAACCACAAGGCGGCCGGCGTCATCGTCGGCGCGGTCATGAAGGCCACCCGCGGCCAGGCCGACGCGGCCAAGGTGCAGGAGCTGACACTCTCCCGGCTGAGCTAGCCCGGGCCGGGAGCGGCCGGTGCCGAGTACGGGTTCTGCCGTACTCGGCGCCGTCTTGCCGACGCTTGTCGGCAATTCTTCTTGGCCCGCACCGGGATGCGGGCCGAGCTCCGCGGACCTTCGGGGCCCGGCGCCGACGCAGCGCTTCGCCGGCGCCGACCGTCCGCCGCGACCTTGATCCCGGGGTCGGCCGCGCGGCACCCCCGCTTCGCTCCATACTTCGCCGCAGTCACTCACGTGGCCCCGTCCACCATGGCCATTTCCGCGCTACGGCGGCGAATCCTCACCAGTGGCGTCCGGCGTATCGCGTAGAGTGACCGCCGTGCCAGTCATCCAGATCCGCCGTTCGCGGCGGCCCACCGTGCGCGCGGTGCTCGCCGTCGTGGCGGCCCTCGCCGCCACCGGGGTCTTCGTGCTGGGCGCGGTCGTGCACTGGGGGGCCAGTCACACGGTGTCCGACGTGATGGGCGATTTCGGGCTCGCCGCGGCCGCGGTGCTGGCCGCCGCGTCCAGCCTTCGCAGAGCCCTGCAGTTGCACGGCCGGTGGCGCGCCTCCTGGCTGCTGTTCGCCGGATCCGCGCTCGTGGCCGGCTTCGGCAACGCGGTCTGGGGCTGGTACGAGCTGGTGCTGCGGCAGTCCCCGCCGTTCCCCTCGATGGCCGACTGGGCCTTCCTGTGCTTCGCGCCCTTCGCCATAGCGGGCACGCTGGCCCACCAGCGCGGGCTCGGCGGCCCGCTGGCCTGGATCCGGCTGTGCCTGGACGGACTGCTGATCGGCGGCGCGCTGTTCACCGCCGGGTGGGGGATCGCGTTGTCCAGGGACGCGTTCAGCGACGGGCACTCCCCGGTGAAGGTGGCCTTCGAGCTCGCCTATCCGGTCTTCGACATCATGCTCGTCAGCCTCGTGCTCTCGCTGCGCACCAAGGGCCGCGGCCGGGACGGCGCGTCGATGGCCATACTGGTGGCCGGATACAGCGTCATCGTGCTCTTCGACGCGCTGTGGACGGTCCCGAGCGTCCGCGACCACTACTCCTCCGGCGAGCTGATGGACTCCGGCTGGTTCTTCGGCTACCTGCTGCTCGCGATCGCGCCCTGGGTCTCGGTCTGGATCGAGCAGGCCGTCGATCCGGTCGCGGAGCGCGGCTGGGTGGTCCGGCTGGACGCGGGGGCCAAGCGCGTGCTCGGCGTGATCGGCTTCGGCTTTCCCTACCTCGCCGGATCCACCTGCCTGGCCGTGATCCTGGCCGACGGGCTGCGCGGCTCGCACCACATCCACCCGGTGCCGCTGTGCACGGCCTGCGGGGTGCTGGCCGCGCTCGCCGCCCGGCAGGCCGTGACCATCGTGGAGAACTACCGGCTCACCAGGCAGCTCACGCTGCGGGAGAATCACTTCCGCTCGCTCGTGCAGGGCGCCAGCGAGGTCATCATGACCCTGGAGCGCCCGGGGCGGCTCGGCTACATCTCGCCCGCGGTGCGCGGCGTGCTCGGCTACGAGCCGCAGCAGCTGATCGGCAGCTCGCTCTACGACCTGATCCACGTCGAGGACCGGCACCACGTGATCAAGACCGTCGACGGCTTCCTCGCCGGGGTCTCGCCGGCCGCCCTCGTCGAATGCCGGGTCCGCGCCTCGCGCGCGCTGCCGCTGCCGACCGCGGGCGCGCAGTCGATCTGGCGGCACGCCGAGGCGACCATCACCCGGCACTACGGCGGCCTCGTCTTCACCATCCGGGACATCAGCGACCGGGTCGCGCTGCGGAACCAGTTGGCGCACAACGCCTATCACGACGCGCTGACCAGCCTGCCCAACCGCGCGCTGTTCACCGAGCGGCTCGAGCAGGCCGTCAGCCAGCGCTCGGCCGCGGAGCGGCCGCCCGCCGTCATCTTCCTGGACCTCGACTGGTTCAAGGAGGTCAACGACGCGCAGGGGCACGCGGCGGGCGACGCGCTACTCGTCGAGGCCGCGGCGAGGCTGCGGGCGGCCATCCGGGTCGGCGACACCGTCGCGCGCTTCGGCGGGGACGAGTTCGCCGCGCTGGTGCACGGGGACCGGGACGGCAAGGCGGCGCGCGAGGTGGCCGAACGGCTGCACGAGGCACTCACCCGCCCGTATGAACTCGCGTCCGGCAGCTTCGTCGTCGGCGCCTCGGTCGGCGTCGCCTACTGGCGCCCCGGGACCAGCATCGCGCAGCTGCTGCGGCAGGCGGATCTCGCGATGTACGAGGCCAAGGCCGAGGGCAAGGGCCGCGTCGTGGTGCGCGAACGGGTCAATCCAAGGGCGGCGGCCGGGCAGTTCACCGTCCCCCGGGTGAGAAGCGCCCGTCCGCATGCCGAGACTCCCGGCGGGGAAACTTGACGGATGAGGGCGTACCGGGAGTACTGTTCGAGCCATGCAGATCCCCTCCGCGCGCAAGCGCGAGCTCGTACTTGGCCAGCGCGCCGGCTGAAGCCCTCTAGGGCCACACGCCAGCGCGCTTCCCTCGGTTGCCCTTTCGGGCCCGAGGGTTTTTTGTTGGCCGAAGACAGTTTTTTCTGGGCCGCCCGCCCGGACCGAAACCGAGAGAAGTCATCATGACGGAGCAGGGCAGCAGCCACCGCGCGACGATGCTGACCGGAGCCCAGGCCCTCATCCGCGCCCTCGAGGAAGTCGGCGTGGACACCGTGTTCGGCATCCCGGGCGGCGCCATCCTTCCGGCCTACGACCCGATGCTGGACTCGCAGAAGCTGCGCCACATCCTGGTGCGCCACGAGCAGGGCGCCGGGCACGCCGCCACCGGCTACGCGCAGGCCACCGGCAAGGTCGGCGTGTGCATCGCGACCTCGGGCCCGGGCGCGACCAACCTGGTCACCCCGATCGCCGACGCCTACATGGACTCGGTCCCGATGGTCGCCATCACCGGCCAGGTCGCCTCCGGCATGATCGGCACGGACGGCTTCCAGGAAGCCGACATCTGCGGCATCACGATGCCGATCACCAAGCACAACTTCCTGATCACCCGCGCCGAGGACATCCCGCGCGCGATCGCCGAGGCCTTCCACATCGCCGCGACCGGCCGCCCGGGCCCGGTGCTGGTGGACATCGCCAAGGACGCGCTGCAGGCCACCGCCCCCTTCCACTGGCCGGTCGAGCTGAACCTGCCGGGCTACCGGCCGGTGTCCAAGCCGCACGGCAAGCAGATCCGCGAGGCCGCCCGGCTGATCACCCACTCCAAGCGCCCGGTGCTCTACGTCGGCGGCGGCGTGCTCAAGGCGCGCGCGACCGAGGAACTGCTGCAGCTGGCCGAGCTGACCGGCGCGCCCGTCGTCACGACCCTGATGGCCCGCGGCGCCTTCCCGGACAGCCACACGCAACACCTGGGCATGCCCGGCATGCACGGCTCGGTGGCCGCGGTGACCGCGCTGCAGAAGTCCGACCTGATCGTGGCCCTCGGCGCCCGCTTCGACGACCGCGTCACCGGCAAGCTCTCCTCCTTCGCGCCCGACGCCAAGGTCGTGCACGCCGACATCGACCCGGCCGAGATCTCCAAGAACCGCGCGGCCGACGTCCCGATCGTGGGCGACTGCCGCGAGGTGCTGACCGAGCTGGCCGCCGCGGTGCGCGCCGAGCAGGCCGCCGGACGCAAGGCCGACTACACCGCGTGGTGGGAGGCGCTGGACGACTGGCGCACCCGCTACCCGCTGGGCTACGAGACCGTGCCCGGCGAGCTGGCCCCGCAGTACGTGATCGAGCGGATCGGCAAGCTGGCCGGCCCCGACGCGATCTACACCACCGGCGTCGGCCAGCACCAGATGTGGGCCGCGCAGTTCATCTCCTACGAGAAGCCGAACACCTTCCTGAACTCCGGCGGCGCCGGGACGATGGGCTACGGGGTGCCGGCCGCGATGGGCGCCAAGGCCGGCATGCCCGACACGGCCGTCTGGTGCATCGACGGCGACGGCTGCTTCCAGATGACCAACCAGGAGCTGGCCACCTGCGCGCTGAACAACATCCCGATCAAGATCGCCGTGATCAACAACGGCGCGCTCGGCATGGTGCGGCAGTGGCAGACGCTGTTCTACAACCAGCGCTACTCCAACACGGACCTGCAGTCGCGGCGCATTCCGGACTTCGTGAAGCTCGCCGAGGCCTATGGTTGTGTCGGACTGCGCTGCGAGAGCCCCGACCAGGTGGACTCGGTGATCGAGAAGGCGATGGCGATCAACGACGCCCCCGTGGTCATCGACTTCGTGGTGCACGAGGACGCGATGGTCTGGCCGATGGTCCCGGCCGGGCTGTCCAACGACGAGATCCTGGCCGCGCGCGACCAGCGCCCGGACTTCGACGAGGAAAGTGACTGACATGACCACTACGGCACCCAGTCAGACGCACACGCTGTCGGTGCTCGTCGAGAACCGCCCCGGCGTGCTCGCGCGGGTCTCCGCGCTGTTCTCCCGGCGCGGGTTCAACATCGAGTCCCTCGCCGTCGGGCCGACCGAGCACAAGGAGATCTCCCGGATCACGCTCGTGGTCAACGTGGAGGACCACCCGCTCGAGCAGGTCACCAAGCAGCTCAACAAGCTGGTCAACGTGCTGAAGATCGTGGAGCTGGAACCCGCCTCCTGCGTCCGGCGCGAACTGATCCTGGTCAAGGTGCGGGCGGACGCGACCGAGCGCCAGCACGTGCTGGCCACCCTCGAGCCCTTCGGCGCCCGGGTGGTGGACGTCGCCGTGGACAGCCTGGTGATCGAGGCCACCGGCGAGACCGCCAAGCTGGAGGCGCTGCTGCGGGTGCTCGAACCCTTCGGCATCAAGGAACTGGTGCAGTCCGGACTGCTGGCCGTCGGCCGCGGCTCGCGCTCCATCACCGACCGTTCGCTGCGCGCCGTCGAGCGCGCCGCCTGAGTGCTGTAGCACATACACGAGAAGGAACACGGAAAAATGGCAGTAGAGATGTTCTACGACGACGACGCCGACCTCTCGGTCATCCAGGGCCGGAAGGTCGCCGTCCTCGGCTACGGCTCCCAGGGCCACGCGCACGCGCTGAGCCTTCGCGACTCGGGCGTGGACGTGCGCGTCGGCCTGAAGGCGGACTCGAAGTCGCGCGCCAAGGCCGAGGAGCAGGGCCTGCGCGTCGTCACCCCCTTCGAGGCGTGCGCCGAGGCGGACGTCATCATGGTGCTGGTGCCGGACCCGGTGCAGCGCGCCGTGTACGAGGAGGCGATCAAGCCGAACCTGAAGGACGGCGACGCGATCTTCTTCGGCCACGCGCTGAACATCCACTTCGAGCTGATCAAGCCCCCGGCGAACGTCGACGTGGCCATGGTCGCCCCGAAGGGCCCGGGCCACCTGGTCCGCCGCCAGTTCGCCGACGGCTTCGGCGTGCCCTGCCTGATCGCGGTGGCGCAGGACTCCACCGGCAAGGCGCAGGAGCTCGCGCTGTCCTACGCCAAGGGCATCGGCGGCACCCGAGCCGGCGTCATCAAGACCACCTTCAAGGACGAGGTCGAGACCGACCTGTTCGGCGAGCAGGTCGTGCTCTGCGGCGGCGTCGAGGAGCTGGTCAAGGCCGGTTTCGAGACCCTGACCGAGGCCGGCTACGAGCCGGAGATCGCCTACTTCGAGTGCCTGCACGAGCTCAAGCTCATCGTCGACCTGATCTACGAGGGCGGCCTGACCAAGATGAACTGGTCGGTCTCCGAGACCGCCGAGTGGGGCGGCTACAAGACCGGCCCGCGCATCATCACCGCCGACACCAAGGCGGAGATGAAGAGGGTGCTGACCGAGATCCAGGACGGCACCTTCGTCCGCGAGTGGATCGCCGAGTACGACGGCGGCCTGAACGAGTACAAGAAGCTGTACGACGCCACGACCAACCACCCGATCGAGGTCGTCGGCAAGAAGCTGCGCGGCCTGATGTCCTGGGTGGACAGCGAGGCCTGATCCGGCCGCCGCTCTTCACGGAGCTGAAGCGAGCTGAAGTGAGCTGAACGAGCGGGCCCCCGTCCTGACGGACGGGGGCCCGCTCGTGTTCGGCCCTACCTACGCCGCCGACACTCCGCGGGCCGCTGACGAGACGTCACCCATCCGCACTAATCAGCCCCCTACCGTCCCGCCCCCGGTCATTCGTTTGGCGCCTTCCGCGCGCGCCGGGTTCCGGATCATCCTAGTTTGTCACTAGTTGTCGGGTGAGATGACCCGTGGAACGGATGCCTTCGGTGCTCGAGGAGTGGGAGTGGTCATGTCGGAAGAGAGGCGGCCGCGCAGTAGGCGTCGGCTCGTCGTAGCGCTCGCGGGGGCCTCCTGCCTCGCCATGCTGGCGGCGTGCAGCGGGTCGAGCGGCAGCAGCGGCAGCGGGAGTTCGAGCACGTCCATCTCGGGCACCTCGGCGGCGGACACCTACAACAGCGGCACGCCCAAGCAGGGCGGCTCGCTGACGTGGACCATCGAGAAGACCATGCAGAACTGGAACCTGCTCTCCGCGGACGGCAACACCTTCGACTACGGGCAGATCATCAATGGCCTGACCCCGTCGACGTTCCTGTTCAACCCCTCATACGCGGTCACCATGAACTCCGACCTGCTGGTCAGCGCCACGGAGACGAGCACCAGCCCGCAAACGGTCGTCTACAAGATCCAGCCGAACGCGGTCTGGTCCGACGGCACCGAGATCAACGCGGACGACTTCGTCTACAACTGGGAGGTGCAGAACGGCTCGAACGCCAACATCGCCGCCGCCTCCACCACCGGCTACCAGAACATCGAGTCGGTCACCGGCTCGGACAACGGCAAGACCGTCACCACCGTGTACAAGACGCCCTTCCCGGACTGGAAGTCGCTGTTCATCAACATGTACCCGGCGCACATCGCGAAGCAGCACGGGAACAACGAGGCCTCGTTCGCCTGGTTCCAGTCGAACCCGCTGCCCGTCTCCGGCGGGCCCTACGTGGTCTCCAGCGTCTCCTCCGACCACACCTCGGTGATCCTCAAGTCCAACCCGAAGTGGTACGGCACGAAGCCGAACCTGGACCAGATCACCTTCCGCGCCATCACCGACACCTCGCAGGAGCCGACGGCCCTGCAGAACCACGAGGTGGACGGCATCTACCAGCAGCCGCAGACCTCGCTGGTGACCGCGCTCAAGAACATGGGCAGCCAGATCACCTACAAGATCGACTCGGGCCTGTCCTTCGAGCACATCGACTTCAACCTGAAGAACCCCGCGCTCGGCAACGCGAAGTGGGGCGGCACGCTGCGCTCGGCGATGTTCACCGCCACGGATCGCAACGCGATCCTCGCCAAGACGATCCAGCAGTTCCAGTCCACCGCCGTGCCGCTGAACAACCGCATGCTGGTCTCCCAGCAGCAGGGCTACCAGGACAACGTGACCCAGTTCGGGCTCGGCACGGGCAACGTGTCCAAGGCCGAGCAGCTGCTCACCTCGGCCGGCTTCAAGAACGTCGGCGCCGGCAAGGGCGGCCTCGTCTCGCCGGACGGCACCAAGATCCCGACGTTCCAGATGAAGTACACCGTCGGCAACCAGATCCGCGAGGACACCTGCAACCTGTTCGCCTC